>CAIPNM010000275.1 GCA_903866395.1 uncultured bacterium
CAGTACCTCGCCCGCCGAATTGATCCGCTCATCGACCTCGAACCGCAGCGCCCGCTCAACCAGCGGCACATGCTTTCTGAAAAACAGGTTGTAGGCCTCGGGGCGGTTCACGCGGCCAATTTCATAAATGTCACGAAAGCCACGCGTGGTAACGAGCGCCGTTCGCGCACCGCTTCGCTCGAGCAGCGTGTTGATGGCGATCGTCGCGCCATGCAGGAATAGGTTCGCCTGATCAAAGTGCGCGCCCGCCCTGGTCAGGCCCGTGCCAATACCCTCGATGATGCGAGCGGGGGTGGTCAGCGCCTTGCCAAGCAGCAATCGACGGCCCGATTCGTCAAACACAGCAACGTCGGTGAAGGTGCCGCCCACATCGGCGGCAATCCGTAGCGCCCGCGCGGCGCCGGTGCGATCTGTCATGAGCGTAGTCCGGGATAGAGGGTCAGTGCGGAAGCGAATCAGGGCCGGCGCAAATCGGCACAGAGTGCCCCGACCAGCGCAGACCAACCCGACCAGCACAAAGAAGTGTAGCGCAGCCCCTTTGCGCCGCTAGGGCCACAGTTTCACTGCGCGCAGCGCCCCTCAGTCACGCCACTCAAGCGGCGTGATGCTGCTGAAATGATCGGTCCAGAGGCCCACCCCGGGAATGTCATAGTTGCGCGAGCCGATCACCCGGCCCTGGGCATCGAGCAACGGACGATCCGCCGACGGATAAGCGCGCAGATACTGGTCATCACGCGTGAGGATCATGTAGTGATTCTCGCGAATGAACCGGTCCGGGTCCTGGTCCTGGAAACGACTTCGCACTCGCATGCCAAGCGCTTCGGCCTGACGCATCACGACTGGGTACAGGTTCAGATAGGCGTTGGTGATGTGCACCACCAGAAACCCGTCTGGCTTCAGATGCCGGGCATAGACTGCAAACGCCTCGCGGGTGAGCAGATGCACCGGCACCGAGCCGCCGCTAAAGGCATCGAGCACGATCATGTCGTAGCGCCGCTCGGGGGGGAGCTGTTCCATCTTGAGCCGCGCATCGCCGGTGATCACCCTTAACTCGGCCGCCGGCGCCTGCGGAAGATAGGTGAACCAGGTGCGCGCCACCCGCTCAACCTCGGGATTGATCTCGAAAAAGTCATAGCGGTCAGTCGGTCGCGCGTAGCTCGCCAGTGCGCCCGCCCCCAGCCCCACGATCGCCACATCGGCCGCGGGGCTTCGCGCCATCAGGTACCGATAGGTTTCGCCCACGCCGCTGTCCGGTCCGTAGTAACTCAACGGGGCGCGCAGCCGCTCAGGCGCGAGAAATTGCAAGCCGTGGGTGATCTGGCCGCTATAAAACACGCGATGATCGCGCGCGGGGTCGGCGGGAAAGCGGCGCTCGCGAACCACCACCACGCCGTAAAAATTACGCGTCTGATCGAGCGTGGTCTCGACTGCGCCGTCCATGTGGGACAGTCGGCCCCGAAGCGGGTTATCCCACCAGAACGCAAGCACGGTGCAAAGAGCGAGCACCGCCCAGGTGAGCGCCGGCCGACGGGACAGGGCGACCTGAACCGCAGCACCGCCCGCAGCACGGCCCGCCGCACCACGCGTCGCCGCCGCCGACCGCGCCCGGATCTCGCGGTCGATCACCAGAACACACAGCGCTGCCGCCGCCCCGAGCCCAATCGACCACTCGTAGAAATCATTGAAAAGATGGGTTGCGACAAGCGCCACAAAGAAACCGCCGCACGCCCCGCCAAACGACATCCACAGGTAGTAACCGGTTAGCTGCGCAGTGTCCGCCGGCCGTCTCCGATAGAGCTCACCGTGGCACACGAAACAGACGAGAAACAGCATCACGCCATGGATCCAGCGCAGTTCCGACAGGCCGTACCCCCAGTAGCCGCCGAACAGTTCCGGGATCGCATGACGCCCCGCGATGAACAGCACGGACACGAGCGCCGCTGCCGCCACCCAGCCCGCGCGATACCAGCGCGGATGGTCAAAGCTCACGATGAACGACAGCAGGTAGAGCGACAACGTGAGAATCCACAGCCGCGGCTCGGGCGCAATGTCATGACTCGCATGATCCGTCGTTGCAATGAAGAGCATCGAGGCGAGCGCGGGCAGCAGCACCCAGCCTGCCCGCTCGCCCCAGCCCGCTCGCCTCACCGGCTCCTGCCCGACGGGGCTCGATGTGGGGGCGGCGCTGACCCCACCAACGCCGGCCGCAGCCGGCATCGCTTTCACCTGTATCACCGCAATCAGCGCGCAGGCCGCGGCAAACAGCCAGAACCCCCAGGTCCAGCCCGCGCCGATCGTGGGCAGATCAAACCAGGGTTCGAAGAGATACGGAAACGACAAGAGCGCAAGCAGCGACCCCACATTCGACAGTGCATACAACCGGTACACCGAGCCGCCGGCCCCGCCACGGGCGAACCAATGCTGAAGCAGCGGTCCGGTGCTGGCAAGACAGAAATACGGCAGCCCCACCGTGGCCGCCAGAATCCAGACGATTTTCCCGACCGGCGCCTCGTCACCGCTCGGGCGCAGCGACACATCGGGCACCACCCACCGGGCAAACACGGCTGCGACCGCGAGAAGTAGCAGGTGAAGGATCGCCTGGCGCTTGGGCGAGGAGACCGCACCCAGCGCATGCGCATAGAGATAACCACCAAACAGCACGCACTGGAAAAACAGCATGGCCGCTGTCCACACCGCCGGCCCGCCACCGAACCAGGGCAGGATCGCCTTGCTCACCATCGGCTGAACCTGGAACAGCAGAAACGCGCTGACAAAGATGGTGAGGCCAAACAGCATCACGATCGACAGGCGGGACAGGGGTCGGGAATCCGGTTTCATGAGCGGCCTTCGTTCAAAACGGCGAGCACTCTACGCCTCGGGACGGGCGCTGTCACAATCAGATTCCAGGAGAAAAACAGCGCCGCCCTCGCAGGCGGTGTCATCATTCCGTCACCCATGGGGCCGATTCTTGCAGGCCCGCCCCACTCGCCAGCGACCCGCAACCCATGCACTCGATGTCTCTCACCCTGGCGCGCCGGCTCCGCGCCCGTAGCGTGTCCGCGCGCAGGGCGATCGCCGCGCTCACATCGATCGCCGCGCTCCTCGTGCCGGGCCTCGTCCACGCAGCCGACCGGCTCGAGCCCGATGACGTCGTCCCGGGCATCCTCACCGGCGCGCTTGCGCAGCCACCGCCTGCAGGCCTCGCGATTCAGCTGGGCTCCACCCTCGATGCGCTCACCAACACCCGGGGCGGGCGCGCCCGTGGCCCTGCAAACAGCCTCCTGACCGAACTGCGCGCCGGCATCGACCTTGAGCGCCTGGCAGCACTTCCCGGTTGGTCGGCCGAATTGCATCTCATCAACCACGCACTCGAGCGTATCAACGCGGACCGGGTTGGCGCCGTCACCGGCGTGACCAATATCGAAACCGTGCACAGCGGCACCAAGCTCTACAGGCTCTGGGTGGAACACCAATGGCGCGAGCCCGCTCTCGCGCTTCGCATCGGGCTCTTTCCGCTTGAAGATGAGTTCTTCACGCTCGAATCGGCGGCGAGCTTTATTCACCCCACCAACGGGCCGCAGGGCGACTACGCCACCACACTGGGCGCAGCGATCTACAACCATGCCGGGTTCGGTGCCCGCCTGCGCGCCGAGACCGCTGACCGAAGCCGCTATCTGATGGCAGCAATCCTCGACCGACCGCTGGAAGACACCAATTTTGTGCGCGCGAGCGGCCTTGCCTTTCCGCGCGCGCCCGGTCTGCATCTGATGATCGAGGCTGGGCTCACACCGCTTGAGGCAACCGATTTTCGCCATGCACGCGAACGCTTCGACAAGACCGCCGCCGGCGTCTGGGCCTATTCGCGGCGCGATGAGCATCTGAGCGCACGCGATGCGCGCGGTGACCCGGTACGCGCGCAGAGCACCGGCTGGTATGCGCTACACGAGCGCACCCTCATTGCCCAGCCGGACGGCTCCGGCCTCCTCGCCGGCTTTGCCAGGGTCTCGGGATCGGATGCCCGAGCCTCTCCCATCGCGCTCTCGTTCAATGCGGG
>CAIPNM010000276.1 GCA_903866395.1 uncultured bacterium
CCACGCCGCTTGCACCCAGCACCGTCAGGTGACCCGTGCCCGTGATCACGTCCGCCTTGTCGTTCAACACCACCGAGCCCGCGATCGCCTGCAGCAGCACGTTGCCCGCGCCATTCGCACTCACCGACTGATTTGCCGCGCTCGCCGACCCCGTACCCTCGTTCAGCACAATGTCGCCCAACGTCGACACCAGCACGATGTTGCCGTTCTGCGCCGTCGTCAGATCCCCCTGCGCCGCATCCGCCACCGCCGTCGTCGTCGCATCCGCATTGAACTCCGTGACCGTCACCGTCACGTCGTCCACCGTCACCCCATCGGCCTCCGTCACGTACACCGACCCCGTCGTCGAAAGCACCGTCAGCTTGTCCACGCTCGTCGTCACATGCCGCGCACTCACCCCCACCGACCCCTGCGCCTGGATCCGCAGATTCGCCGCCGTCACGTTCATAGTCGTGCCAGCCGCGTTCACCATGCTCCCCGCATCGCTATCGATGCTCATGTTCGTCGCCGTCACATTGCCCAGCGTCATGTCGCCCTGGGCACGCAGGCGCACGCTGCTACCCGTCGCCGTCACGTTCGACGTGCCCGCCATCGTCAGCATCCCAGCCACCGCGTTCACGCTGATCGTACCCGCGCTCGCTGTCGACACATCCACACCAGCGCCCAAGCTCACGCTCTGTCCTGCCCGGATCGTGATGTGCCCCGTACCGCTCTTCACATCCGCCGCCGCGTTCGCCGTCACGCTCCCGGCTGCCGCTTCAATCCTCACCGAACCCGTGCCGTCAGCTGAGACAGCCGAATTGTCGAGGTCGCCTTCGGACAGCGTCAGGTTGCCGGTCAACGAGACCACCACGATGTTGCCGTCATTACCGGACACAAGATCCGACTGAGTGGTCTGCGAAGTGGGGAGGTTGTCATCCTGCAGCGCACCGTCCACCTTGACGCGTGACACGTTGACAGTAACCGTGTCGATCGCCAGGTCGTCCGCCTCAACCACATAAAGGCCAGCGCTGCTAACGATTGCCGAAAGTACGCCGACATGAAGCTCGATGGGATCTGCGGCGCTACCCAGACCAGTCGCTGCCTGTACGAGCAGGCGTTGCGACACCACATCAGCCGAGTCGGAATCACCCGCCGTATCAATCACCGCCCCCAGCGGCGCAAGCAGTGCCACTCCACCAGTCGTTATTCCGACCGAACCCGTTGTCAGCCGGCCCACGATGATGTCGCCCGCGAGCCCCTGATAGCGAATTGCACCGTTCAGCGCGGAGGTGATCGCACCGTCGCTCATCGAGATGCCCGCATCAGCTTGGACATCTATCGTCTGCCCGTCTGCCAATGTTGAAACATCGCCAGCAGCTGACTGCGAAAGGTCATCGGCCGACAGCAGAGTGATGCTGCCTGTCACACTGGTGATGGGCGACTTCAGGACCAGGTTCGCAACGGTGGCCTCCGCCGCCTCGCCCGCCGACAGACGGATATTGCCGCTCACCGTCACCGTGGTCGGCGTACTGTCGCTGCCAACGGCGAGCGTGCCGTCAACCGTGTTCAGCACCAGAGCACCGCCGCCTACGACCGCCTGCCTGGCAGCCGCCGCGGTAGTGAGCGAACTCAACCCTGTGGTGGCCACCCGGCGAACCCGAACGTCGTCAAGCGTAGCGAGTTCCAGCGCTGTGGACTCGGTAACGAAGATTGAGGCGTTGGTAGACGTGAGGCTCAGCCGCTGGGTTTCCGTCTCGATCGAGGCGCCGGCCCCGCCGATTGCACCATCAGCAATCAGCAGCAGGTCCGAAGCCCTGATGTTGACAACGCCGTCACCCGGCGCCGACGCATCGACAATCGCCCCGGCAGAGGACCGCACCAGCACGCGGCCCCAGCCAGACTGGGAACCGGCCTTGCTCGCATCGAGCAGACCGATACGCGCCTCGCCCTGGGCGAGAACCCGAATGTCGCCGCCGGTTGACGCAAGCTGCGCGCTCTCATGCATCTGGAGCATACCCGTGGTCGACGCGATATCGATCGTGCCGCCAGTAGTCTTGACATCGACTCCAGTCTGCAGGGCAACGTTGAACCCGGCGATAAGGGACACGTCACCGGTTCCGGTTACGACGTCAGCCTTGACCGTGATCGCAAGCTGCTGGGCTTCGAGCAGGATGTTGCCGCTGCCGCCTGCCGCCACCGTGATGCCGTCCGTGTCTGACCCGTCTTCCAGCGTAATGCTGCGAGTGGCCTGCAGAACCACCGGTCCACTGCTCGTTGTGAGATCGGTTACCGACAGAATCGACGACGCAGTGGTCGGAACCGTTGCTGTCGAGCTGACCCGGAAAGCGCCCACTGAGACGTCGCGTACCGTTACGTCACCCGTGGCCCTCAGGAAGATGCCCGTCGCTGCATCGACGGCCAGATTGACGGTACTGAGTTCAATCAGGTTGGATCCCAGACCGACCATGCCGTCCGCGTCGATCAGGACATTTCCAGCGATCAGGTTTTCGGCCTTCCGGATATCGCTGTCGTTTTCGATCAACGCAGGCTGGACATCGGTAATCGAGCCACCTGCTTTGAGCGCGATCTTGCCGGTGGTTCCGGTCTCGATGCGTCCGAGCTCGATATTGCTGGCCGCAGTCAGAGTGACCTGCGAAGTACCCGTGGTGCTGATGATCGCGCCACCCGCCATCCGGATGTTTCCGGAACCCGCGCTGCCGCCGGCCACAATCTCAACGCCCGTTCCCGCAACATCAATAATCGTTCTCGGAACAGAGGTGGTGGGTGCTGGCGTGACCGCTGCCGCAGCGGTGATGGTGCTGGCAGAGAGCTTGGGCGTAGAGGTGCCGACACCAGACAGGGTGAGTGAGGTCCCCGCGTTGGCCACGGCCGAGATTCCGGTGCTCCCTGCGACCGCATTGATTCGGGTCGCCAGTGCGCTGAGGACATCGGCCCAATTTGTGCTGGTTGCGGCAACCGAGTACTGCGAGGCGCCGGCCGACACCGTGTAGACCCGGCCAGATACCGGGCTGGATGACACGGTGATGGTCGAGCTACCCGCGCTTGGCGCGCTTCCATCGGTGACAGCGACCACGGTCGTGTTGCTGCTTACGATTGGCGTGTTGCTACCCACCAGGGCGGGGATGCTGAGCGCCGCACCCTGAGCCTGGGCGTTAAACCCGCCGACCGCATTGAGGTTGGTCGCAAATGCCGCGCTGAGCTCGGTCCAGGCCGGCGTAGCGCCAGACAGGGCGTAAACCGTCGTGTTACCGATTGCGAGCGAATACACCGTCGACGCGGCAGGCAACGCGAGCGGCGCAGCGTTGAGCTCAGCGCCGTCAAAGGTGGCGAGATCAACCGAACCCTGCGGTGCCAGCAGGCTCACATAGCCGCTCTGGCCGGACACCCGCCCACCAATCACCAGGTCGCCGGCACGGGCCTCAAGCAGGACGTGGCCACTGCCAGACGCCTCGACCGCGAGCGTGTTGTCGAAGGCGCCGCTGCTGCCGCGCTCAATCGTCAGGGCCGCGGCGCTGACAACAATGGAGCCGGCGTTATTGGTAATCAGGTCTTCGGTGGCGGCATCGGTACGTTCCGATGTGGAACCACTCGGGAGCGTGACACCGCCATCGCCCAGCACGCGGCGAACTGTCACCGCGGCAAGCCGTGTGACGGTCAGTGCGTCTGCTTCCGTGATGAAGATGCCATCTGCTCCGGAGACTGCTGCAAGCTTCGCAACCTGAGTCTCAAGGGCATTCGTGACAACCGGGCTGCCAGCAAGTCGACCGATTCCGACTGTGGCCTCAAGCCTCAGCGTATCGGCGACCACGTTGTTCGCCGCGTCGTTGCCATCGAGTATCGACCCGGCACGCAGACTCACCATGCCGCTCGAACCCGCGTTCAGCAGCCCCAGCGTGATCCGGTTGGCCGCAACCGGCGTTGCCTGACCTCCCGAGCCATCCGTCAGCGCCGCCGCCGCACTCAGTCGGATCGCGCCGTTCACGGTGCTTGCAGAGGTGGCGGATGCCATCGTGATCGAGCCCTGGGCCTGTACGTCGAGGGACTTGCCCGCACCGGACAGCGTGACGTTCGCGTTCTGAACGACATCGCGGCCTGCGACGAAGCTGACATCGCCACTGCTGACCGCAACCGCTTTACCCAGCGTGATGTCGCTCGTAGAACCGGCCGAGCTGAGCAGCAGGTTGCCTGCAACAGTCATCGCGCCGCCCAGATTGAGCGACTCGATGCCGCCAGCTACGGTACGAAGCACCGCGTTACTACCCGAAGTGAGATCCGACAACGCCGCCGAATCACCAACCTCCGATACCGTATTGACATTGACCTGCGTGGTCCCGTCGGCCAGCACGCGCCGGACCTTGATCGCGGCAACCTCGCCGATTTGAAGGGCTGAAGATTCGCTAACGAACAACCCGCCTGCGCCGGCACCGACCGCAAGGCGTACAGCCTCCGTTTCAATGTGATTGCCTGACTGACCAAGGCCAGCGGCCGCTGCCGCGGCCGACAGACGCACCTGGTTACCGTAGATGTTGACCGACGCGTCGGCCGCTCCCAGGAAGAAGGCGTCTGCATTGAGGAAATTCGCCGGTGCGCCCTGCAGATTCACGAACTGGATCGAGAACGCGCCCTTGGCCGTATCACCAGGGTTCAGGGTGGAGAGCCCGCCACCAGCCGGATTGAAGGTGAGCGTGCCCGAAGTGCCATCGGCGCCCGCAGACCAGGTCCATCCATGAGTGGAGGCGAGGCGCGCCTGCTGGCTGCCGCCAGAGAACGTGCTCACCGCCTCACTGCTGCCGAGGAAGGTGTAATCAGCGCCACCGATATCCATGATGGCCGCGATACTGTCGACGCCAACGCGGAAGTTGTGAATGACGTCAGTACCGAGGAAGTTTGCCGCAGTCACATTGGCTGCGGCGCCGTTCAGCGCAGCGCTCGAGAAGGTCTTGTACAGGAAAACGTCCTTCTGGTTGGACGCAACCAGTGCGTCGTTACCACCTCGACCTTCGAGGATGGAAGCACCACCCAGGATGGACTGGTACCGATCCGACCACGGCGCCCATGTACCCATGAAGCCGCCATTGACGGCGGTCGAAGCCGGCGCGCTCTTCTGGCTCTCGCCGAAGACACCCGCCACCATCACTGTTTGCGAACCAGCGAAGAAGGTGTCCGCGTCATTCGCCCGGGTAGCGGCCTCCTGCGACGCACTGAGGTCAGAGCCGCGCAGATAGATTGCGCCCGCGCCGCCCGCGATCTGATCGGCACTCGCTGTGCCCAGGGCCATCCGCCCGCCCGACTCTGCCAGCCCGCTTGCGCCCATGAAGAAGGCATCGGCGGAACCCGTTTCGGGAACCGTACCCTGAAGACCCGCGAACTGAATCGAGAAACCGCCCTTCGTACCGCTACCAGGATTCAGCGTAGCCAGGCCACCACCGGATGGATCAAAGCTCAGCGTGCCAGAGCGACCGTCTGCGTTGCGAGTCCAGGACCAGCCATGCGTCGAGGCCAGCACGCCCTGCTGGCTGCCGCTCGAATATGCGCTCACCGCCGCCGCGCTACCCAGGAAGGTGTAGTCGCTACCGCCGATATCCATCACCACCGCGATGCGATCGACCCCCACACGGAAGTTCTGGACGACGTCGGTGCCAAGGAAGTTGGCCGCCGTGAGGCTCGCCGCGTTGCCGTTCAGCGTGTCGTTCGAGAAGGTCTTGTACAGGAAGGTGTCAGGACGGTTGGACGCAACCAGCGTGTCGTTTCCACCGCGACCCTCCAGCACGTTGCCGCCTTGCAGCAGCGGCCGATAGTGGCTCGCCCAGGGTGCGTAGGTGCTGACAAAGGTTTCGTTCAGCGACGAGGCGGCAATCTCGGACTCGGCACTTTCA
>CAIPNM010000277.1 GCA_903866395.1 uncultured bacterium
AGATGCCTTGTTTATATCGAGTGGTGGGGAGCCGTCAGAATTTATTGAGGACTTGAAGCCGAGGTTAGTGAGGTAGTGGAGGCACGCGATTGATCTCATCATCGTCTCATCCGTGAGCCCGGCTTCCGACCCGGCGTCCGTTTGGCGGTGGTAAAGCGGCACGCGTGCATCAGATCCTCGAGGTCACGAAGTCGGATTGATGCTTCACGACGGGCTTGGCGGCGCTGCTGGGTCTCGCGGCCGTGTTGAAAGTTTGGGTGGGCTGAGCCTCGCCTTACGGATTCAGGGTGTCGTGCGCCATGAAACCGACAGACGGGCATCCCGTAGGCGGCAGGGTTCTTGCAGCGCTCTAGGCTGCGTTTGGACCGCGCTCGGCATTGCGGGGTTTGGCCTGTTAGAACATTAGGCAACGGCATAAATTTTTAAGATTTGCAGCTCCGAATCGTGACTACTTGGCGTAATACAGTCATAGATGATGCAGTTACACGCCGTTTGTTCCAACGGCCACACGCTGTAACAACCGTCAACGGCGCTGCATCGCTCAATAAGTCGTTGACCTCTTGTAAGCGTGTGTGTCGTCCCGCCTGCCGGTATGTACCGGTATTTAGCGGTATACCTTTCAAGCCCGAATAACTTGACCACCCCAAAACGTTAAAGGGGTATTTCCTATACCGCTACATACCGGTAAATGCCGGTTGGCGTTCCAGCACTCGCCGAACCCGCCACGTCTGGGCATCGTTCTGCTTCGGCCCATGCTCCAGTCGACGACCATCGACGATCCGATCCTTTCGGTACCCGAGAGCCTTTCCGAGGGACTTCGTGTTGATGTCTTTTATCTCCCTGCCAAAGAGACTAGTGACTGCTTCGCGCAGTTTGGCTTGCGTCGCGTCGATTGGGCTGTTCAGTTTGGTTAACAGTGTCGGGACGGTGACAGCGTTATCGCCAAGTGCTTCGTGCCATGCACACAAAAGTTCTCCGAGGGCCTCTCTGTCTGGATCGACGGCTTGTTGCGACACAATCGACTCCATGACATCGCCGAACTCCGGTCGAAGGGTATTGGCGTACAAGACAGCTACGCGAACCAAGTCGTCCCACTGTTCGAAGCTGGCCAGACGGCCCTGTCGAGGCAAGTCTTTGCCGTGCAGTAACCCTGCCCGTATCAGTGTCAGAGCGGCAGCGACCATCTGCTGACGGTTATCTCGGCAGTATGAATACGGATCGAGGGCGAACTTTCGGGCAAAAGGACGTTCAACCTGGGGGTCAATGCGGCACGTGAGCACTCGACGGGGCATCTCGCCTTGAAGCAGTAGATTGTTTCCGGTGATCACCAGCAGCATCCTATTCGGTACGGTAGGAGCGACTGACTTCCCTAGAACGCGGTCCGAGAAGAGGGGGCTAGTTAGCGATGAGGCGAGGGCCGGGGAGTCGAAAGCACCTACGACGTTGTCCCAGATGAGGCTTCTCGCGCCCCCGCGTAACGCTGTAAATATTCTTTTTCGTGTTTCCTCGTCATCTTTATGAGCGGTGTGTGGCCACACACTGGGTTCAGTGCCCTGAGCAAGAACGCCAACACATCTGGCGAGTAGCGTTTTACCCGATCCTTGTGTCGGCGCGTCGTACGCAAAGGCTGGTGATGCGTCCAGGGTCATACGCACAGCTGTTGTCAAAAGTGCTGCCAGATGAACTGCTTTCGCTACAGGCGAAGTAAATGGAAAGTCAGTAAACGGCGTCCATAGCACCTCGAGTGCGGACTTGGCCTCAGTGGGGGTTGGCTCATTCGGCACGCGCCAGAGCGCCTCGTTCATGTCGAGGTAAAGGCGTGTGATGGCATCGTAGCCAGGCGACTCGATCAAGGTTTGGTCGGGGCGTAACGTTGGCGCTGTGATGACGCCAACCAGCGGCTTCAAACCCCGAAGAGATTTAAGAGCGCAGACCTGTTTGCATATCGCGACAGGAGGGTCTTGTAGGGATTCGAAGCACGCGCCACCGGGGCCAATAGACTCTCGCCAAAACTGTACAAGTCCGCCCACTGTGTACCGAAGTCCGTGCTCATCAAGGAGGTACGCCCTCCCACCCGTGCCGACGCGCACCAAATCATCGCCAAAATCAAATAATTCACTGGTGTCGCGGAGTACATCAAGAAGCTTGTTCGTGGCGTCAACTTCTCGTCCTCGGATCAATTGGATTTTAGGACTCGATGCCCGCAGGCGGTAATTGCACCTGCCGTGCGCGAAGCTGTGAAGATTCGGCTTGCCATTGCTGAGGAACAGTTTGCCTACCAGTCGGGTACCGTCGTAAGTGGGCTCGATCGGGTCAAGGGTCAGCTTGCCATCATATTGCTCTGGCCGTGCCAGAATCTCAGCGACTGAAACATCGACAAGGTTGCCGGAG
>CAIPNM010000278.1 GCA_903866395.1 uncultured bacterium
CGCGTCACCGGCACCGACTGCTGGTCCTGGGACGCTCACTTCAAGCACATGGCCAAGACCTATGACGAAACCCGAGATGTGCGGGTCATCTGGGAAGGTCACAAGGCGGGGCGTGAGATCGGCTACTGCCACATTGAAAAGATGCACAACCTCGAAGTGCTGCCTGCGCACGGATTCACACTCTCCTGTTTCCCGGTGAAGGTACGGGGCGGGTCGGCCGGCTTCACCCGGGCCGTTGCGATCTTCGAGGACTGAGTCGCAACCATGAAGCTCGCCACCTTTGTTCGCGATGACGGCACGCGTGCGGTGGGCGTGGTCGATACGCGCCTGGGCCAGATTCTCGACCTGGCCCGGTCCGCGGCCGCGCTGGGGCTCGCCCGCCCGGCTTTTGAGTCGATGTTGGATCTGATTGATGGGGGTGATGCCGCTCTTGATGCAGCGCGCGTGGTGGCAGCGCGCTGGCCGGCGGCTCATGCGCAGCCGCTTGCCGGCGTTCGGCTTCTCTCGCCTTTACCCGAGCCGCGCCAGATGCGCGATTGCCTGGTGTTCGAGGCGCATCTGCTGAACGCCATGAAAACCTGGGAAAAGCGCACTGGCAAGCCCTCGGCCCCTGTCTCGCCGGTCTGGTACCAGCGCCCCACCTGGTACAAGTGCAACCGAATGAGCGTGGTCGGTCATGAAACCGACGTACGCTGGCCGCCATTCTCCGAGCTGATGGACTATGAACTGGAGCTGGCCTGCGTGATCGGACGGCGCGGCTGTGACATTGCCCGCGACCAGGCGATGTCACACATTTTCGGTTTCACCATCTTCAATGATTTTTCGGCGCGCGACGTGCAGATGGTGGAGCGGCCGCTCGGCATGGGGCCGATGAAGGGCAAAGACTTCGATACCGGCAATGTGCTGGGGCCCTGGATCGTGACCACCGACGAGATCGGTGATCCGCACACGCTCGCCATGGAGGTGAGGGTGAACGGCGAGCGACGTGGCGGCGGAAATTCCTCAGGCATGCACCACGGCTTTCCCGACATTCTTGCCTTCATCTCGCAGTCGGAAACGCTCTACCCGGGCGAAGTCATTGCCTCGGGCACGGTCGGGACGGGATGCGGTCTTGAGATCGATCGTTTTCTCGAACCCGGCGATGTGGTCGAACTCGAAATCGAGCGCATTGGTGTACTCAGGAATCGGATTGTTCGCGCCTGAGCGCGTTAGCCTCTGTCAATTCAAGGATTCCTCTCATGCCTTTGCCTGAACGCCCCGCCTCGATTGGTCGTCGCCCGGTGCATCTTCGCTCGATCACCATGCGTGGCTACCATCGTCAGGATGGGTTGTATGAGATTGAGGGCCGGGTGAGCGACAGCAAGGATCTCCCGTTTTCACCGCCCGCCGGGGATCGGCATGTGAAGGTGGGGGAGATGGTGCACGACATGTGGGTTCGGATTGCGGTGGATACCGACCTGGTGGTGCACGAAATCGAATCGGTGAGCGATTCCACCCCCTATCCGGTCTGCCGCGAGGGGGGGGCAAATCTCGAGCGCCTGATTGGCACGCGGATTGCGGCCGGCTGGAGCAACGAGGTCAAGCGCAAGCTCGGCCGAAGCGCAGCCTGCACGCACATCATGGAACTGTTGATCCCAATGGGAACGGCAGCTTTCCAGACGCTCGCTGAGGTGCGGCTGGCGAAGCCGCCGCAACTTGATCCGTCGGGCAAGCCCCTGAAGGTGGAAAGCTGCAGCGCCTACTCCGCTGACCGGGGGGTGGTGGCCATGCACTTTCCGGCGTTCTATACCGGCAACCAGAGCGCGGAGGCCCAGCGCGCCGACGCACACTTCGGCGCAAGCTCGGGCCGCGATCTCTGAGGGCGCGCGCTCAGCGCACCGGGATCATGATTTCGTTTCGCCGATTCCAGGGCAGGGTGAAGGGATCGTTGTAGCGCGCGATCTGCGCCTCGCCCGCAGCCTGCAGGCCCTGGGTGGTGACCCACTCGCGCAGTCTGCGCGTCTGCTCGCTGATGGCTGCCTCGGTGGTGAAGCCGCCGAAGCGCACCACCGCCATCCGGTGCCGCGGCACCTCGCGAAGATTGACCGACGGATCCGACGGCTTCGGTAGCGCGCTTGAGCGAAGGTCCTCGGGCATCACGAAGTGCAGGCGCCATTGGTCGCCGCCCGCGGGTTCCACGGTGACCGGTGCAGTCATGGCGATCTTTACAGGCTGACCGTCGGGCCCGCTGTTGCCGCCGAAGATATAGCCCGCCACCCGCCGAAAGCCCGCGCGGCTTGCTTCGTCAAAGCCGCCTTCCACCTTGGTCTCGGCGACGATAAAGCCGGGGTAGTCGCGAAGTTCGAATTCGCCTTCGCGACGCTCGATGGTGAAGGCGGGTTCGGATACGGCCATCGCGGACTCCGGGGAAAACGATGCGGCCAGGGCGAGCGCCAGGGTGAGCACGGCGCGCTTGAAAACGGAAATCATGATGC
>CAIPNM010000279.1 GCA_903866395.1 uncultured bacterium
AGTGGCACTCGCCTACCAGGTCACCACGGTGACCGATGACGAACTCTGTCGTCCATCACACTTCGCGATTCTGGTGGATCCGAGCCGGCTTGATAGCCTGCCCGAGTTGCTCCGCGACTTCACGCGGCTTGAACCGCGCCCGGGGTTCAAGGCCTGGACCGACAATTTCTCGAATTTGCTCAGCATTCTGAAAAAACTCTGAGCGAGCCGCAGCCCGGCCCTGCGCGCCCGCTACTGCCAGAACGTCACGCTCAGTTCTGCGCTCCGATTGGCGGGCTCGTAAACCATGTCGGTGCCGGCTGACACGACGTTCGAGCGTTCGACCGCGCGAAATTGCACACGGACGCTCGCTCGGGTTTCGCCCCACTGCCAGGGTTGCTCAAGCGACAGCATCAGGCCCCGTCGCTGAGTGTTGGTGACATTCTGATACTGCGCACCCGCCTGTGCCAGCATCGACCGCTGCCAGCCTGTGAGAAGAAGCGCCGCGCGCAACTGCATAACGTTCGACTGCTGCTGGTCGGCAATTTCCCAGGAGCCGCCGAGCCAGAGCGACAGATTGAAGCGCTCATAACCTACCTTGCCCGCGGTGGAGCGCCCGCGCAGGTCAGTCCATTCAGTCGTGAGCCCGAGCTCGGGACGCGGGATCCAGGCCGCAGCCGGTCGACCGGCCGGGTGCAAGAAGAACGCTGAACCAATACGAAGCAGGCCATTGATGTCTCCGCTGACTGGGCTCGAATAGTCGGCCCGACCGACCGAGACTTCGCTTGCAAGCACAAAGGACTGGTCTGCGGCCTGAAACGGTCGATCGGCCCGCAGCCCGAGGGCGGGCCCGGTGATCTGCATGACCGACTCGGCGTAGCGGTATCCGCTCAAGAAAACGCCCCAGCGCGAAACGCCGAATAGTGCGTCAGAGGAGGTATCCCCGGCCCCTGACACCTGCCCGGTTGATGCCTCACCAGGCGAGTTCGCTGCGCGATCATCGGCCCACACGCCGCCTGCACAACCGAGCGCCATAACCAGGGCCAGCTGGCAACGGAACAAACCGCCTGTAAACCGCAGAGCACACATGATTTTTGACTTTCGCGCGAGGGAAGTTTGGAAGCGCAGATCTTAAGCATTGCCATGCGATCCCGACTTGATCCCGCAGAACAACCACCTGGTTTCTTCGTCACGTGACGGGATTCTGCTACGGCTAACCGGGCGCGGCAGACGCTCGGCGACGACTGGCGGCGGGTATCATCGGGGGGTTTCGCAGAACGCCCCCGTCCGATGTCGTCAGATTCCGATCATCCTCATATCCGCTCGTTTTCCGGCCGCCGTGGGCACTTCACTTCTGGTCAGCGAAGCGCCTACGACACGCTCCTTCCCCGGTTCAGCGTTCCCTATGGTGCTGCGCCCATCGCCGCGACAACGATTTTCGGGCGAGACGGCCCGCTGGTGCTCGAGATCGGATTCGGCATGGGCGAATCAACCGCGGCAATCGCGCTTGCCCAACCCGAGCGGAATTTCCTCGGCGTGGAGGTCTACCCCGCCGGGGTGGGGTCGCTCCTCAGG
Organism: uncultured bacterium; assembly: GCA_903866395.1. GTDB lineage: Bacteria > Pseudomonadota > Gammaproteobacteria > Burkholderiales > Burkholderiaceae_E > SYIM01. The sequence continues at coordinate 1,555 of CAIPNM010000279.1, forward strand.
CAAATTGATGAGGCAGGACTCAGCAATCTGCGCATCATTCAGCACGATGCAATCGATGTGCTGACGCACATGATTCTCCCGGAGAGCCTTGCCGCGGTACACGTGTTCTTTCCCGACCCCTGGCCCAAGGCACGCCACCACAAGCGTCGGCTGATCCGACCGGAGGTGGTCGCGTTGATCGCGAGCCGCCTGACGCCGGGCGGTGTGCTTCACTGCGCAACCGACTGGGCCCACTACGCGCTTCAAATGCTGCAGGTGCTTTCAAGCGAACCGTTGCTCGAGAACACCGCGGGCGAGGTTCGGTTGTCCGAGGAGATCGCCGACGCGCGCGGCTTCGCTGAACGCCCCGCCTACCGTCCGCCCACCAAGTTCGAGCGTCGGGGTCTGGCGTTGGGTCACGGGGTCTGGGACCTGGTCATGACGCGGCGTTTTCCCGGTTGAGGCCTGCGCCCATGCCCGTTCATGTTCCGGCTTACACCCAGGGCCGGACGATCGCCAACCTGGCCGCACAGATCGGGCGTCGCTTCGGAGCGCCTGTTCAGCGTTCGCCGCTGGCGCCGCTTCAGAACCCCGCGCTCGGGCGCGTCATCGATGAGGCGCGACACATCGTGCTGCTGCTCCTCGATGGCGTGGGCTGCGCGCAGATCAACCGGCTGAGCCCCTCGGGGCCGCTGACCCGATCACAAGTGTGCGCGATCGAGTCCACATTCCCCTCCAGCACGGCCCCAGCGGTCACCACCTTCGCCACGGGAAAAACGCCCGCCGAGCATGCAGTCACTGGCTGGCACCTCTGGTCGCCGTTCCACCGTGCCGTCGTACGGCCGCTTCCCCTTGATTTCTGGGGCGTGCCCAGAGAAATCGAGCCCGGAGACCTGTTCCAGTGGTCGGCCCTCACGCGCGCCATGCGGGCCCAATGCACGGTGCTACAGCCCTCTTGGATTGCCGATTCCGCCTTCAGCCGGCATGCTTTCGCCGGGTCAACCCGGCGCGGTTACACGAAACTGAGCGAGGTACGGCGGCTGATCACCGAGGCCCTTACCGCTCCCGCGCCCGAGGGGCACTACGTCTATGTCTATCTGCCGCACTTCGACATGACGGCCCATGAGTACGGCTGTGCGAGCGAGCCCGCATACCAGGCCCTGCAAGCGTTCGAAGTACTTTTTGCCGACATCGCGGCAGATCTGATTGGCACCGGCACGCTGCTGCTTGCCACCGCGGACCACGGCTTCATCGATGTGCCGCCCGAGCAGACCCTCCGAATCGAGTCATTCCCCCGTCTGGCGGCCATGCTCGAGTCGCCCCTGTCGGGTGAGCCGCGGGTGGCGTTCTGCAGAGTGCGCCCTGGTCTTGAGGCCGCTTTCACCCGCGAGGTGTCGAACACGCTAGGCGATGCGGTGGACTGTCATGAAAGCGCGGCGCTGATTGAGGCCGGCTGCTTCGGCCCCGCGACCCGCAGTGCGTCCTTGCTGCGCGACCGGATCGGCACGCACACGCTCATCGGCCGTGACCGCTTCTGCCTCACCCAGTCGCTGCCAGGCGAAGCGCCAGCCACCTTCGTCGGCATGCACGGCGGCACGCACGCCGACGAGATCAATGTTCCAGTGGCTGCGGTGGCTGACGGCAGCCGCCTCGCATCGGCCACCGACCGGAGACCCCCCCATGTTTGAACTGCTGGTTGCCCTGCCGCTCCTCGTGAAGGCACTGATCCTGGGCGTGGTGGAAGGGCTCACCGAATTTCTACCCATTTCGAGTACCGGACATCTGATCCTGGCATCCAGCCTGCTGGGCTTTCACGGCGAAAAAGCCAAGTTGTTCAGCGTGGCCATTCAGACCGGTGCAATGGTCGCAGTCATCGTCTACTTCCGGGCCCGAATCGGCGCAACGCTCATCGGCTTCGGGCGAGATCAGCGCGCCACACGCTTTGCCATCAACGTACTGATCGCGTTCCTGCCTGCGGCGGTGCTCGGTCTGCTGTTTGCAAAAACCATCAAACAGCACCTGTTCTCGCCGGTGCCGGTGGCCGCCGCTTTCATCGTGGGCGGGCTCATCATCATGTGGGCCGAAGCACGTGCGGCGCGCGCCACCTCGCGTCCGCGGGTGAGCGATATCGATCAACTCGCGCCCATTGACGCGCTGAAACTGGGCCTGGCTCAGGCAACGGCGCTCATCCCCGGCACCAGCCGCTCGGGCGCCACCATCATCGGCGGCATGCTGTTCGGGCTGTCTCGCCAGGTGGCTACCGAGTTTTCGTTTTACCTTGCGATTCCTACCCTGATTGGCGCGGGCGCCTACGACACCTGGAAGCACCGGGCACTGCTCGATGCCGCCGATCTGCCGCTCTTCGCCGTGGGCCTGATCGTGTCATTTGCGAGTGCGCTCGCCTGCGTGCACTGGCTCATGCGCTTTGTCGCCACCCACAGCTTCGTGGTGTTTGCCTGGTATCGGATTGTGTTCGGCGCCGTGGTGCTGATCACCGCCTGGACAGGCGTGGTGAATTGGGCCGACTGAACGCAGACTGAGGCGCCGCCTCGGCGCCGCGAGGCCTCAACGGCGCTGTGGCGCGTCAGCGATGCCAGTGCCCATGGCCATGGCCATACCCGTAGCCGTGACGATGGCCGTGGTGATGAGGCGGGCGGCCATGGGTGATCACCACCACTGGCGCGCTCCGATAGATCACCGCCGGCGGCGCGCTGTAGGTGTAGGCAGGCCCATAGACGGGATGGGTGCCATAGACCGGCGGGTAGTAGGGGCCCGGCGCGGTATAGACCACCTGAGGTTGGTACGCCTGCGGGTAATACACGACCTGCGGCGCGGCCCTTACCCCCGGATCGTGTGCGCTCTGCGTAGCGCCCGCGAGCGCGCCGATCACCCCGCCGGCGATCGCGCCGTCACGCCCGCCAAACGCCTGCCCCAGCAACGCGCCGGCGCCCGCCCCCACCACCGCGCCCAGAACCGCATCATTTGCCTGCGCAGCCGGCGGCAAAGCACACGCCAGCAGACACACACTGAGAGCAATCGGGAATCGGGCCTTCATGATCGATACTCCTGAGGATCTATAAGTTGGGACAGCCCGACAGTACCGGGAACCGTCAACCTTCAACTAGACCATCTCTGCAAGATTTGTAAGCAATCATGTAGACTTAATGACTTACCGGTCAGTAGTAGGCTGGTTTGTCTACCCTCCCCCCGCTATGGCCAATCCCTCGCCCTACCCATCCACTGCGTCCCCGCGCTGGGAGCGCCGCAAGGAAAGTCGTCCTGCCGAGCTGCTCGAAGCTGCGCTTAACTGCTTCGTCGAGCGCGGCTACGCCGCCACGCGCTTGGAAGACGTCGCCTCTCGCGCAGGCGTGAGCAAGGGCACGCTCTACCTCTATTACGACGGCAAAGACGATCTGTTCAAGGCGGTCATCCGCAGCAACGCCCTGCCCCTGATCGAAGCCTTCCGACAGGACATCGAACGCTCCACGCTTGCCAGCGCCGAACTGCTAGGCCGGTTCTTCCACGACTGGTGGCATCAGGTCGGCGAGACCCGGCTCGCAGGTATTGCCAAACTGATCGTGGGCGAAGCGGGAAACTTCCCTGACATCACCCGTTTCTTTCTCGAAGAAGTCACGCTTCCCACCTGGCAGTTGTTGGGCTCGATCCTCAACCGCGGCATCGCATCGGGTGAATTCCGTCAGGTCGATGTTGAGGCCGCCACCGTCCTCTGGATGTCGCCATTAATCCTGAAAGCGATCTGGATGCGCTCGATTGCACCCAGCTGCGCCGAGATCGAGGTGGTGCCCACCGAACGCTTCCTCAGAACCCACACCGAGCTCGTGCTGGCGGCGCTCAGACCCGCGGGGCGAGCGCGATGAGCCGGGGCCGGACCCTGGGGCTGGTCATCGTTGGGCTCGCCATCGTCGCGGGCGCGCTGGTCTGGTGGTCGCGCTCGCAGCAAAAGCCTGCAACACCATCGCCTGCGCCAACCGTCTCGAACACAACGCGTGCGCTCGAATTCTCCACGGCTGAGGTGATCAAACTCGAGCCGGTCGCGCTCACCCGCGTGGTCCCCATCACCGGGACGCTCACCGCCACCATCCAGACCATCGTCAAATCGCGGGTCTCAGGCGATATCAGCGAGATCACGGTGCGCGAGGGCATGTCGGTGAAGGCGGGGGAGCGGGTGGCCAGCATCGACCCCACCGAGTTCCAGTTACGGGTGAGCGAGCGCGAAGCAGCGCTCCGATCGGCGCAGGCGCAGCTCGAGCAGGCGCGCCGTACGCTCGCCAATAACCAGGCCCTGCTGGAAAAAAACTTCATCTCGCAGAACGCCTTCGACAATGCCCGCTGGAGCGCAGATGTCGCGAGCGCAGCGCGCGACAGCGCCCAGTCGCTGCTCGACCAGGCGAGAAAGTCGCTTGCCGATACGCGCATCACCGCACCGATGTCAGGCCTGGTGTCGCAACGTTATGTGCAGCCGGGAGAAAAAGTCTCGCCTGACAACCGGATTCTGTCGATCGTCGATCTGTCGCGCTTGGAGGTGGAAGCGCAAGTGCCCGCCGGGGAGGCGGGGAGCCTGCGAACCGGTCAGCGGGTCACGATGCGCGTCGAGGGCATCTCGGAGGCCTTCGGCGGTCGGGTGCTTCGAATCAACCCCGCCACCCAGGCGGGCACCCGCGCAATCGCGGTCTATATCGGCCTCGATCGAGGCGACGAGCGTCTGCGCGCGGGTCTGTTCGCTCAGGGCTCGCTGATTCTCGAAACTCGGGAAGGCGTCATCGCGGTTCCGCCGGCTGCGGTTCGCGATGCGGCGGGTCGACGCTTCGTCTATCTGGTCGAAGGCGAGGTCATTGCGGAACGCGAAGTAAAGCTAGGTCTGCTTGACGATGGCGCCCGCGCACCCACGGGCGGCCTGGGTCTGGTCGAGGTGGTGTCCGGGCTTGCCACCGGCGATCGGGTCATCGCGATCAATGTCGGCATGCTCAGGCCCGGCGCGCCCGTACGCGTCGGCCCACGCTGACCCAAGCCACCGGATACGTCGCCGATGTGGCTCACCCGCGTCTCGGTCAACCACCCGGTCTTTGCGACGATGATGATGTTCGCATTCGTCGTGCTCGGGCTCTTTTCCTACAAGCGCCTGGCGGTGGATCAGTTCCCCGACATCCAGCTGCCGGTGGTGGTGGTGAGCACCGAATATCCAGGCGCCTCGCCCGAGGTCGTTGAGGTCGATGTCTCGCGAAAGATCGAAGAGCAGGTCAATACGATCAGCGGCGTCAATGAACTGTTCTCGCGCTCCTACGAAGGCTCGTCGGTCGTCATCATTCAGTTTGATCTCTCGGTCGATCCGGCCCAGGCAGCCCAGGATGTCCGAGAAAAAATTGCGCTCGTGCGGCCCAGCTTCCGGCCCGAAGTCAAGGAGTCGCTTGTCACCCGGGTCAACCCGGAAGATAACCCGGTCATCTCGGTGGCGCTCCAGTCCGAGACCCGCGGTGCTCGCGAACTCACCACGCTCGCCGAGCAGGTCGTCAAGCGAAGGCTGGAAAACGTTCGTGGCGTAGGACGCGTGACCGTGGTCGGCGGGGTGCGGCGCGAAGTGCTGATTCAGCTCCGCCCGGCTGACATGGAAGCGTTCCGGGTGGGCGTCGACCAGGTCATTTCCGCGCTTCGGACCGAAAATCAGGAGCTCCCCGCCGGCACCCTGATCGCAAGCGATCGCGAACAGGTGGTGCAGATCCGTGCGCGCATGCGCTCGGTGGAGGAGTTCGAGCGGATCATCGTCGGTCGCCGCGGCAATCAGCCGATCCGGCTCGCGCAGATCGCCGATATCGTCGACAGCGAACAGGAGCGAGAAACCAGCTCGCTCGTCAATGGCGCACGCGCGGTGTCGATCGACGTGGTGAAAGCGCAGGGCGAAAACACCATCGCTGTGGTCGACGGCGTCAGAAAAACCGCTGAAGCGCTCAGCAACGCGCAGCTGCCGCCCGATGTGAAGCTTGTGGTGGTACGCGATGCCTCAACTTCCATTCGCAACTCGGTCTCAAGCGTCCAACGCAATATCGTCGAGGGTGCGCTACTCACTGTGTTGATCGTATTTCTGTTTCTGTCCTCCTGGCGTTCAACGGTCATCACCGGGCTCACGCTCCCGATTTCACTGATCGGCACCTTCCTGGTGATGTATGCCATGGGCTTTACGATCAACCTCGTCACGCTCCTCGCGCTGTCGATCTGCGTGGGCCTGTTGATCGATGATGCAATCGTGGTGCGCGAAAACATCGTCCGCCACCAGGCGATGGGCGAGGACCACCGCACCGCATCGCTCAAAGGAACCGCCGAAATCGGACTGGCCGTCACGGCCACCACGCTCACCATCGTGGCAGTGTTTCTCCCGATCGGATTCATGGGCGGCATCATCGGCCGCTTCTTCAAGGAGTTCGGTGTCACGGTTGCCTTTGCCGTGCTCTTGTCGATGTTCGTCTCGTTCACGCTGGACCCGATGCTTTCAGCGGTCTGGCATGACCCTGACGCTCACGGACCGCGGGGCCGCGGTCCAATCGCCTGGCTCCTGCGCCGCTTTCAGGCGCTGATCCAAAGTTTGGAGCGCGGCTATGTGGCGCTCCTTCGCTGGGGACTGGCGCACCGCGCGCTCACCATGACGCTGGCACTGGTCGCCTTCTTTTCTGCATTTCCGCTGGTGAGCAAGGTCGGAAAGGAGTTCGTTCCGCAAGCCGACAACAACGAGTTCTACGTCCAGTTCTATACACCCGCCGGATCGCCTCTTTCCTTCACCGAACAGCGCCTGAAAATGGTCGAGGCGGCGCTTCGCGAGTTCGAGGGCGTCACGCTCACCTACGGCACGATCAACACCGGCGTCGCGCTCGGTCGGAACTATGCAAGCGTGTTCGCGCGGCTGGTCGACCGGTCAGAGCGAACCCTCTCGGTTCAGCAAATGCGGGCACCGGTGCGCGAGCGCTTGCGAAGGATCCCCGGCGTCCACCTCACCGACCTCGGTAATCTCAACACCGTGGGATCCGGCAAGCCCATCCAGATCAGCGTTCAGGGTCAAGATATCGGCGAGCTGGAACGAATCGGCCAGCAGGTTCAGGAAGCGATGCGGGCCGTTAACGCCCAGCTTGACCGCGAAGCGATCGTCGAAATCGACAGCAGCTCCAAGCCTGCCAAGCCCACCGTCACGGTGGAGATCGACCGTGCGCTCGCTTCCGACCTGGGGCTGAGCGTCGCCCGCTTGTCGCAGGCGCTCCGTCCGCTTATCGCGGGCGAATCGGCCACCACCTGGCGCGCACCCGACGACGAAAATTATGACGTCCGGGTTCGGCTTCCCGCTGCCAGCCGAAGCTCGATCGCCGACCTGTCCCGTCTGACCATCGCTTCGTCTCTCCCCGATGCCGACGGACAACCCCGGATGATCCCCTTGCGTCAGGTGGCTGAACTCACCCCGGGCTTCGGTCCGACGCAGATCAACCGCAAGGCGCTGACCCGCGAGGTGCTGATCTCGGCCAACGCCGACGGCATCGCTGCGGGCAGTGCGGGGGCACTCCTCCAGCCGCATCTGGAGCGCATCGAGTTACCACCGGGCTACCGGCTTGCCACCGGCGGGGGCAACAAGGACATGACCGAGTCGTTCAGCTACGCGCTTCAGTCATTGGTCCTGGCGGTGGTCTTCATTTACATGATCCTCGCCTCGCAGTTTGGCAGCTTCCTTCAGCCCGTCGCAATCATGGCGTCGCTGCCGCTCTCGCTTCTGGGGGTGGCGGTGGCGCTCCTCGCCTGGCGTTCAACGCTTAATATTTTTTCCATGATCGGCTTCATCATGCTGATGGGCCTGGTCACCAAGAATGCGATTCTGCTGGTTGACTTCGCCAACCACGCGCGACGAGAGGGCCTGGCGCGGACCGCCGCCTTGCTTCGGGCCGCTGAGGTGCGCCTGCGGCCCATCCTCATGACCACCCTTGCAATGGTTTTCGGCATGCTGCCGCTTGCGGTGGGCGTCGGTGAGGGCGCCGAGCAGCGCGCGCCCCTCGCACACGCCGTGATCGGCGGCGTTATCGCTTCCACACTCCTCACCCTGCTGGTGGTTCCGGTCTTCTATTCGCTTCTGGATGATCTGGGAGGGTGGCGAGGCCGCCAAAAACCGGCTCCGGATGTGCCAAGCGCGCCGGCTCGTTGATACACTAGGTTTCCTGCCCGTCTCACCTCATCCGATTCGCCATGAATTTTGAACTTGCGCGCCATAACATGGTCGAGCAGCAGATCCGCCCCTGGGATGTGTTGGATCCGACTATTCTCGAAACCCTCTCGGCGATTCACCGCGAAGACTTCGTGCCGCCCGCCTACCGTTCACTCGCGTTCACCGATATGGAAGTGCCGCTTGATGTGAGCGGCGTCAAAACCGGCGAGGTGATGCTTGCTCCCAAGGTGGAAGCGCGCCTGCTGCAGGCTGCGCACCCGCAGCCCGCCGATTCGGTTCTCGAAATCGGAACCGGCTCGGGCTACATGGCTGCGCTCATTGCCCGCCATGCCCAGCGCGTGCTCAGCTGCGAAATCCGCGCTGATTTGGC
>CAIPNM010000280.1 GCA_903866395.1 uncultured bacterium
CATCTGGTGATTCGGTTCGATCGGTGTCCAGAGCCGCGCGTTGGTGTAGTCCTGCTGATCGAGGACGAGGTTGGAGTCGGTGTTCGTACCGGCAGCGGGGGCATACTCGTAATAGCGCTTGCCAGACAGCGCCTTTCCGAACGCCCCTGGCACGGCTTCCACGATCGTGCCGCGCGACACACCGATCGCAACCTCATCCATCTCGATCCGCGCAAATTCATAGCGCTGCGCGGCATCGAGTCCGAAGGCCTCTTTCTCGGCCCCGGTCAGGTCCTGACCCAGACGATCCTGGGTGAAGGCGGGCGCGCCCGCAACACCTTCGGGATAGGGGTTGTCGAGCTTGCCGTTCACGAGAATCGGCCGCACCAGCATCTGCGTGCGGTAATTGACGCCCGCTTCGAGCTTGGCCTCCGGGCTCACTTCCACCTGATTGCGACTCGTGACCGTGCCCTTGCCCTCGAGATCGCCGCCAAACGGCGGGACCGAGAGGTTGAGGTACATGCCACGATGACGCGCGCGTTCATCGCCACCGATGCCCGGCTCGGCGAGGATCTCCACATCGCGCACTGCCCGCACGGCGGTGTCGCCCACCAGACGCACCGCGTTGAACTCCGCAAGCGTTGCCTTGACGGTAGGAATGCTGAGGCCATAGAGCGCGACCAGCTTCATGTCGGCGCGCGCGGTGTTCATCAGCAGATTGGTGACGCGGTTGGCGTCCTGGCCAGACCGGAGCTTCACATCGGTACCGAGCAGATCGGAATTGCTGACCGTGATGGTGTTGTCGCTCGACAGAGCCGAGAAGGCGCGACCGTCGGCACCCGCGATGGCGCCACCCGACCCGACGTTGGCGGCGGCGGTCAGGTCGGCATCGGTGCGGGTGGCGACCAGCACGTCGCCACTGAAGTTTCTGAGCGTGGCACCCGACAGATTGACGCCGGAGATCAGATCGGCTGACTGCTGCGCGCGCGCGATGTTGAGCGCATACCCGCCGTAGCCATCGACCCGTACCTTGTCGATGATGTCGACATTGGTGTAGGTGGAGATGGAGAGCGTGCCGCCCGAGGCTGTGTCGGACTGCACCGTGATCTCGGAGCCTTCGCCGATATCCACCACCGCGCCGAAGCGCGCGGCGCCGGAGCCCACGCGCGTGGTGATGGCCAGATCGCTGACCGAACCCAGGCCTGCGGAGGTGGAGTCGAGTGAGTCCTGGGTGGCGGAGAGCCTCGTCTTGTCGGCAGCGTTCTTCGCGCGGATCACAACGGTTTCGGCGTCAATCGAAGAGTTCTCGCCGATCGCAACTCTGGAAATGCCGCGAACCACATTGGTCATGGCCGCGCCGCTGCCTGACACCAGGCCACCGATCGCGAGGTTTTCCGAACGCGCATCGAAATTATTGTCGCGCCCCGAGGTGATCTGAACCGTGTTCGCCTGAACGCGGTTGCGATCGCCAAGCGTGGCGAGCGCCACGCCCTCAAGGCCCAGCGTGGAGTCAGCGCCCGCAATGCCCACAAACAGGCCGCCACTGGAGGCCGAGGCGAACTGATAAACGTTGTCGATCGCGTAGCCGTCGATTCGAAGCGCGCCGGCTTCGATCTGCACATCATCGCCCAGCCCTGCGCGGATGATGCCGCGGTCGATGGTGGTGACGGCGGCCACACCCACCGATGCGCCCGTGCTCACCGCAAGCGCATGCGACTCGGCCCAGGAACCCTGATCGGCGCGCGCGATGATCTCGACCGTCCCTTCCGTGATGACCTCGGTGCCCGAGATGCTGGCATCAACCAGGGAGAGGATCGTGTTTTCGGTGACAGTGCCCGCACCGGCGGCTGCGATGAGGCCAAAGGCGGCCGCAGCAGCAAACACCTCGTTGTAGAGGTCGACCTCATTGGCCGCCCAGATCGAGATGCCGGCATCGGCCACCACCTCGCTCCAGCCAAAGGGACTGCTGCTTTCAACCGGGGTCTCGCCCGACCGGTCGATGACCGCCAGGACAGCGGTCTCGATGGTGTTGTAGGAGACCGCGCCACCGCCTGCGAAGGCCACGCCGATCGCGCCGGTGATCGCCACCGCCACGGCGGTGGAGTAGGACTCGATCGATGGCTTGTCGAAGGCCTCGACGCTCACGAAACCCAAAGTATCGATGGTGGCGCGATCGATCTGCGCGCGCACCGAGCCTGCGATCAGGTTGTCGGCAATCGATACGCCAATGGCGATCGAGCCGCCAAAGGTGCCGAACGCCGCAGCCACCGACACCGCCATCACCGATGAGGTGATGCTCGCATAGTCGGCTGCGGTGATGGTGACATCGCCATCGATCTCGACCCCAGTGACGGTCGGCACGTCATCGGTCTTGTCGTCCCGCGTGCCGTTGTCATCCATTTCCTGCGTAGTGTCGCGAAGCGCGGCCAGCGTGTCGGTATTGATCCGGTTGAAGGCGCTGCCCCCTGCACCCGACAGCGAACCGCCGAAAGAGCCGCCCACGGACGCTGCAACCGAGCCCGCGAACACGCGGGTATCGATCGCCTGCCGGTTGGTGGCGGTGATCTCGAGGTTAGTGGTGAAGACCTCGGCTTCCGGGTCGTCGAGCGGATCCGGGTCCGAGTCGATCTCGCCGTCGGAGGTGTCGACCGTCACCGTGACGGACGCGGCCGCGCTCTCATTGCCAGCAGCATCAGTCGCCGTGACCAGCAGCTCGTTCTCGCCCTCGGGGAGCGCTTCGGTGAGCGTGACGGACCATTTGCCGTTCGCGCGAACCGTGGCGGTGGCCAGTTCGGTGCCGTCGGCCGCACGCACCGTGACGGTGTCGCCCGCGGAGCCTTCGCCCGCCAGCGTGGGGGTGGGGTCAGCGGTGGTGAATGCTTCGGTGGGGTTGGATGCAACGCCCGGTGCAAGCGAGGCGGTCGGCTCCTCGGGTGCCGTGGTGTCGACCGTGATCTCGATTGAAGTCGGATCGCCCTCCACACCCGCTTCGTCGGTGGCGATCACTGACAGCGTGTTGAGGCCCTCGGCGAGATCCTCTTCAAGCGCAGCGGTCCAGCTGCCATCGGCGCCGACCGTGGCCGTGGCGAGCACCGCCCCGGTATCGTCCTGGATTTCGATGGTGTCGCCCGCATTGCCGATGCCTGCGAGCATGGGCTGGGTAACGCTGGTGATGAAATCGCCCGCATCGCCCGTATCAGTGTCGAGTTCGATCACCACCGGCTCAGGCGGAGGCTCATAGCGGGTGAGCGAGCTCCGGATCACCAGCGCCTTGATCTCATTGGCCGACTCGGTCAGCAGCTGCTTCCACTTCTCGGTATCGGCGAGATCTTGCGTGAGGAAGATATCGTCTTGGGCGCCGTCCTCGTCGGCATCCTCGCCTTCGATGTCGTCGTCGCCAATGTATTCGTACACTTCATTGGCGCGCGCACCCGACTTCGCCCCCATCCGGACCGTGTCGCCCTTGCGGATGACACCCGGGTTGTCCTCGCCCTGCACATAGGTGACGGCACCCGCAAATTCATAGGGGTTGTAACCCACATAATTGCGTGCGATCGATACACCGACCGAGGCACCGATCCCCACGCCACCGCCCGCGCCCACGCCAACCGATGCGGAAATGATGGTGGAGCGGATCAGGCTGGTGGACTGCGCATCGACCGACACGGTGCCGCCCGCGGCCATCGCACTGTCTTCCACGATCGCAAACGCATCACCCACAATCACGTTGAGCGCCGAGGCGCCCGCACCGCTCACCCCAATACCATTGCCCACGCCCAGCCCGATCGCGGCTGACGCGGCGAGGGCATACGCGTCGATGGTGTAATCGGACTGCGCAGCCACCGCGATATCGCCCGCACTTTCGATCTGCGCGCCGTCGATGCCGGCCGACACCACCCCATCGATCACATTGCGCGCAAGCGTGACCCCGATCGAGACCGCTACCCCATTGCCCAGACCCAATGCCGCCGCCACCGATACCGCACCGGCCCAGGCATCGATCGTGGAGGCATCCACCGCCCGCACGCTGATGCTGCCCGCTTCAACCGTGTTCACCCGTTCGCGTGGCTCATCAAGCGTGGCGATGCCTGCGGTGAGCCGTGTGCCGATGTAGTTTTCGGCCCAGACACCCGAGCCGCTCACGCCGATTGCATTGCCGCCGCCCAACGCGACTGCAGCCGAACCCGAGACCACCAACGCGTCAATCGCCTGATTGCCCTCGGCGGTGAAACTGAGCTCACCGCCCACGATCAGTTCGGAATCGATCGCCTGCGCGGTGACGGTGGCAATCGCCTCATCGCCCGCCAGTCCAAAACCTTCGGCGCCGATGAAGTTGCGCGCAACCGCAATACCGATCGATGCGCCGACCGCGCTGCTGGTACCGCCTGCGATCGCGACCGACAGGGCCGCGATGGTCGCTGCGATGGTGGAATCGGCCGAGGCGCGCACGCTCAAGTCGCCCGCGCTCTCCACCTTGCTGTTCACAATCAGCGCATCAACGTTGCCGCGAATCGTGTTGACCGCCACCGCACCAGCGCCGCTGAAGGCGAGTCCGGCGCCACCCGCCGCAATGCCAATCGCAGCCGATGCGGCCACCGACACCGCATTGATGTTGACCTGATCGATTGAAACGTCGTAGCTGCCATCGGCGCGCAGACGGCGGTTGATGGTGTAGCTGTCGCCTGCGCCATCAACGATTCGCCAGCTCTGCCCAGGCTCGATCACCGCCAGGTTGAGCTCGGGCTTGACGAGCTCCCACTCGGTGTCGTCGCTGTAGTCGACGGTGGAGAGGTTGACGCTCTGATGATTCTTGCCGATGTACCGGTAGACCGCATTGGCCGTGCCGCCTTCGTCATGCGCAGGCGCGACCTTGACGGTGTCGCCTTTCAGCAGTTCAACGGTATCGGGCTCGACCAGCTCCCACAGGTCTTCGTCGTTGAAGTCGGCCTCGTCGAGATTGAAAGCGTCTTCATCCTCGCCCAGGTACTCGTAGATCGCTTTGTCATCATCGACATCGGCAACCAGGTCGCCTTCCTTGATCTCGACCTCACCGTCCTCGTTGGTGTACTTCCAGATCGTGCCGTCGGCCGAAGAGTAGGTGGCGTTGGCGCGCAGCAGATCCTGGTCGGCGAGATCAACGCCCGCATCCTCGATGATGGAGGTGAGGGTCTCCACCGTCTCGGCATCGGCAAAATCGGTGGCGGGTTGCCAGCGTGAGGTATCGGAATAGTCTTCCTTCCAGAGCGCGACATCCTCTTCCTCGACGCTCACCTCCGTCCAGAGGTCCTCGTTCTGGAAATCTTCCGATGCGAGGTCAACCTCAACGTTTTGAGCGCCCTTCCATTCGAACGCGCGGCCCACCCAGCCCCGCTCTTCATGATTGACCTCGACCAGGACGACATCGCCTGGTGCGAGTACGGTCTCACCATCCAGCGTGGTGTAGTCCACCGCCTGGCCGATGAAACGATAGACGAGCCCCGATACACCGCCGTTGTCATACCGATCATCAACGCGGACCGTGTAGCCGGTTTTCAGCTCATAGGTGTCGGTCTCGACCTCTTCCCAGAGGTCGGCGTCCTCGAGATCGATCTCGGCGAGGTCGATCGTGGCATCGTCACCCAGATATTCGAAGATGCGGCCATCCGTCGCGCGGAACTTGTCGCCTGTGACCAGATCGGTTTCACCGTCTTCGGGGAGATAGTCCCACTCGCGGCCCTCGTCGCTCGCATAGCTGGTGCCGGCCGCTGCATTGGCGACCGCATCGAGCGAATACTCATCGAGTCCGTTGTTCTCGATGTCTTCCCAGTCGATGGTCGGGCCGCTCTGGAGCGCTGCCGACCGCGCACCCATGTCGATGTTGCCATCGGCGGTGGTGAGTTCGACATCTTCGAGCGTAGCCGTCACATCGGCTTCAATGCTGTTGAAGGCAAGCGAGAGGCCGATTGAAACGGCGAGCGATTTTCCGCCGATGCCCAAGGAGGCCGCGACCGATGCTGCGCCCGCTACTGCATTGATGGCGGTGCGTGATTCACTACGGATCGAGGCCGAGGCTGCGGCCAGCTCAGCACGGCGGTCCTCGGTGCCAAAGGCGCGCGCATCGACGCTCGTGTAGATGCGGTTTTCCGCATAGACACCCGCAGCGCTCACCGTGGTCGACCCTTGGGCACCCGCGCCCACCGCAGCCGAGCCCGACAGCACCCGGGCGTTGATCCCGGCGCTTGAAAGCGCTCGCAGTTTCAGCTCACCCGCTGCATCTACCTGGCTGCGATCAAGGAAGGCGCGTGTTGCCGCGACGGCTGGCGAATAGCTCACCAGCTTCCACTGGGTCTCGTC
>CAIPNM010000281.1 GCA_903866395.1 uncultured bacterium
CCCTTCGCGCGCGCCATGGTCGAGGTCGCGCCAGACCGCGTGGTCTGGGGCACCGACTGGCCGCATGCGAGCGCACGCGAGAAAATGCAAGACGACGGTGACCTCGCAGACATGCTTGCCGAATGGGTGCCCGACGAGAAGCTGCGCCACAAGGTGCTGGTCACCAATCCGAATCGGTTATACGGGTTTTCTGGCGCGTAACGACAGGCCGCACGGGCCACGGACATCTCGATGGCGTGACCGACATGGATCGTGTCACTCCAGGGATATCGGTGAAACGCCAGACGCACGGCCTAGTAAGAAGCTTGATAGCGGCGCTGATGCGTTGCCCTGTAGAACTGATCGATCATCGTGAGGAAATCGAACACTGGCAGTCCGAGTGCCTGCTGCACAGCGCTTGCATAGGGCGGCAGCATTGAACATTCAAGCAGAATCGCCCCCATGGCTGGGTTAGCCTGCTGCATATCAAGCGCGACGCTGACGACCTCGGCCTCGATCTGTCCTGCATCCAAGGTGCCCTTTTCGTCGAATACCGCGCTGCGAAACTCGGGCTGATCCTGCAGCCCCCGGATGATGAGCGGGTGATGGGGTGTGGCGAGACCCGCACGGTCAAGAAAGGCTGGCGTGAGATTACCGGAATCGGCCGTGATGATTCCGATTGGCCGTTGGCGGGCAAGGCTCGAGGCAATGATTGGCAACTGCAGCATCGGTGACAGCGCTACCGGAATTCGAACTGCCTCGCGCACCGCCGCCTGGAACTGCAGCATGAAACCGCAGTCGCTGCTGATGACCCGCACACCCTGGGTTTCGAAGTCACGGGCGGCCTGTACAACGGCTTCGGTCATCTCAGGCGCACCGCGCAGACAGCTTGCCGTGGACAGCCCGGGAATTGCCCGATAGATCACTGGGTAGTTGTACGTGGTTGCGTTATCAACGTCGCCAGGGATGAACGGCAGGGAGCAGTCGAGCTGCAGAATGCCGACTGCAAAGCCGTAGTTTCGGGCGCCACGGCGGGTGCGGTAGATTGTCATAGCAACGTTCTCCCTCAGGCCGCTTCAAGCGTCAGACCCGCCAGGTCGATCGCAGGTTTTCGTCCACCGATGATGTCGGCCACGACTCTTGCCGAGCCCATCGACATGGTCCAACCAATATGCCCCTGCCCTGAGTTGATATAGAGGTTTCGTTTCGGAGACGCGCCGAGTATGGGGGTACCCTTTGGCGTCATCGGCCGCAGGCCTGCCCATCGGCTGGCCTTCTCGTAGGCGGCACCATCGGGGAAAAGACGTTGAATTGTTGCCAGCATGTGGCTGAAATCGCGCTCGCTGTGCGAGCGATCGAAGCCAGAGAAATCGGCCATTGCGGTGACCCGCAAGCGGTGACCGAGCCGGGACCATGCAATGAGGTACTTTTCGTCAACGCCAGGAAGCGTTGGCGCACCGGCATGGTCTTCAATGGGTACGGTAAGCGCGTATCCCTTGACCGGGTAGATTGGCATATCGACGCCGATCGGCCGACTGAGCAGCGGGGTATAGCTGCCAAGCGCGAGCACATAAGCATCGGCCGCGAGCGGCCCCTTGTCGGTGAACACGCTGGTTACCCGATCACCATCGGCTTCGATCCGGCGTATCTCGGTAGACCACTGAAACTGTACGCCAAGCCTGGTGGCGCAGAAGTCTGCGAGTTGCTGGGTGAAGGCATGACAGTCGCCGGATTCATCGATCGGGCAATAAATGGCACCGGCGATGTTGTCCCGGTCGGGGGCGAGCGCCGGCTCGATCGCGACAGCCTCATCGGTGCTGACGGCTCGTAGCGTCACGCCATTGTCAGTGAGCACACTCGTGGCACCGACGCCGCGCTGATAGTGGTCTTGATCGCGATAGATGTAGATCGCACCTTTCATGGTGCGGTCGTATGCGATCGGTACGGACCGCGCGAGCTCCGTGAAACGCTCGAGCGAATACAGGCAAAGCCTGACCTTGTGTGCAGTGTTGATGGCTGCACGCTCAGCGCTGCACTCTTTCAGGAAGCGCCAGAACCAGGCCCACATGCGCAGATCGGGACTCAGCCGCAGCCGCAGGGCTACGTCGTCGCGGAACAGCGACTGCCAGAGGATCTTGGGCGCCCGAGGCGAGGCCCATGTGTACGCATGCCCTGGCGAGGCCATACCCGCATTGGAGAAGCTTGTCTCCATGGCGGCTTTGTCCTACCGATCGACGACGATCACCTCGTGGCCGTCGCAAGCGAGTTCGTAGGCTGTGGTGACGCCAATTACGCCTGCGCCGAGGACGACGATTCTCATTGTTTTACCTCACTATGCCAAGCAGGGCAGTTGATAAGAGGCAAACTCGTCTGAACTGTCAAACGGATCGTGTGATGCCACCATCGACTCGAATATTCTGACCGGTGATGTAGCCCGCTCCATCAGAAAGCAGGAAAGCAATGCTGGCGGCGACTTCTTCAGTACGTCCATAGCGTTTCATGGGAACGCTCTCGCGCCGAGCCTCGGTGGCGGGAAGACTATCGATCCAGCCGGGCAGAATATTGTTGACGCGAACATTTTTTGCAGCGTAGGTATCAGCGAGAATCTTGGTAAAGCTTGCGAGCCCCGCCCGAAATACCGCAGAGTTAGGGAACATCTCTGAGGGCTCATGGACCCAGGCCGTACTGATATTGACGATCGCTCCGCCGCCCTGCTCGGCCATGATAGGCGCAACCAGGCGAATCGGCCGTACCGCGCTCAGGAAGTAAACCTCGAGCCCGGTGTGCCAGTCGGCATCGGTGATTTCGATAACGGGCGCGCGCGGGCCGTGCCCGGCAGAGTTGACCAGCGCATCAATGCGCCCCTAGCGTTGCATGGCGAGATCGACCAGTTTCCGGACATCGTCAACCGATTGATTGGATCCCGTGATCCCGACTCCACCCAGCGACCGGGCGAGTGCCTCACCCTTACCGGACGATGACATCACGGCAAAGTGGTATCCATCGTCGGCGAGTCTTCGGGCGGTCGCGGCACCCATGCCGGACCCGGCAGCGGTGATCAAGGCAACTTTTTGTGCAGGCATCTTTACTGGCTCCGGACAGGTGGAAGGAGTGCACGTCAACGCGCGCACCTCGAACCGATATTCTGACGCGCTGCCGCGGGTGCGAGCCAGCGCGTCTGACCTCGCACAGTGTGGTGAATGGGCGGTATCCTCTGCCGGACAGGCCAAGTGGTAATGAGGAGAAGCGATGAGAATCTTGACCGCGGTACTGACAATTGCTCTGCTGTGCTTCGTCGGAGAGGCTGCTGCGCAGGCCGCAGCCTGGCCCACCAAACCCCTTCGGTTGGTGCTCGGTTATCCAGCCGGTGGGGGCGCTGATAGCGTTGTAAGAGTGTTTACAGCGGGAATGGAGAAGGTACTGGGGCAGCCTATTGTCATTGACTACCGTCCAGGGGCTGGCGCAACGCTAGCGGCTGAGAACGCGGCGCGGTCGCCCGCCGATGGGTACACTATTCATTACATCGATTCGGCGCCGCTCACGATCACCCCGCATCTGCGCCGACTCCCCTACGACCCGCTTGCGAGCTTTGCAGCAGTCAGCCTCGTGGTGAAAGGCGGATACGTGCTCGTCGGGCATCCGTCTGTTGGCGCTGAATCCCTGCGAAATTTGGTGGATCTGGCCAAGGCAAAGCCCGGTACGATCAGTTATGGCTCTGCCGGAATCGGCGGTTCCGGCCATCTTTCAGGCGAGTTGATGACCGCCGTCACCGGTGCGCGGATGGTGCATGTTCCTTACAAAGGCGGCGCACAGGCAATGGCAGACTTGATTGGGGGCCAGGTACAACTGCTGTTTGCATCAGCGCCCACTGCAGTTCCTCAAATTCAGGCCGGGAAAATTCGTGCCTTCGCGGTGACCGTTCCGAAGCGGATCGCTGCCTTACCTGACGTCCCAACCTTCGCGGAACAGGGATACCCCGACTACGAAGCGTCAGTCTGGTTTGCCATGGTGATGCCCATCGGGACGCCGCCGGAAATCGTAGCCCGGGTTCGCGAGGCACTGGTCTCCGCCGTGGGCGCCCCGGGCGTTGGTGAAGCGATTCGAAAGCAAGGCTATGAGGTGGAGACGAGCACGCCAGACGCGCTGAACGCGCTGATACACGCCGAGCATCAGAAATGGGGGCGCGTGATTCGGGAGGCGAATATTCGCCAGGATTGACCCGTTACTGCGCCTCGAGCCCTGCCCCGCTGATCTTTTTCTGCCACTTGATTCGATCTTGCTTCAGATAGGCATCGAACTCTGCGGGCGTTGACGGGAACATCCGTGACGAACAGCAGCTGTCCATGTTTTGAATGATGTTTGGATTTTTAAGGACGCGCTGAAGCGCCGCGCTCAACCTGGTCACGATTGGCTCCGGCGTGCCTGCTGGCGCGAGCATGCCCACATAAGTGCTCGCATCAAAGCCTGGCATCCCGACTTCAGCGGCGGTAGGAACGTTGGCGAGTTGCGGAATTCGCTGAGGGGAGCTCACCATGAGCCCCTTCACGCGCCCGTTACGGATATGCGCCAACGCCGTGGTGACGTCCTGCACCACGAAGCTTAGCTGTCCACCAATCAGGTCGGCCACTGCTTGCGGACTGCTCTTGTAAGCGACCCCCGCAGCCGACGCTCCGATGTCTTTCAGGAACGTCGCGCCAGCGATCTGGCTGATCGTGGCACCCCAGCCATAGCTCGCTTTGTTTGAATTCCCTTTCAACCAGCTCACGAGTTCGGCCACATTGGACACCGGGAGGCTCAAGGGGGTTGTCATTACATAATAGGCTTCGATAATGCCGCCGATCGGCACGAAGTCGTTAACTGGATCGTATGGGAGCTTCTTGAATAGAAACTGATTCGTGGTGTGTGTGGTGGAGGAAGTGATAAAGAGCGTGTAGCCATCGGAAGCGGCGCGGGCGACCATCTCAGCAGCAATGAACCCATTCGCTCCTGCACGATTTTCGACAATGAAGGCCTGCCCCAATTCGGTCCTGAGTTCCTCGGAGACGGCCCTTGCTACGATGTCGGTTGCGCTGCCCGGGCCAAACGGAATCACCACCCTGACAGGTTTGTTTGGCCAGGTATCCTGAGCCGATGCTGAGGGCGACGGACCGGCCAGCGCGGCAACGAGCGTCGATACGGCGAGGAGAGCGTTGCGAAAAAATGAACGATGCCTTGAAGTCATGTGCACTCCTTGAGTGATAGGGCTCAGACGAGAAGCAAAACAGAGCTGTCAGATAGTTGGCTCAACCGGCTGCGCGCGCGATACCAGCGGACAACAGGCTGCGAATTGAATCGTCGTTGTATCCGAGTTCTTTCAATACCTCATGGGTGTGCTCGCCGCGGAGGGGGGGATGGCGTCGAAGCGTTGCTCGTGCGCCGTTGATCCGCAGAGGCTGTGAGACGCTCTTCAGCGTTCCGAACGCCGGATGTTTGTACTCAAACACCATCCCGGACGCGTCCGTATGAGGATGACTTGAGAGTTCCCCAAGAGTATGTAGCGGCGCGCAGGGGATCCCAGCGGCGTCGAGCTTGATGGTCCATTCCGCCCTTGTATGCCGCCCCATCGCTACGCGAACCAGAGCTATGCAATCGCTGCGATTCTTGACGCGGGCGACGTTGGTCGAGAATCGAGCATCCGCGGCGTAGGCCTCCAGCCCCGCCAGTTGACAAAAAGCTGTCCACATCGGGTCATTGGCGACGCCGAGCACGATCGGCAGGTCGGCAGTATCAAACGCCTCGTAAGGGCAAAGCGACTCATGTCCTACGCCGTGACGCGCGGGCTCGGTGCCGCGCTCCCAGTAGTTTTGCAACATATGTCCCAACAAGGCCGTTGCCGTATCAAAGAGTGAGACCTCGATAGCAGCCCCTGCTCCGGTTTGAGTGCGCGCGTGCAGTGCTGCCAGGATTCCAGTGAGCGCGTGCATGCCGGTCGCCTGATCGATCGGGGAAAAAGGTGAGCGAACTGGGCCACCCTCAGTCTCGCCGGTGATCGACATCATCCCGGCAAAAGCTTGCAGAATAATGTCGTAGCCTTTGCCGTCCTTCAATGGCCCGACCGTTCCGAAACCTGAAATGCTGCAATGCACGACCCGAGGCGCCACAGCTCGAACGGCGCTCGCGTCAACGCCGAGCCGGGCGGCGACACCTGGACCAAAGCTCTCGATGACCACGTCGGCGCGTTGGATCAGCCGCCGGATGACCTGCTGTGCATCGGGCGACTTGAGGTTCAGAGCAATGCCGCGCTTATTTCGGTTCCAAGCCAGGTAGGGGGCGCCTGCAGCCTGCTGCCCGTCAGCGCTGTATCGGAGCGGAGGCCACACCCTCATGTCATCACCGTGATCGACGGACTCAACTTTGATGACATCGGCGCCCAGATCGCCAAGGTACTGCGCGCACATCGGTCCCGCAAGAACTCGAGACATGTCGAGAACCCGAACGCCATGGAGAAGCGGATGCGTCACGTCAATGGTCCTTACGGTGCTCTGAGGTCACGCTGATCACGCGCTTACCCATGTTGTCGCCTCGGTAGAGTCCTTCGATGGACCCGGGTGCTGTTTCGAGGCCATCGAGTACGTCCTCGAGAACCTTGATACGGCCTTCCCGAATCCATTGGGCCAGGATGGAATAGGCTTCACCCCAGCGATGCTGAAAGTCAGGGGCAATAAACCCTTCGACCCTCGCCCGCGTGACAAGCAGCTGGCGCTCCATGCGAGGGCCCAGGGGCGGCGGGCTCCAGTCGGTGTATGCCACTGTCCCGCAGATCACCACCCGCGCGCGCACGTTGAGCCTGGCAATAACCGCGTCGGTAATTGATCCGGACGTGTTATCGAAATAGACGTCAACGCCTTTCGGGCAGGCCTGCTCTAGCCGCGCAACGAAATCCGGCGAGCGGTAGTCGAGACTCGCATCGAAGCCAAACAGGTCGGCGGCGAGTCTGGTCTTTTCAGGCCCGCCAGAAATAGCAACCGTTCGACAGCCGGCAATCTTTGCCAGCTGTCCTACGCATGAGCCCACCGATCCTGCGCCGGACGACACGACCACCGTCTGACCAGGTTTGGGCTGCGCAACCTCAAACAGGCCAAAATATGCGGTGACGCCATTCAGCCCCAGCACCCCTAAAGAGTACGACACAGGGAGGTCACCGATGATGCTGGGGTCGAGACGCCGATCAATCACTGACGCATCGATGACCGCCCACTGCTGCCATCCAAAGAGCCCTGTGACCAGATCGCCCGCACGCCAACGCGGATGCCGCGACTCGGTAATTCGACCAACCGCAAACGACTTCATCACCCCGCCGATCGGCACAGGCTCAGCGTAATTGGCGGCGGCGTTGACCCATCCGCGCATGGCCGGGTCAACCGAAACGAACAAGATCTGTACGGTGACCTGCCCCGGACCAGGCTCTGCGATGGGCTCTCGTACCAGTTCGAAATGCTCGGCGGTGGGTACACCCACCGGCCGAACTTTCAATCGGACCTGCAAGTTCAAAAGACTGTGTGACATGGGCTCTCCGACTGAAGGACAACAGCTTTACAGATTGGAGTTCTATGGACGCTCAGCGGGCTGCGACTGCCGGCGGCAATACTCGGCGACCACCTGACGAGCGCGCGGCAACATGGCGTAATCAATCATTGCGCCCCGGTAGCGAACCGCTCCCAGGCCTTGCGCTTCCGCTTCAGAGAACGCCTGAAGGAGACCTTCGAAATACTGATACTCCTCCGCCGTCGGGGAGTAGACGGCGTTGGCAAGCGCAACATGTGACGGGTGCATGACCGGACTACCCGTGTAGCCGAAATTCCGAGCGCGTAGCAGGAGTGACTCGACGGCACGGAGATCATCCAGCGGAACACCGAATACACCCGCAATCGGAAACGCGGCCCCCCCTGCGCGGCTATCCAGCACCAGCTTCGAATTCATGTAGTACTGCTCGACGCCTCCAAGGGTTGCGCGAAATCCAAATGCGTCGGCAACGTCGGCGCTGACTGGTCCCGAGACGGTTCCAACGATCCCCCTCACCCTTGTACTTGCCCGCGCCAGCAGCTCAGCGCGCTGTAACCCTTCTGCCGTTTCAGGCAGGGGCATGATCGAAATCGCTCCATGCTGCAAACCGCACCGCCCTTCGTGGTAAGAAAGCAGATCGTGCAGCCCTGCGACTTCAGCGGGAGAGCTCGCCTTGGGTAGAAAGACGCCAGCGAGACCAGGATGGACGATTGCAGCAATCTCTTCGGCGCTTTGCTGCCCCCAACTGTGTATCCGAACAAAAGGCGCGACACCGTGATCCGTCAGTTCCTGGATTTCTTGCGCCAGATGCTGGCGGGCGATGGCTTGCTGGTCCTCGGGCACCGAATCCTCAAGATCGAGGACCACCGCGTCAGGGTGGCTTCGGATCGCCTTAGAAACCCAGGTGTTGCGATGGGCGGGCACGAACAGAAACGATCGGAGTGGCCAGATTGAATGCATGACGGATACGCTCAATAAGACTTTGGAAGCCCGAGTGCCCGCTCTGCGATATGACAGAGCACCAGTTCCTGGCTCACCGGCGCAAACAGGGGCAGCACAGATTCACGGAAATAGCGCTCGACGTGGAATTCTTTCGCATAGCCGAACCCACCGTGTGTGCGGACCGCACGCGTGGCCGAACTGAAGAACACCTCCGCAGCGAGGTACTTCGCGGCGTTACACTCAAGGCCACAGTTTTCACCACGATCGTAAAGTGACGCAGCCTTGAACAGCATCAGTTCAGCCGCTGAAATCTGAATCCAGATTTCAGCCAGCGGGTGCTGAATTGACTGGTTCTGCCCGATGGGACGATCAAACACGACCCGCTCCTTTGCATAGCGGGACGCTTTATCAAGGCAATACCGTGCTGCGCCCAGGAAACCTGCGGCCACCAGAATGCGCTCGACGTTGAGTCCGTGGAGGAGATAGGAAAACCCTTTGCCTTCTTCGCCAATCCGGTCTTCAACCGGAACGCGCAACGACTCAATGAATAGCTCGTTTGAATCGGCTGCTGCACGCCCCAGTTTCTCGATTCTTCTGACGTCAATGCAAGAGCGATCGAGGTCGGTATAGAAGAGCGTCATTCCATCAGTGGCGCGCGCGCAGGACTCGATCGCCTGTGTTCGCGTGAGAATCAGAATCTTGTTCGCCTGCTGTGCGGTGGATGTCCAGACTTTTCGACCCGTCACGACATAATGGTTACCTTCTCGGCGGGCGAACGTTCGGATCCGGGTGGTATTAAGTCCGGCATCAGGTTCAGTAACCCCGAAGCAGGCCCGATCCGTTCCCGCGATCACGGGTGGCAAAAAGCGTTGCTTCTGCTCAGCGCTACCGAATTTGACGATTGGCTGGACGCCGAACATGTTCATGTGAATTGACGAACACGCTGCAAGACCAAGCCTTCCGACCTCAAGCATGATGAGCGCCGCCTCAGTGATACCCAAGCCCGCTCCGCCACAGTCCTCAGGAAAGATGGTCCCAAACCATCCTGCTTCAGCGAAGGCATTCGCGAACTCGTGCGGAAATTCAGCGGTGCGATCTTTCTGAAGCCAGTAGCTTTCATCAAACCGCGAGCAGATCTTTGTGATTGCGTCGCGGATGGCGGTCTGTTCCTGGGTCAGCGAAAAGTCCATCGATCAGGGTCCTGTCCTGGCCAAGCCCGATTGCCTGGATAAGAAGCAATCGTAGGCGTAAGTGTTGAAAGTTGCAACATTAGAACTTTTTAAGTAAATTCGTTGCTATGACTTTAAAGCGAGATCAGGTGATGGCCGGACTCTACTTCGAACAGTTTTTCGTTGGGCAATCCTTTGACCACCCCTGGACCCGCACCATCACGGAAATGGACAACGTGATGTACTGCGCCCTCACAATGAATGTGGCCCCCATCCACCTCGATGAGCACTACTGCGCGGGGACCGAATTCGGGCGGCGAATGGTGGCAAGCCTCTACACCGCTGGACTGATGATCGGGCAATCCATTAATGACACCACGCTCGGAACGACAGTTGCGAACCTCGGCATGTCTGATATGCGTTTCCCTAAGCCGGTATTCCACGGCGATACCATTCGGTCACGCACGACGGTGCGCTCCGTGCGCGACAGCAAATCACGCCCGGATGCCGGGCTGGTTGAGTTCGAACATGTGGCCATCAACCAGCACGGAGATATCGTCGCCTCGTGTTTGCGCACAGCATTGATGCATCGAAAGCCTGTCCAAGGTGGCTGAGTCTGCGTTGGCGGCAAAGGGGCGGCGCGCAGCGCTCCCCCACCGATCTGAATCGTCCTCGGGGCTCGACAAGGTCGCCTTGTACATCCGAGTCGGTCATAGTCTGCGAAACCGAATAAGCCAGGGGGAATGGGAACCCCGCGCGCAACTTCCAACAATCGAAGCGCTTGCGCGCGAGTACGGTGTTGCGCTGGTCACGGTGCGGCAGGCGCTCCGACTGTTGTCCGCGGAGGGCTTGATCTCCAGCACGCGAGGCCGCGGCACCTTCGTTTGCGCGGATACCGAGCCTGCCGCCCACAGTGCCGGTCTTCGCGCTGCCATCAATGATCGATTAGATCTTCCAACCAATTGTTCGATTCGGATCCTGAAGCGAACCAACACAAGCCACTTGCCACCCCATTTCGTTCCGCCAAATGCTGGACAATATCCAAAGTATGTCGCTATCGAGAAACTTCATTTGTTGGAGGACGAGCCGTTTGCGTACATGACGGTCCTGGTGGCCGAGGAGCTGTATAAAACGTTCCCGAAAGGTGCAGAACGTCGGTCAAAAATTCTGCGTCTTATTCTCGATGGTGGGCGCTTGAGCCTTCGGCGTAGCCACATTGAAATGGTGGTCACGTATGCCGACGACGACATGGCAAGGCAGCTTCGCTGCTCGCCCTTGTCGGCGCTCGTGAGAATACGAACGAGTCGAGTCGACGCCAGTCGCAGGGTAGTGCTGTGCCACGATGCCTACTATCGCGGCGATCGGTTCATTTACTCGACTGTCGAGGAAGGCGTGGAGCTCGGGCGATCGAGTGGCGTGGTTTTGCCGGCGCCACGCGCTATCAGGAACGTTTGATCGACAGCGGGCTTGAAGCACCAACGGCCGCGATCTCCACCCACCGCGACCGGCTCAGGGACCGTTTCGCATAGCCCCCGCAGGGTCGGAAATCCAGGGGCGGCTTTGTGGGCGCTTCCCAGCAGGCCCTTCGCTCCCGACTTGATATAGCTCGAGCACACCATCTGGCACGGCCCAGTGGAAATTCAGTGCAATACGCCGACTGGCAATGATGGGCCACCGACCATCATGAACCTGCCGGCCCGCTTCGTCCTCGATGAAGCGCAGATGAAGTCAGCCCCAAGGAAAGGTCCCAGACTGCGATACACCTCGACTGAAGCTGTACGTGACGAGGCCCGGGATTGGATCAAGTCGGCCAGCGTTATCGACCTGCGCAGGCTTGAAGAACCAGCCCAAATCGCGCCATGCGGCAAAGCCAATACCCAGGGCGCAGGCGTCGACTGATTTGAAGTGGTTGTATGATCGAAAAGGAGAATTCCTGCAACAACCTGGAGACATTGCATGAACAGGATTCGCCAATTGGCCGCCATTGCGATTGGCGTGGCTGGCTTGGCCCTGGGCACGGGCGTGACCGCACAATCGTTTCCGAGCAAGCCCGTGAAGCTGGTCATTAATCTTGCGTCGGGCGGGCCTGCCGATCTGATGGCGCGCGCTTTCGCCGAAAACCTCACCGGGAAAATTGGACAGCCCGCCATCGTCGAGGCGGTACCGGGCGCCAACGGTTTGATCGGTGCCCAAGCCGTTGCGCGCGCGGCGCCCGACGGGCACACCATGTTGTTCACGCTCGAAAACGTGATCACCATCACGCCAATCATTCAAACCTCCCTGCCATTCAATCCACAGACCAGCCTGGACCCCTTCAGCCTCATCGGATCATTTGAACAGGTCCTGGCCGTCAACCCAGGCAAAGGTGTCCGTACGCTGTCCGAGTTGGTTAGCAAGGCTCGCTCGCAACCCTTGTCCTACGCGTCGGCCGGTGTTGGCAGCCCCGGCCACCTGGCGTTCCTCGCCTTCGCGCAGCGCGCCGGGTTTGCGGCGACACACATTCCGTACAAGGGCGCCGCCCCAGCCGTGGCCGACCTGGTAGGGGGGCAGGTCGACATGGGCTTCATCGTGATCGGCGGGGTACGTCAGCATCTTCAGTCTGGCAAGCTTTTGGCGCTTGCTACTTCCGGCATTGAGCGGTCGCCCGAGTTGCCTGCGGTACCCACCCTGAGCGAAGTGGGCTTTCCCGGCTTTTCTATCAGCTTTGCGCTTTTCGGCATGTTGCCCAGTGGCGCTTCGGATGAGGTCAAGCGCTATTGGCAACGGCAATTTCGCGAAATGCTCACCGACCCCAAGGTGGTCGACCGACTCAAGGCGCTTGATACGCGCTTGATCAACGAGGACGGCGCGAGTGCGCGGGCCTGGATCGAGCAAAGCAGCAGCCGCTGGAAGGTAGCGCTTGCAGGCCAGAAGTTGGACTAGAGCCCTCGAGCCGCAGCAGCGTTATGCCGGGGCGCGCGCCAGCTCTCGGTTAAAGGCTTGCAAGGCCTCGAACACTACGTAATGCGCCGGCATAGGCCTTGAGTTGGGCATCACTGAACGCACGGTCAAGTTTCATCGGCAGCGAGTCTCGGAAAAACTCGGCATCGTCAGCGGGATCGAACTTGTGCTTCGCGAACCGCCGGACGCTCGACCATGTATCCAACGAGACCGCTTACTGGACCGCCCTCTGCTTGAGCACCTGGCTGCCCTGAGCGGCCCGGATCAAGGCTTGACCATCTGCGGGCAGCAGAAAACCGGCCGCTTGGGCCCGCGCCACCGCCGTACGCACCGCCCGCACATAGCCTTCATGGTCGCCATAACGCTCCTCCAACGACAAACGGGGGTCGTTATTGGCTTTACGTTCCTGCTCAGTGCGGGCAAAAGGGATCATGCCGCCCATGTAGTTACAAATCTGGCCAGCGTGAAAAGGGCGAGCGCCCGGTGCCGTGATATTCCAGCCCAGGTAAGTGCCTAGCGGCGCGTCCAGTAGCACGACCGGCACACCGCCCAGCTCGTTACCGTCGGCATCAACCCGGGGCGCAAACATCGGCAGCACCTGTCGAATGGGTGGCGGTGCATGACTTGCCACGCCCGAACCATCGACAGGGTTGAATTCAGGTCCCCAGTCATAGTCGATGACAGGCATGATGAAATCCGGTTCAGGGGCTGTTGTGCGCAGTCCGGGCAGGGTCGGAAACCCTAGGGCGGCTTTATGTGCGCTCACGAGCAGGCCCTCGCTCAGACGCGGCCAGCGGCTGGGAGGCGGTTCGATACCGCGCATCACCCATTGCCGAAAGTGCACCCGCAGTGCATTGACCGTTTCTGTATGCGGCATCGGGTTGACCGGTAGCAACGCGCTTCCGTAATTATTGCCAGGGCAGTTGGGGCCACTGGCCGGGAGGCCGACCCCGGGCAGGCTGGAGTTGAAGCCGCCGGTGCCACCGCCGTGTCCGGAGCTTGCAATGTAGTAGCGCCTTACGTTGGCGGGCAGCGGCAAATCGGCCTTCCCATCGGTACCGATCCACTCCGGTGTCAACTTCAAAGCCCAGACCTCGGCCGAGCCAAAGTGCTCGATGATTTTCGGGCAGCTGCCGGTGGCCGTGCAGCGGTCGAGAAGGCCCGCGGCGGGCAATGCACGTACGAGGTCCGGATGCGGTAACCACCATTGCGGCCCTTCGCTCCCGGCTTGATAGAGCTCGAGCACGCCATCTGGCTGGGCCCAGCGGAAATTCAGTGCAATGCGCCGACCGGCAATGATGGGCCACAGACCATCATGAACCTGCCGGCCCGTCTCGTCCTGGTTGAAGCCCAGATGCAGCCAGCCCCGCAGAAAATTCCCAGATTGAGATACACCTCGACCGATGCTGTGTGTGACCAGGCCTGCGATTGGATTGGGTGTGCCAGCGTCGTCGACCTGCGCCGTCTTGAAGAACTGGCCCAAATCGCGCCATGCGGCAAAGCCGATACCCAGGGCGTAGGCGTCGGCTGATGTGAAGACCACTTGGTACAGGCGAGACGCGTCAAACCCTTGCTTCAAGCAGATCTGGGTGGGGTCGGGAGTACCCGGAAAGGGATTGCTCGCGTCGCAGCGGGCCCACGCCCAGTCGCTCGCGGGGATCTCGCTCTCGCCGATCACCTCGCCGCGGGTGGATTCAGCCACGCGGGCGACCAGTCGCGACTGCCTGGTGTCAAGGCTGATCGGGCGATACGGTACCGGATTGGATTGCACGATCAGGGGCTGCGATGAGTGACCGGATCGGTTGATGATGCGGCCAAACACTTGCCCCGTTATCGCCGACCCGTCGGGGTGTCGAGCCACCGGCACCTTCAACCAGTGCGGCTTATTGATTTCGGCCTGGGCACGCACCGCTGTGGCGCCCGCGTTGTCACCTTGCCAGGCGCTGGTCAGATCAATATCGCCATTGGCACGCTCGGCTACCACGTTAGGGCGCGGATTGCCGCGGTTGGGTACCTCGTGCCACATCAGACCGCTGGCCTGACTGGCATTGACAGGCTTGGTCAGCACAAAGGTGGCCACATAGCGCACCTTACCGTCTGCGTCCTTGACCAGATCGATGTCGTTGATGAGGCGGTTAGCCGCCAGCGTAGGGTCGAGTTCACCGAAAGCCCGGCCGGCAATCTGTTCGGTGGCGATGCCCACTGATGCGGCGATAGGCTGCGGTCTCACCTCATCGATCACGATCCGCGTAACCCGCGCCTGCACCGATGAGAGCGCAGTGCAAAACGCGACGACGGCGACGACTCGTCCGAGGCCTGTCATGATCGGGGCAGTTATGGTTATGGTTCTTACTGAAGCGCCACACGTTAACCGATTTTTTGGCTGGAAGGGATTTCGAAGACGACGGAGCCGAGAAAAGGCCACCAAAAATCTATCGAGATAATGTCCCTGTCCGACATACCGAAAGGCGCATGAATGCTGGAGCTCAAGTCTCAAAGATCATGCTAGCCTGACTTCGAACGATCGACGGATGCCTATGCGATGAACACGCTGGAACTGAGTCTGGGTTGCTGCAATTACGACCGCACGAAAGCCATCTTTGATGGCCGTGTGCGCGTGGAGGGTTGCCATGTCGTGCCGCTGGCCCTGGAGCCAGAAGAAATCTTTCACCGGGTGTTCAAGGGGCAGGAGTTCGATATCTGCGAAATGTCCCTCAGCAGCCACACGCTCAATGTGGCCAGGGGCAGTTCCAACTATGTGGCGGTACCTGCCTTTCTTTCCCGTGCTTTCCGCCACTCGGGCATTTACGTGCGCACGGACCGCGGCATCCACAGTCCTGCAGATCTGCGCGGCAAGAAGGTCGGCATCCCTGAATACCAGATCACGGCCAATGTCTGGATCCGCGGCATGCTTCAGGATGAATACGGCGTTCAGCCCAAGGACATTCTTTGGCGCCGTGGCGGGTTGGAGCAGCCAGGCCGCACCGAGCGTTCGCCGATCACGTTGCCACGCGATGTGCAGGTGGTGCAACTCCCAGACGGGCAGACCCTGTCGGGTCAACTGCGCGCCGGCGAGCTTGATGCTGTGTTTGGGGCCAAGGCGCCGTCGTGCTTTCTGGACGGTGCCCCGAACGTGGCCCGTTTGTTTCCGGACTATCGGCTGGCCGAACAGCAGTACTTCGCCAAGACCCGCATCTTTCCAACCATGCACGTGGTGGGCATCCGCAAAGCCCTGGTGGATAGACATCCATGGCTACCGGTCAGCGTCTATAAGGCCTTCATCGAGGCCAAGCGGCTGGCGACCGAAGAACTCAGGCAGATCGGCCACCTGGCCGTGACCCTGCCCTGGAGCGTGGCCGAACTCGAGTCCACCCGGCAGCTGATGGGCGAAGACTTTTGGAGCTATGGGCTGACCGAAAACCGCCATGTACTCGATACGTTCACCCGTTATCATCATGAGCAGGGCATCTCCCCCAGGCGGGTCCAGCCCGAGGAACTTTTTTACGGCCCCTCGCTGGATCTGGCCAAGAACTAAGACCGCTCTCTTACTCCTCGCTCAACATACTTTCCTGCAGGGATAGCCATGCCACCTGTCAAGACCTTGTTGCGTTGCCTCGCCTTGTGCATGACGCTCATAGCGCCTGCGCTTTCGGCGCAGGACTATCCCTCGCGCCCGGTTCGGATCGTGGCCACCTTCACCGTGGGCGGCGCGGCTGACGCGACGGCGCGCCTGTTTGCCGAGAGACTGTCAGTCCTTTGGAAGCAGCCAGTATTTGTGGAAAAC
>CAIPNM010000282.1 GCA_903866395.1 uncultured bacterium
CCCGCGCAACGAATGCCCCTTCGAACGTCTACTTGATTCCGGTGCCTGTCGCCCCATATCGCGACAATCAACATTCTCCAGCCCCCTCCGGGACGCCTCCATGAAAAAAATTCTCCTCATTGCTTCTATCGCTTGGTTCGCTGCGGTTGGAACGCCTACCCTGGCGCCGATTGCCGGCGTCGGTACTGTCCAGGCCCGCCAGCTGCCGGACTTCGCCGATCTCGCGGAGAAGGCCGGCCCGGCAGTGGTGAATATCCGCACCACCGAGCGGGTCAAGGAGGGGGCTGCCCCGCCGCAGCGGCCGCAGATGCCCGAGGGTATGGAAGAAGGCGATCCGTTCTTTGAATTTTTCCGTCGTTTCTTTCCGCCCAATCAGCGCCCGCAGCCGCGGGGTAGAGGCCCAGGTGATGAGGTGCCGAGAGGCGTGGGGTCGGGCTTCGTGATCAGCGCCGACGGTTATCTGCTCACCAACCATCATGTGGTGGAGGGTGCGGATGAAATCTATGTCACGTTCACCGATAAGCGAGAGCTGAAGGGCCGGCTGGTAGGGTCGGATCGGCGTACTGACGTGGCACTGGTCAAGGTCGAGGCCACAGGCTTACCGCATCTGCCAATCGGCAATCCCACACGATTGCGGGTGGGCGAATGGGTGATGGCAATCGGCTCGCCCTTCGGACTCGATAACACCGTCACCGCGGGCATTGTGTCCGCCAAGGGCCGGGACACGGGCGACTACCTGCCGTTCATTCAGACCGATGTGGCGGTCAACCCAGGAAACTCCGGCGGCCCGCTACTGAATCTTGCGGGCGAGGTGGTGGGGATCAACTCGCAGATCTACAGCCGAACCGGCGGCTTCATGGGGATCTCATTTGCAATACCCATCGATGAAGCCATGCGCGTGGCCGACCAGCTGCGTGATAGCGGGCGAGTGACCCGGGGTCGAATCGGCGTCGGTATTGCGGAGGTCACGAAGGATGTGGCCGAGGCACTTAGCCTTCAGCGGGCCAGCGGCGCATTGGTGCGCTCGGTTGAAGCCGGCAGTCCGGCCGAGCGGGGTGGCGTAGAGGTTGGTGACATCATCACCCGGTTCGACGGGCGACCCATCGAGCGCTCGAGTGATCTGCCGCGGCTGGTGGGCGGTACCCGGCCCGGCACTCAGGTATCGGTGCAGGTTTGGCGCAAGGGATCGACCCGCGACCTCAACCTGACGGTGGCCGAGCTCGAACCTGACCGCAGTGCCCGGGCCTCGGGTCGGGGCGCGCCGGGAGAGAGCCAGGAGCGCGGGGCCACCAATTTGCTGGGGGTGACCGTGAGTGACATTTCCGACGATCGCCGCCAGCAACTACGCATTCGGCAAGGGGTTCTGGTGGATGCGGCCGATGGCGCGGGCGCCCGCGCCGGCATTCGCGCTGGTGATGTCATTCTGGCTCTGAACAACCAGGATATCGGCTCAGCCAAGCAGTTCAACGAAATCGTGGCCAAGCTCGACCGCTCGCGTACCCATGTGCTCCTGATTCGTCGCGGGGACAGCGCCCAGTACGTGCCGGTGAGGCCAGCGGCTCGATGAACGCCCGCCGACAGGCTAGTCGTGCTGGCCTGTTACACTTTCGGGTTTGCCTTAACACGCCCCGCTCCCGGGGCGTGACGGCTTTTGTCCGAGCCTGACACGCCCATGCGGCTGACCCGAAATTTTTCAATCATTGCCCACATTGACCACGGCAAGTCCACGCTTGCCGATCGTCTGATCCAGCGCTGTGGCGGTCTCTCTGACCGCGAAATGGAAGCGCAGGTGCTCGACTCCATGGATCTCGAGCGCGAGCGCGGCATCACCATCAAGGCGCAAACTGCCGCGCTTAGTTACAAGGCGCGCGATGGCAAGGTGTACTCGCTTAACCTCATTGACACGCCCGGCCACGTTGATTTTTCCTACGAGGTGAGCCGCTCGCTTTCGGCCTGCGAAGGAGCGCTCCTGGTGGTTGACGCCTCGCAGGGCGTTGAAGCGCAAACCGTTGCCAATTGCTACACCGCCATCGAACTCGGTGTCGAGGTGGTGCCCGTTCTAAACAAGATGGATCTGCCACAGGCTGATCCCCTGCAGGCGGCCGCCGAGATCGAAGACGTGATCGGCATCGATTCGTCCGGAGCCATCGAGGCCAGTGCAAAAACTGGCATGGGGGTCGACGACATTCTCGAGGCTGTCATTGCTCGTATCCCCCCGCCAAAGGGTGACCCCGATGCGCCGCTTCAGGCGCTCATCATCGACTCCTGGTTTGATAACTACGTCGGCGTGGTGATGTTGGTTCGGGTGTTCAACGGAGTACTCCGGCCCAAAGATCGAATCCGCCTGATGGCAACCGGCATGTCTTATCCCTGCGAACAGGTTGGCGTGTTCACGCCCAAGTCTGTGACGCGCGAGCAGCTCACGGCCGGTGATGTCGGCTTTGTGATTGCGGGCATCAAGGAATTGAAAGCGGCGCGGGTGGGCGACACCATCACGATGGAGCGTGCGCCAGCCACTTCGCCGCTGCCAGGCTTTAAGGAAATCAAGCCTTCGGTGTTTGCCGGGCTCTATCCGGTGGAAGCCAACCAATATGAAGCGATGCGCGAGGCGCTCGAGAAACTTCAGCTAAACGATGCGTCGCTCCAGTTTGAACCTGAGGTGTCGCAGGCGCTGGGGTTTGGGTTTCGCTGCGGGTTCCTTGGTCTCCTCCACATGGACATCGTCCAGGAGCGGCTCGAACGCGAATTCGATATGGACCTCATCACCACCGCCCCAACCGTGGTCTATGAGGTGTTGATGCGAGACGGCACCCTGCTGCGGGTGGAAAATCCGTCGAAGATGCCTGACCCCTCCAAGATCGAAGAGATCCGCGAGCCGGTGGTGTCGGTCACCATTTTTGTTCCGCAGGAGTATGTAGGGTCGGTGATGACCCTCTGCACCGGCAAGCGCGGCGTTCAGACCAACCTGGCCTACCACGGTCGCCAGGTGCATCTCAGCTATGACCTGCCAATGAACGAAATCGTGCTCGATTTCTTCGACAAGCTGAAGTCGATCTCCCGTGGCTACGCGTCCATGGACTATGAATTTCGCGAATACCGCGCATCGGATGTCGTCAAGATGGACGTGCTGGTTAACGGCGAAAAGGTCGATGCACTGTCACTGATCGTTCATCGCGTGGTCTCGCAAAGCCGCGGTCGCGAGCTGGCCGCCAAGATGCGCGAACTCATTCCGCGGCAGATGTACGACGTGGCCATTCAGGCGGCAATCGGCTCAAATATCATTGCCCGCGAGAACGTGAAGGCGCTTCGCAAAAACGTGCTTGCGAAATGCTACGGCGGAGATATCTCACGGAAGAAGAAGCTCCTCGAGAAGCAGAAGGCAGGAAAGAAGCGGATGAAGCAGGTGGGGTCGGTGGAAATTCCGCAGGAGGCGTTTCTGGCCGTGCTTCAGGTTGAAGACCGCTGATCGGACCGTTCATGAACTTTGCGCTCATCCTGTTTGTGCTGGTCCTGATTACGTTTGCAGCGTGGCTGGCCGACCGCTTCATATTCCGTCCACGGCGCATCGCAGCGGCCCGCGACGCGCTCGAGCATTTCGATGCAAGCGCGGCGCCTGCCGGGGTGTCGGCCGACATGCGAGCCGAAGAGCGCGAGGGACTTCGCGCCAAGCTCGAGCGTCAGCCCATCTGGCTCGAGTACACGGCGGGGCTCTTTCCCGTCATCGCGGTGGTGTTCATGCTGCGTTCGTTTGTTGCGGAGCCCTTCAAGATCCCCTCCGAGTCGATGCTGCCAACGCTCTTCGTGGGCGATCTGATTTTGGTGAACAAATACACCTACGGCGTTCGACTGCCGGTCATCAACACCAAGGTGATCGAGGTGGACTCACCGAAGCGTGGCGATGTCATGGTGTTTCGCTACCCACGCGATCCTTCGATCGACTACATCAAGCGCGTCGTGGCTTTGCCGGGGGATCGCCTGGTTTACGCCGATGGGCGCCTCACCATCAACGGCCAGCCGGTCCCGTTGACCGCTGCCGGGGAATTTGAAGACAGGCGCCGTCTGATCCTGTATCCTCAATATTCAGAAACACTTGGAAATACCCCGCATAAGGTATTGACAGAATTGAATAAATCATCTCGAATCGAGCCGATGGAAAGGTTCCCTTTCATCGATCGCTGTAGTTACCGTGGTTCCGGGCTTGATTGCACGGTGCCGGCCGGTCACTATTTCGTGATGGGCGATAACCGTGAAAACAGCCTGGACAGCCGCTTCTGGGGCTTCGTCCCCGAGCAGAACATTGTCGGCAAGGCGTTTTTCATCTGGATGAATTTCGGTGACTTTGGCCGTATCGGCCGATTCCACTGAGCTTGAGACCGGCATGCGCGACGAATCGCCCAGCCCGGTCCCCAGGAGCGAATTCTTGAGTGAACCGCTCGAAACACTCGAGCAGGCCTTAGGCCACGCATTTGGCGAGCCAGTCTTGCTTCGGCAGGCCCTGACGCACCGAAGCTACGGCCAACCGCACAACGAGCGCCTGGAGTTTTTGGGCGATTCGGTGCTCAACTGCGCCATGGCGTCCCTCCTCTTCGAGCGATTTGGAAAGCTTGACGAAGGCGACCTGTCGCGGTTGCGCTCGAACCTGGTCAAGCAGCAGGCCTTGGTGGATATCGCCCACCGGCTGGGCCTCAGCCGCCATTTGCTCCTTGGCGAGGGCGAGCTTCGAAGCGGCGGCATGCGTCGCCCCTCCATTTTGGGCGACACGGTCGAGGCCCTCATCGGCGCCATCTTCATCGATGCCGGGTTTGACCGTGCCTCGGATGTCATCCGAGCCCTCTACGATCCCATCCTGAGGTCCGTTGATCCCCGCACGCTGGGTAAAGACGCTAAGACACTTCTGCAGGAACACCTGCAGGGGAAAAAGCTGCCGTTACCGGTTTATGCGGTGGTCGCCACGCATGGCGCGGCCCACAACCAAACCTTCGAAGTGGAGTGCTCGGTGCCTAAGCTCGGCATCCAGGTGTTGGGAAGCGGAGGTAGCCGCCGGGCGGCTGAGCAGGCGGCTGCGCGACTTGCGCTCGACGCCGCTGAGGCTGCTTCGGTTGTCACGCGCCGAACCCGCGGCGCGCGTCAGGCGGCGCCCGACACGTCTGCGGGGGCAACGACGCCGCTTGGTGCTTCATCGTCCGGACTGGTGGGCCCTGTGCCCGGTACGTCGGCGCAGGGGGTGGGCGAGCCAGCGGGACCCTCCGCTGAAGCCGCCTGAGGACGAAGTCGCTTCCGATGCATCGCTGTGGATCCGTCGCGATTGTTGGGCGCCCCAATGTTGGTAAATCAACGTTGTTGAACCGACTAGTCGGGCAAAAGCTCTCCATCACCTCCGATCGGCCGCAAACCACCCGACACCGAATCGTTGGCGTCTTGTCTCGTGAAGACGCGCAGCTTTTGTTCCTCGATAGCCCCGGCTTTCAGACACGGGTGGGGGGAGCCCTCAACCGGGTGCTGAACCGAACCGCGCTCCAGGTGGCTGAAGACGCCGATGTCACGCTCCTTGTGTGCGATGCGCAGGCCTGGACCCCGGCCGACGAAGCGTTTGCGCGGCGGCTAAGCCGCTCCCGGCCCCGGTTGTTGGTCCTAAACAAGATCGATCAGGTACCCGACAAGTCGCGGTTGCTCCCCATGGTGCAAAAGCTTCAGGGCGAATATGGCTTTGATGAAATCATTCCGGTCAGTGCTCGCACTGGGCGCCAGATTGATACCCTGATCGGACTGTGCGTCCAGCGATTGCCTGAAGGGCCGCCGCTCTTCGAGACTGATGCACTCACCGACCGAAGCGAGCGGTTCCTCGCCGCTGAAATGATTCGCGAGAAGCTGTTTCGGCAATTGGGCGATGAGTTGCCCTACCAAAGCACGGTGGAGATCGAGCGTTTCGAGGAGTTGCCGTCGCTTCGGCGGGTGTTTGCCAGTGTGCTCGTCGAGCGCGATGCCCAGAAGGGCATTGTGGTGGGCCACGGCGGCGAACGTATCCGTCGGCTCTCAACCGATGCACGGGCTGAGCTGGAGAAGCTCTTCGGATGCCGGGTCTATCTGGAACTGTTTGTCAAAGTGAAGTCAGGCTGGGCCGATTCCGAGGCCAGCCTTCGCGCCCATGGCTACGAGTAAGGTTCGCGATACGGCGTTCGTTCTCCATTCCACGCCATACCGGGAAACCAGCCTGATCGTTGATCTGCTCACGCGCGATCACGGACGGATGGGGGTGGTGGCCAAAGGCGCGAAGCGGCCGGGCTCGGCCCTCAGAGCGGTGTTGCTCCAGTTTCAGCCGATCTCTGCGGTGTGGTCGGGGCAGGGCGAATTGCGCACGCTCAACACCGCCGAATGGCTGGGTGGCATTCAGCCGCCACGGGGTGACGCATTGCTCTGTGCGTTTTACACCAACGAATTGCTGCTTCGCATGCTGCCAAGAGAAGACGCTCATCCGGCGCTCTTTGACGCCTATTCGGCCACGCTGGTAGCGCTTGCCGAGGGCGCACCACTGGAGGAAACGCTACGCGCGTTCGAATGGCAATTGCTTCGCGAGACCGGTCACGCGCCCGAGCTCGATACGGACGCGGCGGGGGCGCCCATCCGTCCTGGAACACGTTACGCGTGGCATCCGGGCAGTGGGTTCATTGCCGCAGAGCCAGGCAGTGAGACTGCAGTGGTGGGACGTACGTTGCTTGACCTGGCAGCAGGGCGTCTTACTTCGCCCGACAGCCGTAGCGAGGCAAAATATCTCGCCCGGGCCATCCTCTCGCATCAGCTGGAGGGGCATCCGCTTCGCACCCGGCAGGTGCTCATCGACCTTCATAAGCTCTCCCCATGATTGAACTCGGTGTCAATATCGACCACGTCGCCACCATCCGACAGGCGCGTCGCACCTATGAACCCGATCCGGTGTGGGCGGCCGTGGAAGCGCATCTCGGCGGGGCGGACGGCATCACAGTGCACCTGCGCGAAGATCGGCGTCATATTCAGGATGCCGACGTACGGCGGCTCCGCGAGCTCACCCATATCAAGCTGAACCTTGAAATGGCGGCGACCGATGAGATGGTGGGCATCGCGACCTCTCTCACACCCGAGATGGCCATGCTGGTCCCCGAAGGACGGCATGAAGTTACTACCGAGGGGGGCCTTGATATCGTTTCGCAGGAGGCGCGGCTGCGTGAAGTGGTGGCGAGGCTGGCGGGCGCTGGCATTGTCACCAGCGTGTTTATCGACGCCGACGCACCGCAGATTGAGGCGGCTGTGCGCATCGGCGCCCGCGTGTGCGAGATTCACACCGGCCCCTATGCGCATGCGTTTCATCAACAGGGGCGGGATGCAGAAAGTGCGGCGGTTCGCCATGAACT
The DNA here is from genome assembly GCA_903866395.1 of uncultured bacterium. Classification (GTDB taxonomy): domain Bacteria; phylum Pseudomonadota; class Gammaproteobacteria; order Burkholderiales; family Burkholderiaceae_E; genus SYIM01. The sequence continues at coordinate 7,386 of CAIPNM010000282.1, forward strand.
CGCGCGGATCCGTCGCGCTGGTGACCTCATTCGCTCGCTTGGCATGCGCTTTAACGCGGGGCATGCCCTCAATTATGTGAATGTGCAGCCGGTGGCGGCACTTCAGGGCGTGCGCGAACTCCATATCGGCCATGCGATTGTGTCGCGATCGGTGTTTGTTGGAATTCGCGAGGC
>CAIPNM010000283.1 GCA_903866395.1 uncultured bacterium
ACGCACGCGATCCACCCTCATCGAGCATGATGCGGCGCCCTATCGCTGGCTGGGGGAAACCCTGTCGTCGGTCATGCCTGCTCATGTGGTGTATCCGGCTGTTGATACAAAGCCTGCGGGCTTTTCCAGCAAGTGGCTGAAGACGATCTTGCGCGAGAAGCTTGGCTTCGACGGCGTGATCTTCAGCGACGACCTCACGATGGAGGGTGCTGCGGTGGCCGGGGATATTCACGCCCGTGCTCGTGCAGCACTGAGCGCTGGCTGCGACATGCTGCTGGTCTGTAACCGCCCCGATCTGGCGGATGCATTGATTGCAGCCCTTCGCTGGCGTCCCAATCGAGATTGGCTGCGTCGTTGGCGCGCAATGCGCCCGGCTGGTCATGTCTGAGTCGGACGAGTCCGAAGAAAAAGGGTTTGATGCGCGGGCGCTGATTGCCTCGCTGCCTCATCGGCCGGGCGTCTACCGGATGATCGGTGAGAGTGAAACCCTGCTCTATGTCGGCAAGGCGCGAGACCTGCGAAAGCGGGTCTCCTCATACTTTCAAAAGAATCATCCTAGCCCCCGTATCGCTCACATGGTGGAGCGTATTGTTCGGGTCGACACCACGGTCACGGCCTCGGAGGCCGAGGCCTTGCTGCTCGAGAGCAACCTGATCAAGTCGGGAAAGCCTCGCTACAACATTCTTTTTCGTGACGACAAGAGCTATCCGTATTTGAAGCTCTCCGGTCATCGGCATCCCCGCATCGCCTACTACCGCGGCGTTCTTGAGCGCTCCAGCCGCTATTTCGGGCCCTTTCCCAGCGCCTGGGCGGTGAAAGAGAGCATTCAGGTGCTGCAAAAAGTTTTCCGGCTGCGCAGCTGCGAAGACTCGGTGTATTCGAATCGAACCCGGCCCTGCCTGCTTCATCAGATCGGCCGTTGCAGTGCGCCGTGCGTGGGTGCGGTATCCGATGAAGACTACGGCCATGACGTTGAGTCGGCGATGCGCTTTTTGCGTGGCGGCCACCGAGAGTTGCTCGATGATTTCGAGCGCGACATGCATGCCGCCGCCGAAAGGCTTGAGTTTGAGCAGGCAGCGGTGCTGCGAGACCGGATCACCGCGCTCTCGAAGGTTCTCAGCCAACAGTCGATGGATACCGGCACCGATACCGACGCCGATGTCATTGCCGTGTGTGTGGAAGGTGGGCGGGCGTGCGTGAATCTGGCGATGGTGCGCGGTGGCCGGCACCTGGGTGATCGGGCTTTTTTCCCGGAGCTCCGAGCTGCCGAGGCAGGCGATGAGCTTTTCCAGGGTGAGGTGCTGAATGCATTCCTACTTCAGCATTACGACTCGCTTCCGGTCCCCGGGATCATCATTGCCAATCAACCTGCGCCCGATGAAGTCATGCAATCGTGGCTGCAGGAGCGGGCAGGGCAGACGGTGCAGTGGCTTCGTCAGCCGCATGAGCAGCGGAGACGGTGGTTGGAACAGGCGGTCTCGAACGGTCGACTCGCCATCGCCCAGCGCGCGGCCGAAGAGGGTTCGCAGCGCGGAAGAACGCGCGAACTGGCAACGCTTCTCGGGATCGACGACGGATCCGACCTGGAGGGGTTGCGGGTTGAATGCTTTGACATCAGCCACACCATGGGTGAGGCAACCCAGGCGTCTTGCGTGGTGTTCGAGTCGCACGCGATGCAGCCGTCTCAGTATCGACGTTTCAATATCGAGTCGGCGGCGCCAGGCGATGACCCGGCCGCGATGCGTGAGGTCCTGTCGAGGCGCTACCGTGCGGTCACCGGCAAGCTGCCTGATGTGGTGCTGGTCGATGGCGGCGCGGCGCAGCTGGGTGTCGCCTGCGAGGTGTTTGACGAGCTGGGGCTTGATCGGTCGCTGCTGGTCGGCGTAGCAAAGGGAGAGGGTAGAAAGGTGGGGTTAGAGAAACTGGTGTTTGCCGACGGCCGGCCCACCCTTGTGCCGGGACCGGAATCGCAGGCGCTGATGCTGGTTGCACGAATTCGCGACGAGGCGCACCGGTTTGCCATTACAGGCATGCGTGCGAAGCGCGCACGCGCCCGACAAGGCACGAGCCTGGATGAAATCGAGGGGGTCGGTACGAAGCGCCGGCAGCGTCTCCTCGCCCGATTTGGCGGCTTGCGTGGCATCATGGCGGCCAGCGTCGAGGACCTGGCTGGGGTCGACGGAATTTCGAGATCGCTTGCCGAGGAAATTTATCGTCGGCTCCACTGACCTCTGGCCATTGCTGTCGGCGTATCCAGTCTGTCGGCGTCCTCCT
>CAIPNM010000284.1 GCA_903866395.1 uncultured bacterium
CGCGAAGCGCTTCGGCGCGGATGACCGAGACGCTTTGCGGAGTCTCCGCAAGCGGCGCGTCACTCAGTCCGCCGACCGAGGCACCCTGCCGGGCGGGCGAAGCGTCGCCTGCGCGAACCTCCACGGGCGCAAGCGGCGCGGACAGGGCGGCAGAGGGCGATGATTGCGCGAGCGCTGTGGGTGCTGCAATGCCTGCGGTGAGCGCAGCGGTAGCGCCAAGCGCGGGCAGGATGCGGCGCACGGCGCAGGGTAGCGTGCGGGACAGTTGACGATTCATCTGGGCGGCTCCGTGACCAGCGCAACAAAGCCCCCGAAGCCGGCCACGCCCATCAACGAAGGGCGGCCTGATAAAAGGTCGGCACGACCTCTTTCGGCAACGGACGCTTCCCTGCGCAAGGGTTAACTTGATCAGGTTCCAAGGGTTTTTCTCACCCGTCTGCATGGCAGACCGTCCTGCGGGGACGTCCGGCGAGTCGGGCTGCGATCAACCCGGCTGGCAGGACGCCGTCCGCGGGCCGGATTTGTCCGGGACCCCTAGCGACCAGAGGCGATGTTAGCGCAGAAGCGCAAGACAATCCCGCATCCGCGCCACGGGCGCTCCGGCGAGCGTGTAATGCGCAAGGTTCGCGCGCTCCAACAGACCAACCAGGATGCCATGCACCGAGCGGCGGCGTGCCGGGCCATCTCGCAGCCGCCCGTCTGCTCGCCATTCGATTTCTGGATCGAGCAGAACGATGCGCGCCGCGCGCCGCGCGTGTCGCAGCCCCACCTCGACCAGCGAGTCATCGTTGAAATATTCGATGCTGTAGGCCGCGGTGAGTAGCGGTGCTCCATCGCTCAGCACCCAGCGGGCGCGCGCGGCGCGCGCCTGCCGGAGCGCAGCCCGGGTGAGCATGAGCTGGCCGGCGATCACCTGCCGCTGCTCATGACGATCGGGGGTACGGCCCTCGCGCTCGCACCACATTCGCAGATATTCCGGCGCAAGCGGCGCGGCGAGATGGTCCGCGAGCGCCTCGCAGAGCGTGGTCTTGCCGCTGCATTCGGCACCCAGAACGAGTGCGAGCTGGGCGGTGGCTTGCGCAGGGCTCATGTTCGGCATGATCGGATGCGCGGTCATCCCTCGCTCGCGAGGCGTCGCCAGTGGCGCCAGCCCAGGACCGACAGCGCGAGCAGGAGCGCGTACAGGATTGCCGTGAGCCAGAGCGACTTGATTGCAAAGAGGGCCACCGCGATCGCATTGACGCCAACCCAGAGCGCCCAGGCCTCGCGATATCGACGCGCGAGTAGCACCTGCGCAAACAGACTCCCTGCGGTGAGGGCGGCATCCAGCCAGGCAACATCGGTGTCGGTGAAGCGCGACAGGACGAGCCCGGTGGCGAGCCATGTAGCGCCGAGCGCGATTGACACGCGCGTGAGCGCGGTTCGTGACAGGCTGCTCACGCTGAGCCGGTTCTGGTTAAGGAGCATCTGGCCAAGGGGGGGCTGCCCATCGGTCGGCCGCGACGGGCGCAGCCACGCCCGCCAGCCCCAGATCGACACCGCGATGAAAAAGAGCTGCAGCGCGGCATCGCCATAGAGCCTGTGTTCGAAAAACAGCCAGCCGTAGAGCGCGCTCGCAACAATGGTGGGCGGCCAGCCCCAGGGGCTCACGCGCGCGGTGAGCACCACCCCGCCGAGCGCGAAAGCAAACGCGATGAGTTCAAGCCAGCTGACAGAGGTACCTGCGAAATTGAGAGCGGCGAACTGGAGAGCGGAATCGAGCATCGGACGGGGCCGAGGCCGATTGGCCTGGCTGCGTTGCAAGGGACGTTTGCCGCGTGGCCGGCAGACGAGCCCTCACTATGCCATGCCCGATGGCCGGCGCCAGGCGAATCACCCGGCGCCGCTACGCGGAACGCTCAGCTGGCCGAGGCCATCCCGTGCATGCCCGCCCGATGATGACCGCCGTGTTGCTGGCGCGATTCCATGCGTGCCTTCAGCTGTGCCTGCTGCTCGGGGGTGAGCTCCTTGAAGAGCGCGTTGTTCGTGCGAGCGCGCAGCAACGCCAGATCAGTGCTGGCGCGCGCTGCGCGCTGCGCGAGCTCCTGCAGCCGGGTCTCGTCGAGCTCACCCGCCAGGGCGACCTGCTGCAGGGCGTCGCGGGCCTTCTGCGCGTCGCGGGTCTGTGCCCGCATCTGGGGGGCTTGAGCATGCAGGATCGCAAACACCCGATCGCGTTGTGCCTCGCTCAGGTTCAGCCCGCGCAAGAGTCCCGCTCCGGGCAGCATCAGCCCATCATGGCCGTGCTGGGCGCCGCGAGCGTGATGCCCGGGGTGGCCTGCATGCGGGGCGTGGTGTGGCTGACCGGCGTGATGACGGCCGCTGTGCGGCGACCCGTGGGGCATGGATTGCCCGGTGGTTGATGGCGATTGCAGGGGCGGTTGCTGTGCGTGCGAGGCCACGCTGGTGGTAAGGGCGAGCGTGATGGCGCAGGCGGCGGCAATGCGGTGCGGTTTCATTGGGGAGGTTCCTTAGGGATATGTGAAGCACGACGGTGCGCTTCATGAACCTGATCGTAGCGAGATGGGTCGAGCCGCGGGTGGCCGCTGATGTAAGCGATCGTAAAGCTTCGTGTCGGCATTCGGTGTTCTGACTGCTGCCGGTAAACTCATGCGCGCTCCGCCCGTGCACTGACCCGAGGTGGGATGCACCCCGATCCGATTTGCAGGAGACGTCTTATGAAAGCAGCCTGGTACGACACGAAAGGCCCTGCCGCGCAGGTCTTGCGCGTGGGCGAGTTGCCTGACCCCGAACCCGCAGCCGGCGAGGTGAGGGTGAGGGTCCATGTGTCAGCGGTCAATCCGTCGGACGCGAAGGCGCGTGGCGGTGCACGCGGCAATGTCGCGATGCCGTTTCCGCGCATCGTGCCGCATCAGGATGGGGCGGGTGTCATCGATCGTGTGGGCACAGGCGTCGACCCTGCGCGGATCGGTGAGCGGGTGTGGGTGTATGAGGCAACCCTTGGCCGGGCATCGGGGACCGCCGCTCAGTTCAGCGTGGTGCCCGCGCACAAGGCGGTTCGCCTGCCGGACGACGTGAGCTTTGAGGTGGGGGCGTGTCTGGGCATTCCGGCGATGACCGCGCATCGATGCGTCTTCGCCGACGGTCCGGTGACCGGCAAGGCGGTGCTGGTGCAGGGTGGTGCGGGGGCGGTGGGCTATTACGCCGTGCAGATGGCGCGTCTGGGAGGTGCCTCGCTTGTGCTTGCCACCGTGAGTCGCGAAGAGCAGGCTGTCCGTGCGCGCGAAGCCGGAGCGCATGCGGTCATCAACTATCGGACCGAGAATGTGGTGGAACGGGTTGCCGACCTGCTTGGCCCGGGGCGTGCGCTCGATCGTATCGTGGACGTGGCAGCTGGCGTTAACCTCGCCGATAACGTGAAGATGCTGGGCGCGCGCGGTGTGATTGCGGCTTATGGGTCGGACGCCGAGCCCCAGCCTCCATTGCCGTTCTTCGCAATGCTCGCTAAAGACCTCACGCTACGCACGGTGCTGGTGTATGTGATGTCTGATGAAGCGCATGCCGAGGCGGTGCGCTTCATCGACCACGCGCTACGTGCGGGTCAGCTGGTTCACCAGATTCAGCGGGTCTACACGCTCGAGCAGATCGTCGAGGTTCATGAAGCTTGCGAGTCGATGAAAAACGTCGGCAAGCTTCTGGTCCGAATCGACTGACCGCTTAGCCGCGCTTGGTCGAACCGGCCGGGGCCTGCGCCAGGTTGGCCTCGGCCATTTCGGTGAGTTTGCGCCCGGCCTGGTTCACCTGATCGTAGGCGCTCTGTGCAGCCGCCATCGATTGACGGATCAGCGTCACCACGCCCTCGGTGCCAGCGGGCGCGTTGCGGGCAAGTGTCTCGACTGAATCGGCGAGTTGGCGGTTGCTCGCCGCGACCTGCTTGTCCAGCATCGAGGTGAAGTCCTGGTTTGCATCGCGGTAGATCGAATACACGGCCTTTGCATAGGCAGAGAACTGATCCTGGGGTGGCCGAGCGAGTGAGGTGACCAGCTCGGCGAGCGCCTTGGTATCGCGGGCGGCCAGCAGCGCGTTGATCTGCTCGCTTGATTGCTCGAGCGAGGCGCGCGCGGTCTGCAGGTTCAGTTGAGCGAGCTTCTGCCAGCCCTCGAGTGTCTTGGTGGCAGCCTGACGTGAGGCTTCCAACGCCTCGGCCTGCATCTGCATGAGTTTTTCTGGTTGGGTGGTCATGGGTAGTGCTCCGTGTACAGGGGTATTCAAATGACTGACCTGAGGCCGCCCGAAAAGCAATGCCGTCAATCAGCCGGAATTAATCACTAATGCTGCGTTGCAGCATTAGTGGATTATGAGCATATAAAGGGACTCTTTCAAGGAGTTATCAAATATCTTGTTGCGGCGCAACAAAGTCGGAGCTTGATGCGCGAGGCTACCCGGCCCCGCCGCCGTGCGAGCGGCTCGCGCCGTGGCGGGCGGTGAGCGCTCGCTGGCGCGGTAGAGTGCCGGGCTTGCAGGCGGCGACCGCACGCGAGACCGCGCCCGGCGCGGCCCCCAGCACACCCGATGATCGACAGGAGAACTGGAACATGACCGGCACCGTGGCATTCCTGGGCCTGGGCGCGATGGGCGCACCCATGGCACGCAATCTCATGAAGGCGGGGTTCACGCTTCGAGTGTGGAACCGTGGCGCTGAGCGTGCGCGTGCTTTCGAGTCGTCTGGCGCCACCGTCTGTCACTCAATCGCCGAGGCGGTCCGCGGTGCCGCGTTTGTCGTATCGATCGTGGCCGACGATGAGGCCACCCGGTCCGTGATGCTTGATGCGGATGGGGCACTCGCCAATGCTGCGCCGGGTACCGTGGTGATCGACTCGAGCACCAACACCCCGGCGCTTGCCCGCGGCGTTGCGCAGGCCGCCTCGGCGCGGGGCCTTGCCTATCTCGACGCACCGGTGGCGGGAAGTGTGCCGCAGGCCACGTCGGGCGAACTCGTCTTCATGGTGGGCGGTGATGCGGCCGCGCTTGCCGCGGCTCAACCGCTCCTCGATGCAATGGGTAGACAGGCGATCCACATCGGCCCGAGCGGCCACGGCGCCACCATCAAGCTGATCAACAACATGTTGTCTGCGGTGATGAATACCGCGCTCGCCGAGGCGGTGATGGTTGCGCGCGCGGCGGGCCTGGACCCCGAGCCGGTCACCCAGTTGCTTAACGAGGGCCCTGCTGGCTCCCGGCTCACGCGCACCAAGCTGCCTAAGGTGTTCCAGCGCGACTTTGCCCCGCAGTTCCAGCTGGGCCTCATGGAAAAGGACATGCGCTATTTCATTGCGCTGGCTCAGGACCTGGATCGCCCGGTGCCGCTCGCCTCGCTTGCCCGAAGCCAGCTCCAGGCCGCGCGCGTGGCGGGGTTTGGCGAGCTCGATGTGAGCGCGGTTTATTACCAGGTGACGGGCGAGCGTCCGGCTCGCGCCTGAACCGGGAGCAAAGATCATGTTCCGCAGCTTCTTTCTTAGCCGCCGCTGGTTTGCCTGGTCGATTCTGGGTAGCGCGCTAATCCTCTTTGCCACCTGGTACAAGGTGATGCTTGATGTTCAGATCAATGAGTGGTTCGGTGGCTTCTACAACCTGATTCAGAAAGCGCTTGCCACGCCCGGCGCGGTCGCGCTCGACGAGTACTTCGGCCACCTCCTCACCTTTGGTCACGTGGCGGGCACCTATGTGCTGATTGCCGTGGCGCTTGACTGGTTCATCAAGCACTACATCTTTCGCTGGCGCACGGCGATGAACGATTTCTACATCGCGAACTGGGCGCAGCTCCGAACCATAGAAGGCGCCTCGCAACGCGTGCAGGAGGACACGATGCGTTTTGCGCGGATCATGGAGTCACTGGGCGTGAGTTTCATGCGAAGCCTGCTCACGCTGTTCGCGTTTCTGCCGATTCTGTGGGCCCTCTCGTCTCACGTGAAGGAGCTGCCCTGGGTCGGTGAGGTCTCGCATGCGCTGGTCTATGTCGCCATCTTGTTTGCGCTCGCCGGTACCGTGCTTATGGCGGTGGTCGGCGTAAGGCTGCCAGGGCTCGAATTTCACAACCAGCGGGTGGAAGCGGCCTATCGGAAAGAGCTTGTCCATGGCGAGGATGACCCCGCGCGCGCCTCAGCTGCCAAGGTGAACAGCCTCTTTGCCGATGTACGAACCAATTATTTCCGGCTGTTCTTTCACTACCTGTATTTCGACGTGGCGAAGTGGTCTTACCTGCAATTCAGCGTACTGGTCCCCTACCTCGCGTTGGGCCCGACGCTGGTGGCGGGTGCGCTCACCCTAGGCACCATGCAACAGATCATCCGCGCCTTCGGCAAGGTGCAGGAGTCGTTTCAGTATCTGGTTACCAGCTGGTCGACCATCGTCGAGCTGATGTCTGTATACAAGCGCCTTCGTGCGTTTGAGTCGCAGATTCGGACCACCACACGGGGTACGCTTGCCTAAGTGAGCTAGTGCGGTCTAGGGCTATGACGGATACGCTTTTACAAAGGCGAGGATGATTTCACGCACGATCTTGCGTTGAGGAACAGGAAGTTGCAGAAACGCCTCAAAGATTTCGCGCTCCTGATACCCGATTCCGGAATCCCAACGCGCGCGCCGATCCTCGATACGCGCGGTGACCTCTTCGCCAAAGCGAAGGATATGCGGCGCAACCCCCAGCCACTCCGCGAGCACCAGCAGTTTGTCCTGCGAAGGCAGGGTCTCACCGAGCAGCCATCGACGAACGCCATGCAGCGTCATAGGCTTGCCCCAGTACCGCTGATTGAACTCGCGCTCGAGAACCGACGGCTTGGCCACGTAGCCCGAATCCTGCATGGCCTTGATCAGACGATCGGAAAACTGTTTCTTGGACGGATCGGATTGCATGGGAGTGATTCTCGAACATTCAAAGGAAACGGGCTGTTGCCGATTGGGGGGTGTCCCAACGGACGGCGGGTTTAACGGTGAGGGCGCCTAACGAACAACTTCGCGAATCTATCCGACCATGCACCGCGCACTGTGCTGTTGATACAAATCATTACAAACCAGCAATGTTTACGCTAGGGGCAGATTTTGCCGCTAATAACAGCTTCTTGTCACGTACTTGAAAAGCGAGCTCGCACTTGAATTCATCGAACCGTTTCACGAACCAGCGTAGCGCTGCACGCTGGCTCGTTGATGCCTACACGCGCCGCGCTGACTTCGCGCCACTTCCCCAAAAATTGGCGCCGCGCTCGCTCGCCGAGGCTTACGCCATCCAGGCGAATTATGTGCACCAAAAAGGAGTGGCGTGTGGACCGTCTGTCGGACGAAAGATCGCGTTGTCTTCGGTCGCGATGCAGACAATGACCGGGCTGCCTGCACCGATTTCGGGCCGGCTTCACCGCAATCAGGTGGTGGGCTCGCCCGCCGGGGTGCGCCCGTCCGACTATGGACGCCTGATCATCGAATTCGAAATCGCGGTGCTGATCGATCGAGATCTCGCGGATGTCAGTGCGTCCTATGACGCTTTTACAGTCGCGAAGGCGGTCGCCGCGCTTGGGCCTGCGCTTGAGCTCGCCGATGACCGGCATGCCGATTACGCGAAACTTGCCGGGCAGGGGCTTACCTTGATCGCCGACAACGCGTGGAACCAGGGTGCGGTACTGGGCACGCTTCGTGAGGACTGGTCTCGCCTCTCGATCAATGAACTTGCCGGTGAAGCTTTCATCAACGGAGTGAGCGTGGGCAAGGGGCAAAGCGCGGATCTGATGCAGGGCCCGCTTCATGCGCTCGCGTGGCTCGCCAATCAGGCTGCCGGCATGGGAGATCCGCTACGCGCTGGCGAGATCGCGATCCTCGGCAGCATGATCACATCGAAGTTCCCGCGCGCCGGCGACAGAATCGAGTATCGACTCGAAGGATTTCCCCCGGTGGTGCTTCAAGCCTGACGAGCCCAGGATTGAGCGTGTATGAGGGCCTGACGGGCAGGATCAGCGTGGACCAAGGAAAACGTCTGGCCCTTAATGAATACCCGAAACCAGAAGTGGTACTCGGCCGACCTCTGAAGCTTCTCAAAGGTGGAAGCGGGACCACATGAAGAATGGGTGAGAGCGCTCTCCGCCCCCCGCGAGCGCTTTCGTTCGGGCGTTCTAGCCGATAAAGTAGCGACCGACATCACTAGGCGGGGGAGTTGGGGCATCGGCATACAGATCGGTTTGCGCGGACAGGGTAACTATGCGGCCACCGTTGAATCGGTCAAGCAGCAGTCGGCGGACCACGCTGACGCGCCTGACTA
>CAIPNM010000285.1 GCA_903866395.1 uncultured bacterium
CCCTCCTTGGGCACCACCATTTCGACGGGCACGCCCTTCTTCCGCAGCGCGACGATCTCGGGGAAGTCAATGACCGCCACGCTCACATCACCGCGTGTCAGTTGCGTAGCGACCGTGCCACTCCAGTCGGCCTGTTGAAACGGCAGCAGCTTTTTGATTTCCGCGAACGCCCGATCAATCGCGAGCTCTGATCCACCATAGATCCGCGCGGTCATCAGCAGGAACAGCATCGCTGCCGTGTTGCCGATCTGATAGAGACCGATCTTTCCTTTGAACTCGGGATTGGTCCAGAGATCGGTCCAGGATGTCGGCGGCTTCTTCACCAGGTCCTTGCGGTACCCGATCCCGATTGCCGAGATGATCCCGCGCACCCCGTTGTCGCCGGCGTTGCGCAGATTCGGATACACATTGGCAAGGTTCGGAACCTTCGCTGCTGGAATCGGCTCGAAGAAACCTTCCGAGCGCACCAGGCTTGCGATGTTCTCATTGATCATGACGATGCTATAGGGCGCAGGCCCTGTTCCTGCTGCACGGATGTTGGCAACAAAATTCTTGCCCAGCCCGATATCAAGTGTGGGCTCGATGCCAGTTGATTTAGCAAAGGGCGGAATCAGCGTTCCGCGCCAGAATTTCTCCCAGCGGCCACCGTAGGTATTGATAATCAGCTTGGCTTGCTGCGCGGCCGACAAGTTGGGCAGCGCCAGCGAGGCGGAGCCTGCCAACGCAGCGCTCGAGAGCAGCCATTGCCTGCGGTCGAAGGGAATGTTCATCGGGGCTCCTTGGATGGATGAAACAGCGGTTGAAAGTTCAGGTCCGAGTCAACGCGCCTCGGCCTTATTGCGGTAGTCGTAGTTGCGGTCCAGTCGTTCGATCAGGTAGTCGCCATAGCGCACCGGGGGATGACGTGCAGGGTGCCCGGGGCTCACGCAGGTGGACAGACACTCGATCATCGCGTTCATGTCGGTATCGAAGAAGTACGGAATCGAATAACGCTCCTGCCCTGAACGGTTGATCACGCGATGCGGCGTGGACACGAACCGATCGTTGGTCCAGCGCGCAAGCATGTCAGCAACATTGAGCACATACGCGCCCTCGATCGGCGGCGCATCGATCCACTCCGCGGAACCGCGCGGCCGAACCTGCAGCCCGCCTGTGGCGTCCTGCGCCAGCACGGTGATGATGCCGTAGTCGGTGTGCGGTGCCGAGCCGAACTGATCATCCGGCATTGCAGGCGGCTGTGGCGGATAGTGAAGCAGCCGCAAAAAGGTAGTGGGTCGCGCAAAAAACGGGTCGAGCGCGTCCTCGGGCAATTCAAGCGATAGCGCGATGGTTTTGATGATGAGACGCGCCACGTTGTCCACATCGGCGATGTATGCCTCGATCGGCTGCCGGAATCCGGACAGCCATTCTGGCCACTGATTCGGCCCCTGCATGGGCTTGCCGGCCAGAAAATCAGGATCATCGGGCGCGAGCTCATGCATCAGCATGAGCGACTCGCTCAGGTTGGGCCGCCGCACCTGCGCAACCGATGAGGTCACGATGGTGGAGGTGGCCATGCCCATATAGCCACGATGAAAGCGGTTGATCGCGATGGATTGCTTCTTCTCCATCGGCGAGGCGTGAAACTCACGCGAGGCTTCGAACGCCGCGTCGAGCGAAGCCTGAGGCACGCCATGGCCAACGATGTAGGCGAAACCGGTGGTGGTGAGCGCACCATGAAGTTCGGTAGCAACCCGGCGGCGAACGCCCTGGTCGGAGGATGCTGCGTGCAGATCGACGAGCGGAATGGCAGGCATGGGCAAGGGAACCGGGCGGGCTCGCAAAGGGTGGTCAGGGCTGACGCCAAACGGAAGGAGTCAGTCAGCGCATTCTTAAGTGGATTCCTTGATGCTGCAAGCGCGCGAGCCATCCTGCGAGACAGCAACGACACCGCCCACCTGATCACGTCGCGCGTGCGGGTAACGCTCGCATGAAAAGGGAACGGGCCGCAAAAAATAAACGGGCCGCATCCCTTGTGAGGACCGGCCCGTTGTCATGCATGGTCGGGGTGGCGGGATTCGAACTCGCGACCCCTTGCACCCCATGCAAGTGCGCTACCAGGCTGCGCTACACCCCGAAGCCAGAGATTATATCAGCGAAGCAGATCGAGCGCCTGCCTGAGGGCTTCCCGGACCGCCTGTTGTCCGTCAGAGGCGTCGGTCGCGAAAGGCAACGCCTGCTGCGCACTCGTGGATCGGCGTGGTGTCGAACCGGCGGCCTCGGCCTCCGATTCAACCGCCAGTGGTTGTGCAACGGTTGCAGGCGACACCGCCGAACCCGCTACCGACTGATCATCCAGCGGCGCTGTGGCCTGTCTCTCGGACAGACCCTCACCCGTTCCTGCCGATGCCCCCTCGACGCCTGGCGACACCGACCGCACGCGACTTCCACTCATCTCACTCAGGCGATTCCGCGCGCCGTTGATCGTGAAGCCTTCTTCGTAGAGCAGTTCGCGAATACGCCGCACCAGCAACACCTCATGGTGCTGGTAGTAGCGCCGATTGCCACGCCGCTTCATCGGGCGCAGTTGCGTGAACTCCTGCTCCCAGTAACGCAGCACATGCGGCTTGACCCCGCAAAGCTCGCTTACTTCACCGATGGTGAAGTAGCGCTTCGCCGGAATGGGCGGCAACGCCAGCAGAGCGTCGGGTTTTCCGTTCATGGGCGGGAGTATCGGTTAGCTATCTGAACCGCCGCCAAGCTCGATCTGAGCCTTCAGCTTCTGGCTTGCATGAAAGGTAACGACGCGTCGCGCCGAGATGGGAATCGACTCCCCCGTCTTGGGGTTGCGCCCCGGGCGCTGGGGCTTGTCACGTAGCTGGAAGTTGCCGAATCCGGAGAGCTTCACCGATTCGCCGCGCACCAGCGCATCGCGGATTTCCTCGAAGAAGGTTTCCACCATGTCCTTGGCCTCGCGCTTATTGAGCCCCACGCGCTCGAACAACATTTCCGCTAACTCGGCCTTAGTAAGAGTAAAGGCCGGCCCGAACGATACCGGCTCAAAAGACAGGACGGTGGTATCGGACAGCAAAGCGTCATTGAGTGGGGCGCTGGCAGCCGAATCGCCGCTACCGGGCGCAGACGGCCCCGAGACGGGTTGGACGATGTCTTGAGTCATAGGCAGGGGCTACTCCGGGGCATCAGGTGCCAGCGCGCAGCCGCGCACCCAGTTCGCGTTCGGCACGAGCCACCACCGCCTGAACCGCGCGCTGCGCCTCAGCGTCACTCAACGTGCGGGCAGTATCTTGCATCCGCAATCGGAACGCAAGACTTTTTTCCTTATTTTCCAAGCCCTTACCGCGGTATTCGTCAAACAGGACGACCTGCTGGATGATGGCGGCATCGGCCTCTTCGAGAGCGGTCTGAAGGAGCGTCTTCTCAACCTTGGCCGCGGGCAGATCGACCGGAACGATGAGCGCAATATCACGCAGCACCGCTGGAAACTTCGAGGCATCGACATGCACGGGCACCGACCGATGACGCAAGACTTCCAGGTCGACTTCAAACAGCACTGGCGCCGAGGGCAGTTCCAGCGCCTGTTGCAGGGCCGGATGCAGTTCACCCATAAAGCCAATGGACTGGCCCTCGACCAGCATCTGCGCACACCGGCCAGGGTGAAGCGCCGGATGGGAAACCGCTACAAACTCGGGCTGAAGCGGCGAGCACAATCGTTCCAGATCGGCCTTCACATCATGGAAATCAACTCCCCGATGTGGCGCGCCCCACTGCTCGGGTGCAACCGCGCCAAAGGCCAGTGCCGCCACCCGCCAGGGTTGTGAAATGCCAGGCACCGCAAGCGGCCCTGACTGCACGGCCGCGTCAGGCTCGAACACCCGTCCCACCTCAAAAAGGCGCACCCGTGTGGCCTTGCGATTGAGATTGGCACGCAAGGTCTCGATCAGTCCGCCCCATAGCGTGGTGCGCATCACGTTCATCTGCGCTGCGATGGGATTGAGGAGCCTCACCGGCTGCCGCCCTGACAGCTTCTCATCGAGCGATGATTCAACAAAGCTGTAGGTTATGACTTCCTGATAGTCGCGCGCCGCAATCGCCTGCTTGATCGCCAGCACCGGGCGTCGTGATTCGCTCACGGGACGCATGGATGACGGCGCACGCGGCGGCCGCATCGGCAGTCGATCAAAGCCCCAAATACGGGCCACTTCTTCGATCAGGTCTTCCTCGATCTGCAGATCGAACCGATGCGCAGGTGGCTGCACCACAAAACGATCCGCCTCGCGCACATACGACAACCCGAGGCGAGCGAAGCATTGTGCGATGTCGTCCGCGCCAATCGGGGCGCCGATGATCTTGCGTGCGCGATCCACGCGCAAACTCACCGGCGCGCGCTCCGGCAGCCCTGTGATCGTGTCGTCGATCGGGCCAGCCTGACCGCCGCAAATCTCGAGAATCAGCTGGCTGATTCGTTCAATGTGTTCGACGGTGGTGCTGGCGTCCACACCACGTTCGAAACGTGATCCGGCTTCGGTCGCAAAGTTGTAGCGACGCGCCCGCCCGGCCACTGCGGTGGGCCACCAGAACGCCGCCTCGAGATAGATGTCCCGCGTGTCATCAGACACCGCCGTGGCGTTTCCGCCCATGATCCCTGCGAGGCTCTCCACCTGCGCTTCATCGGCAATGACGCCAACATCGGGCGCAAGCGCCACCGTCTGGCCATTCAGCAGTTCAAGCGACTCCCCCGCTTTCGCCCACCGCACCGACAGCGCACCGTGGATGCGTCCGAGGTCGAACACATGGGAGGGGCGCCCGAGCTCAAGCATCACATAGTTCGAGATATCAACCAGCGCCGAAACGCTTCGCTGCCCTGCCCGCTCGAGCCTGCGCCGCATCCAGCCTGGCGTTTGCGCCCGCGCGTTCACACCACGAATGATCCGCCCAGAGAACCGG
>CAIPNM010000286.1 GCA_903866395.1 uncultured bacterium
CTCGTAGCCCAGCACATCGCGAAGGACCTCCTCAGTGTGTTCACCGAGCTGCGGAGGGGGGCGGCGGAGCGTGGCGGGTGTTTCGCTGAAGCGGATCGGGTTGGTGACCAGTTCGATCGGGCCTGAGTCTTCGCGCTCGATCGACTGGCGCATGCCGCGCGCCTTCACTTGCGGGTTTTCGAAGACCTGGGCCAGATTGTTAATTGGCCCGCAAGGTACGCCCGCCGTCTCCAATCCGCTGATCCACTGTTCGCCGGTATGCTGCGCAATGATCTCGGCCAGCAGCGGGATCAGTTGCTCGCGGTTGCGGATCCGGTCGGGCACGCGGACGAAACGCGGATCTCTCGTGAGCTCAAGACAGTTGCCGACCTCGCAGAAACGCCGGAACTGATCGTCGTTACCCACCGCGAGAATGATCCACATGTCGGAGGCCTTGAAGGCCTGATAGGGCACCAGATTCGGGTGCGCGTTGCCCCAGCGCTTCGGGGGCTGGCCACTCACCAGAAAGTTGGTGTTCATGTTGGCCATCATGGCCACTTGCACATCGAGGAGTGCCGCGTCGATGTACTGCCCCTCGCCGGTACGCTCGCGGTGAAAGAGCGCGCCGAGAATGGCCTGGGTGGCATACATGCCGGTGAAGAGGTCCACGACCGCCACCCCGGCCTTCTGCGGGCCGCCCCCGGGACGATCATCGGCCTCGCCGGTCACCGACATGAGGCCGCCGACCCCCTGGATGATGAAGTCATAGCCCGCGCGATGCGACCACGGTCCGGTCTGCCCAAAGCCGGTGATCGAGCAATACACCAGGCGGGGGTTGATCGCCTTCAGGCTGTCGTAGTCGAGGCCGTATTTGCGCAGTTGCCCGACCTTGAAATTTTCGGCCACCACGTCGCTCACACGGGCCAGATCGCGGATCACTTTTTGCCCTGCCGGGCTTGCGATATCGACCGCGATCGACCGCTTGTTGCGATTGGCCGACAGAAAATAGGCGGCATCGCGGGTGTCGCTGCCGTCGCGATTCCTGAGGAAAGGGGGCCCCCAGCTCCGAGTGTCGTCGCCGTCTCCGGGTTTCTCAACCTTGATCACGTCAGCGCCGAGATCAGCCAAATTCTGGGTACACCAGGGGCCAGCCAAAACCCGGGTGAGATCGAGCACGCGGATACCGTCGAGAATCGCTTTCATGGGAATGTCCGTGTTGAGCAACGATGCGGCGGGCGCCTGCCCGGGGAAGCGGAGCGAAAATTACAGGATTCCATGGCGCAACGTAAAATGGAGGGTTGCGCACTTTGAACCGGGCTCACCATGAAGTCGGCCGATATCCGAGAAAAATTCCTGCGGTTTTTTGAATCCAAGGGGCACACCATTGTGGCCTCCAGCCCGCTCGTGCCGGGCAACGACCCCACGCTGCTTTTTACTAACAGTGGCATGGTGCAGTTCAAGGATGTGTTCCTGGGCAAGGAGCACAGAAACTATCGTCGCGCCACCACCTCTCAGCGCAGTGTCCGTGCGGGGGGCAAGCACAACGACCTCGAAAACGTGGGGTAC
>CAIPNM010000287.1 GCA_903866395.1 uncultured bacterium
AAACTGCTGGGACTGCTCGCGCTGGTGGCGAGCGCCAACCTGCTGATCCGCTGGCTTGAGGGGCGCGGTATCAACCTGTCCAGCATCAGCGAGCGGCTGATTGGTACCTTTGGTGCCGAGGCCCTGTTCGGCATGGTGGCGGTGTTCGTGCTGTTTTTCGGCATGGTGAGCGAAAACCTCGGCTTCCACTTCGTGATCGGCGCTTTCTTTGGGGCGCTTTTGCTTGACCGGCGACAGTTTGCACCCGAGCGTTTCGAAGATCTCAAACGGACGCTCGCCTCGGTGACCGCGGGCTTTCTATCGCCGATTTTCTTTGCTGACCTGGGCCTCGACTTCACGTTCCGGGCATTCGGGCAGATCGACTTCGTGTTGGTCGTGCTGCTGGTCTCGATTGCCACCAAGCTGATTGCCGGTTGGTGGGGCGGGCGCCTAATCGGCATGCCCCACCGCGAGGCCTTCGCGCTTGGCGCCGTGCTAAACGGGCGCGGCGTGATGGAGCTGGTGGTGGCAACCATCGCCTATGACCGCGGGTTCATCGGGCCCACGATGTTTTCGGTGCTGGTCTTGATGGGCGTGGCCACGACCGTGCTGAGCCCCATTCTCCTGAATGCTGCACTGGGGCGCGAGGCACGCGAACGCTATGCCCGCGCGAACGCTGCCACCCACCCCGCCGCAAACGCTCCCTCTCAGGACAGGTAATCGGCCCGCAGTGCGCGCCGCCAGTCGCCGCCTTGGCCTGGTGACAGCGCCCCGATCCGCTCCAGGCCGCGTTGCATGGTGACCATACCGGTTTCATCAAAGCTGCCGTCGCTCCAGAAACCGTTGCCCGCGAGCAGGCGCTCGACGATGGCAAGCGCGGCAGCGGGCTCCACGCCGTAGTGCCCGGTGATCACCAGCGCGCCCTGCGCCGGCTCATCGCGGATCGTAAGCACGGCGCGGCGGCGAGCGGCGATGATGCCGCGTAGCGTCGCGCCATGCCGAAGCATCCACTCCGTGCGGACCACGCCAACCGTTTGAACGCAGGGACCCAGCACCTCGTCTGCGCTCCACACCGGACGCAGCCAGTCTCGTTCACGGGTAAAGAGCGGCTCGGCCACCATCGCCACGTCAACCGTCCCGTCGCGAAGCGCGGCGAGCTTTTGACGGACCGGCCCCACGACCTTGCGCTCAACGCGCGAAGCGAGCCCCACCGAATCGATCATGGCGCGGCTCACCATATCGCTCAGGGTGCCGGGCGCGGTGTAGCCCACCTTGCGGCCGGCCAAGTCGCGCGGGGAACCAATGGTGGATTCACCGCGCCGCACCACCCACACCTGATCGGACACCGCCTGCACACCGCCGTGAACGATTGACAGTTCGATGCCCTGCCCGATGGCCGCGATGACAGCTGGCAAACTGACCTCACCGTAGGGGACCTCCGCGGCAAGCGCATTTCGAAGCGTTGCCCCGCCCTCGGAGGAGCCGATGAACCCCCTCACGCCAATGCCGGCCATCTCGCCAAACCAGCCACGTTCGCGGGCGAGCAAAAACGGAACCGCATGCAGCCGGTTGGCGATCTGTGCCACCGTGAGATCGTGTTGGCGCGCCTGCGCCGCACGGTGAAAGGACGGAAGACCAGCCAGCGCCGCCGCTGTCATCCATCCGAAGGCACGCCTTGCCGGCATGCGGCCACCCATCACCTGCCCCTCCGTATTCGATCACTGTCCGGACCGGGTTGACTCGCCCGTGGTGTGAGTCACTTCTTCTTGGGCGGCCCCGCTCTGCTGAGTATAGCGCCGGCACCCGCGCGTCAGCCTGAGGCCGCGTCACGTCTCCCCGCCCGCCCCGGCGCGCGGGTTTTCAGTCTGGCGATACACTGTCGGGCTCTGCCCAACGGAAGGAATCCGCCATGATCAGGTTCTGGTACAACCTCGCACCCAATCCGATGAAGGTGGCACTGCTACTTGAGGAAC
>CAIPNM010000288.1 GCA_903866395.1 uncultured bacterium
GCGTAGCGCAGGCGTCGAATGTCATCACACACAGGCTGCGGGTGGTCGGTAAAGAAGCGATCGCGAGGGCTCGTGTAGTTCATCCGGATCAGTCGTTGACTTGCCATGATCGCCCTGCTCAACGGACTTGCCGCGGGTCAAGGCGGCCAGCGCAGGGGTGTCGACAATCGGTGCCGTCGTTCGTCACAGGGATCTCTTCGAATTGTCTGCGCGTCATGTCGGCTGGTGGTTGCTCGGGATCGTCCTGCTCACGCTTGCGCTTGACTCGGGGCAGTGGTGGCGTGACGAGCAGCGGATCGACTACAGCGAGTTTCTGCAACATCTTGAGTCGGGCAATGTGAGTGAGCTCGAGATTGGCGAATCGCTGCTGCGTGGCCGGTATGTTCGAACGCCCGATCACGGCGCGCCGCGCTTCGTGACGAGACGTATTGATCCTCTGCTTGCCGAGCGTCTCGCCGCGCGTTCGGTATCGTTTCGTGCGGCGCCTGAAGCGCCAGGACTGGGCGCGCTCGTCGCGTGGATGATCGGCGCCGCGCTGATTGCGATTCTCTGGCGCGCGGCCGCCGCGCGAGCCGGCTTCGGCGCAGGGGGGGCGTCGTCGCTGCTGTCGATTGGCCGCAGTCGGGCGAAGGTCTATGTCGAAACCGGCGTTCGGGTGAGTTTTGAGGACGTGGCTGGCGTTGACGAAGCGAAGGAGGAACTTCGCGAGATCGTCGATTTTCTGAAAGATCCAAAGAGTCATGGGCGGCTCGGGGCGCACGTGCCGCGCGGCATTCTGTTGGTCGGCCCGCCAGGAACGGGCAAGACGCTGCTCGCGCGAGCGGTGGCTGGCGAAGCGGGGGTACCGTTCTTCTCGATCAACGGGTCTGAATTTGTCGAGATGTTTGTGGGCGTAGGCGCCGCCCGCGTGCGCGATCTGTTCGAACAGGCGCGCGCCAAAGCCCCCGCTATCGTGTTCATCGACGAGATTGATGCCCTGGGCCGTGCGCGCGGCGCTTTCGGGCTCGGTGGTCATGACGAGAAGGAACAGACGCTCAACCAGCTGCTTGCTGAACTCGATGGCTTTGACCCCTCGTCGGGGGTAGTGCTCCTCGCGGCCACCAACCGGCCGGAGATTCTTGACCCGGCGCTGCTCCGGGCTGGCCGTTTTGATCGCCAGGTGCTGGTTGACCGGCCCGACCGGCGGGGTCGGATTCAAATCCTGAATGTGCATCTGCGGCGGATCAGACAGGCGACGGATGTCAGCGTCGATGCGCTAGCGGCTCTGACGCCCGGATTCAGCGGTGCCGATCTCGCGAATCTGGTGAACGAGGCTGCCCTCCTTGCCACGCGACGATCGCACCCCGCGGTTAGCGCTGATGACTTCACCGCCGCGCTCGAGCGGATCGTGGCTGGGCTGGAAAAGCGTAATCGCCTGCTCAATGCCTCCGAACGCAAGACGGTGGCCTACCACGAGATGGGGCATGCACTGGCTGCGATGGCGCTCCTACCTGGGGAGACCGTTCACAAAGTGTCGATCATTCCGCGCGGCGTGGGTGCGCTCGGCTACACGATTCAGCGCCCCACAGAAGACCGCTTTCTCATGACCCGCACCGAACTGCGCAACAAGATGACGGTGCTGCTCGCCGGGCGGGCAGCCGAAGAACTCTGTCTTGGCGATGTGTCCACGGGGGCAGCCGATGATCTGCTACGCGCCACCCGGATTGCCCGCAGCATGATCGTTCAGTACGGGATGGATCCAACCCTGGGTCCACAGTCGCTCGATATGTCAGATACGACCGAGCCCCTGCCGCTGCCGATGGCGGCGCGCCCCACGCTACAGCCCTCGGATGCAACGGTGAGGGAAATTGACTGCGCGGTCCGCGGGCTGGTTGAGGAAGCGCGGGTTCATAGCGTGCAGATCCTGCGCGAGCAGCGTAGCCGTCTTGAGCGGGGTGCCTCGCGTCTGCTCGAGCGCGAAACGCTGGTGTATGAGGAGCTTCGCGCACTTTGTGAAGAGATCCCGCGCGAAGCGCCTGACACAGAAGCCCCGGTGGCGATCAGAAGCTGATGAGCATCCAGCGAATTGCCGCAGATGAGGCTGCACCGCGCTGCGATCCCCTGTCGCTCCCGGCGCCGGATGGCCCAGCCCCGCACGACCCTCCGGATCCCCCGGGGCAGTCCGAAGCTATTGAGTCGATCCGCTTTGCTGCAGGCATTCCGCATGGCGGATTCAACCTCTTTGTGATCGGGCAAGCCAGCACCGGCAAGCTCGAGACCACGTCGGCGATTCTGCGGGCGATGGCCGCGGCCGCGCGGGCGCCCGACGATCTCTGTTATCGCAACAACTTTGAGGATCCGGCTCGCCCCCTTTGCCTACGGCTGCCTTCAGGCTGGGGCCCGCGGCTGCGCGATGCGCTTGCGCTGCTGATCGATGAACTCAAGACAGCCATCCCTGCAGTCTTTGATAGTGAGGAGTATCACGCCCGGGTATCAGTCATTGAAAGCCGGTTCAGTTCAGTGCAGGAGCAGACTTTTGGCGACTTGATTGCCGAGGCGCGGAAAAGCGGCGTAGCGCTGTGGCGAACACCCGCGGGCTTTTCATTTGCGCCCGCCCAAGATGGCGATGTGATGCCGCCCGAGGACTTCGAGAAGCTCCCGGTCGCTGAGCGCGAGCGGATTGGCCGGGCGATTGAGGACTTGCAGCAGCGCCTTGAGCGGCTGATGCGTCAGGTGGTGGGCTGGCGACGCGAGCGTCAGGCGTCGCTGCGACAACTCAATCGCGAGGTGACGGTGATCGCTGTGGGTAACCTGGTGGATGATTTGATCCGGCAGTATCTGCCCATGCCTGAGGTGGTCGCTTATCTAGTTGCGCTACAGCGCGATGTGATCGATAACGCCGAACTGTTTCAACAGCCGGGCGAAGGCGCAGCACCGGACTGGATCGCGATTCAGAGCGATGGCGCCGCGCCAGCCCGACGCTACCAGCTTAATGTGCTGGTCACACATGCCCGAGAGGCAGGAACCCCGGTGGTGGTCGAAGAAAACCCCGGGCTCACCAATCTGCTGGGGCGCGTCGAATATCTGGCGCGCTTTGGCGCGCTCATCACGGATTTCGGCATGATCAAGCCCGGCGCAATGCATCGCGCCGCGGGCGGATATCTGCTGCTCGATGCGCGACGGGTGCTACAGCAGCCCTACGCCTGGGATGCGCTCAAGCGCACGCTCATCACACGGGAAATCCGGATCGAATCGGTGGGCCAGCAGATGGGTCTTGCGAGCACGGTCACGCTCGAACCCCAGCCGGTATCCTTTGATGCCAAGGTCGTGCTGTTTGGTGATCGCTCGCTTTACATGCTGCTGCAGGGCCTTGATCCCGACTTCGGGCAGTTATTCAAGATCGCGCCCGAGTTCGGACAGGTGACCGATCGCACGCCGGATTCGGTTGCCCGCTATGCCCGTTGGCTGCGCGCCGCGGCCGCGTGCGCTGGCCTTCGGCCGTTTGGTGCGGATGCGCTCGCACGGGTGATCGACTGGTCCTCGAGGGTGGCTGAAGACGCTGGAAAGCTGAGTCTGGAGACGCGTCGGATCCAGGATCTGCTGGTCGAGGCCGATCAGTGGGCGGCGCGGCGTGGCGCGGTTCAGGTGGCGCAGGCCGACGTCATGGATTCGCTTGCCGCCCGGCGTGTGCGGAGTGGCGAAATCCGGCGACGCGTGCAGGGCGAGATCCTGGCGCGAACGCTTCTGATCGACACCGATGGCGCCCGCGTGGCGCAGGTGAACGGGCTGGCAGTGGTGGCCTTAGGCGAACACAGCTTCGGGCTTCCCGCGCGCATCACGGCCACCACTCGGCTGGGTGACGGAGCGCTGATCGACATCCAGCGTGAAGCGCAGCTGGGCGGGCCCATGCATACCAAGGGCGTGATGATTCTTGCCGCCTATCTGTCGGCCCGTTACAGCATGCGCGAGCCCCTGTCGCTGTCGGGTTCGCTGGTGTTTGAGCAGACCTATGCGGAAGTCGACGGTGACTCGGCTTCGCTCGCCGAGCTCTGCGCGCTGTTGTCATCGCTTGCTGGGCTGCCGCTGCGCCAGGGGTTTGCCGTGACCGGCTCAGTCAATCAGCACGGTGAGGTGCAGGCGATTGGCGCAGTGAACGAAAAAATCGAGGGCTTTTTCGAGGTCTGCGAGGCGCGTACCCCGCCGTTGAACGACCCGAATCGTGCGCGGCCGATGAACGGGGTAGTGATTCCGGCTGCGAATGTGAAGCACCTGGCGCTGCGCGACGAGGTGGTTGAAGCGGTGCGTTCGGGCCGCTTTCAGCTGATGGCTGTCAGCACCGTGGATGAGGCGTTCGCCTGGCTTGCCTCGGACGGCATGGCGCTACCCGATGTCGAGGTCTGGACCAACCGGGTCAACGACAGGATACGCCGCCGGCTTCGCGACTATTCGCGAGTCCGGCAGCGTTTTTCCGGCGTGGGTGTGGCCCCTGAACGGGCGCGCCGGACCCGCTGAGGACCGTCCCTCAGACGCCCATCTCGGTAAACACCTTGCGTGCCACGCGGAAGGCATCGAGCGCCGCCGGTGCGCCGCAATAGACCGCCGTGTGGAGCATGATTTCCTTCAACTCGTCGCGTGTCAGACCGTTGCGGATAGCACCGCGCAGGTGAATTTCGAGTTCATGCGGCCGGTTGAGTGCAATGGTCATCGCCACCGTGATCATGCTGCGCGAGCGATGATCCAGGCCGGGCCGGGTCCAGGATGCTCCCCACGCGTGTTCGGTGATGTAATCCTGCAGATCGGCGGTGAGATCATCGGCGCTAGTCAGCGCCCGGGACACGTATTCATCCCCAAGTACCTTGCGGCGCGCCTGCAAGCCCTTGCGCCATGTGTCAGACTTTCCGTTTTCGTCGAATTCCATGTCGGCATTTCCCTTCGTTTAATCACCCATCATTCCTGCGCAACTGGCCATGGCCCAATACGTTTACACGATGAACCGCGTCGGCAAGATCGTTCCGCCGAAGCGCCAGATCCTAAAAGACATTTCGCTGTCGTTCTTCCCGGGCGCCAAGATCGGCGTGCTGGGCTTGAACGGCTCGGGCAAGTCTACCCTGCTGAGAATCATGGCGGGGGTCGATAAAGACATCGAAGGCGATGCGGTGCCCATGCCCGGGCTCCGGGTGGGCTATCTGCCCCAGGAACCCGAATTGCGCGCAGAGGCGACCGTCCGCGAGGCGGTCGAAGAAGGCCTGGGCGAAATCACCGAAGCCCGCAAGCGCCTCGACGAAATCTATGCCGCCTACGCCGAGCCTGACGCTGACTTCGATGCGCTTGCCGCCGAGCAGGCCAAATACGAGGCGGTTCTCGCCACGGCGGGCAGCGACAGCGACCACCAGATGGAAATCGCGGCTGATGCGCTGCGCTTGCCCGCCTGGGATGCGGTGATCGGCAATCTTTCGGGCGGCGAGAAGCGTCGGGTGGCACTTTGCCGGTTGCTGCTCTCGCGTCCCGACATGTTGCTCCTCGACGAGCCCACCAACCACCTCGATGCCGAGAGCGTCGACTGGCTCGAGCAATTCCTGCAGCGTTTCCCCGGCACGGTGGTCGCGGTCACCCACGACCGCTATTTCCTCGACAACGCGGCCGAGTGGATCCTCGAGCTCGACCGGGGTCACGGCATTCCCTGGAAGGGCAACTACAGCTCCTGGCTCGAGCAGAAGGAGGAACGTCTCCAGACCGAGGCCAAGCAGGAAGCCGCCCGTATCAAGACGATGAAGGCCGAGCTCGAGTGGGTCCGTCAGAACCCGAAGGGCCGGCAGGCGAAAAGCAAGGCGCGACTTGCCCGGTTCGAGGAATTGAGCTCGCAGGAATATCAGAAACGCAATGAAACCCAGGAAATCTTCATTCCGGTGGCAGAGCGCCTGGGCGCCGAGGTGGTCGAGTTCAAGGATGTGAGCAAGGCCTTCGGTGATCGTCTGCTCATGGACAAGGTGAGCTTCAAGGTGCCGCAAGGCGCGATCGTCGGCATCATCGGTCCGAACGGCGCCGGTAAGTCCACCCTGTTCAGGATGATCACGGGGGTTGAGAAACCGGATTCCGGCAGCGTTGAAATCGGAAAAACCGTTCAACTCGCATCCGTGGATCAGCTGCGCGATTCACTGCCCAATGACAAGTCGGTCTGGGAAGCCATCTCGGGTGGCTCCGACCTCATCACTGTCGGCAAGTTCGAAATGCCTTCGCGCGCCTACATCGGACGCTTCAATTTCAAGGGCGCTGACCAGCAGAAAATCGTGGGCAAGCTCTCGGGCGGTGAACGCGGGCGGCTGCATCTGGCTAAAACGCTCTCCACCGGCGGCAATGTGCTGCTGCTCGACGAGCCGTCCAACGACCTTGATGTGGAGACACTGCGTGCGCTGGAAGATGCGCTGCTCGAGTTTGCGGGTTGCGTGATGGTGATCTCGCATGACCGCTGGTTCCTCGACCGGATCGCCACGCATATCCTTGCCGCCGAAGGCGATTCGCAGTGGGTGTTCTTCAACGGCAACTACCAGGAATACGAGGCCGACAAGAAGCGGCGCCTGGGCGAAGATGGCGCGCGTCCCACGCGTATCCGCTACAAGCCCATCGCCCGCTAGGCGTCAGGCCCGACCCCGCCCGGTAGCTGGCCCGATTCATCGAGCCAGCCCAGCGTTTCAGCCAGCCGACCAGTCACCCAGCCGATCTCTCCCTCGGTCAGGCCAAGGTCGGTGGCGGGCAGGCCCGCTCGGATTCTCTGGAGCACATCGGCTTCGGTGATGCCCAGCTCGTGGAGCTGGGCCCGGGCCGTTTCGCCCAGCATCTGGGCCAGATCCTCGCAGAGCTCATGCCGCTCCAGCAGTTCAGCCCACGGCAGCGTAGGTTTGATCCGCCCGGGTGGCACATAAAGACGGATAAAGGCCTCGGGTACCTGACGCTGATTACCGTCATCCAATTTGGTGGGGCTCCGGATGCGACCGCGCCGATCGGGCGGTTGACCGCTGAGATGATAGAGGAGGGCGGTGCGAACGACGAGCGGGCGCGCCTCGAAACGGTGCGAATCGCACCGCCGGGGGGCGAAATGGAGGTGGGCCGGGGTGGTTTTGAGCTGGCACGTCCTATGCAAAGGGTGACGCAGAGTCGTTCCGGCTCACCGCTCCTGCACCCGCGTTCCAACCCTCCTCCTCCTGACGGGAACGCGGGTGCGGGAGCGAATCTGTCACACCTCTGGCAAGGACCCGCTCAACATGACCGCTTCGAACGACCTGTTCGCCCGTTCCTCGTCAATTCATCCTGCTGACCCCGCAGAGACCGCGATGCCGCGGCGTCGTCTGCTGGGCGCAACCGGCGCTGCGCTTGGTCTCTCGATTGCGCCTGGCTTGGCTGGCGTGGCGCACGCGCAGTCCAGCACCCCCATCCGGTTCGTGCTCGACTGGAAATATCAGGGGATCCACGCCTGGTATTACCTCGCGATCGATCGAGGCTACTTTGCCGCAGAAAAAATCGATCTGACCATTGATCAGGGCGATGGTTCGGCAGCGACGGTGACCAAGATCATGGCCGGCACCTATCAGGCCGGATTCGGCGACATCAACGCCATCATCCAGAATGCCTCGACGCGCCAGGGCGCTGCGCCCGTGATGGTCTACATGATTTACAACCGCACGCCGTTCGCGCTGATGACGCGCTCGTCGAGCCCGATTCGCACGCTGAAAGATTTGGAAGGCAAGACGCTGGGCTCGCCGGCCAGCGGCGCGGCGATGAAGATGTTCCCGGTGCTGGCTGAGATGGCGGGCGTTGATGAGAGCAAGGTGAAGTGGCTCAATATGACGCCTAACCTGCAGGAGCAGATGCTGCTTCAGGGCCAGGTGGATGCTTCGGCCGTGTTCTCGGTCACGAGCTATATGAACCTGATCGCTCAGCGACTCGACCCGGAAAAAGACATTCGCTGGTTCCATTACGCCGATCACGGCATCGATCTGTACAGCAACGGCGTGATGGTATCGCCAGCATTGTTGCGCGATCGTCCCGAGGCGGTGGCGGGTCTGGTGCGCGCGGTCAACCGCGGCATGGCCGATGCCATTGCCAGCCCCGACGCTGCCATCGAAGCCCTTGCCAAGCGCGAACCGCTTATCAATCGCGACATCGAGAAGCGTCGACTGATTTACGCGCTCAACAACGTCATCCTCACTAAAGAAGCTGCAGCGATTGGTGTGGGCGACCTGTCCGATGATCGGCTCAAGCGTTCGATTACTCAGCTCTCGAAGGCGTTTGAACTCAAGCGCGAACCGGCACCCGCGGAAATCTTTGATCGCAGATTCCTGCCGCCGGTTGCCCAGCGTCAGTTCAAGCTTTCCTGAGCGGCATGAGCGCCGCTTCAACGCCCGCCCGCTGGCGGCTGGGCGCAGCATGGGCCGCCTGCGTACCAGGGGCGGCGCCGTCGCTGCGTGATGCGCAACTGGAAGTTGAGGGGGCGGTTATTCGCGACGTGACGGCTGGCGCGGCACCGCTCGCGGTCGAAGCGCAAACGCTCGATTGCACCGGCCTCCCTCACGCTCGCAGGTTGCTGGTGCCTGCGCTTGCCAATGCGCATGACCACGCCCGCACGTATCGGTCGAGCACGATCGGTGGTTGGGGCCTGCCACTCGAAGCCTGGCTGCCGCTCCTGTCGCTGTTGCCCGGCGTGGACCCGTATCTGGTGGCGTCGACCTCGTTTGCGCGCTCGGTGCGGCGCGGGGCGACCGCGGTGATGGTTCACTACACTCGCACGCAGGGTACGGTCGGACCGGTCGAAGAGGCGCTTGCCGTCGCGCGCGCCGCGCGAGATGTCGGGATCCGGATCGGATTTGCGGTGTCGCTTCGTGATCGTCAGCCGCTGGGATACTGCGCTGACTCGGTGGTTCTGGACCGGTTGCGGCCGTCAATCCGGGAACCCATCGCCCGCCGGATGGCGGGGCCCGCGCCGTCGGCCGCGGCGCAGCTCGAGCGCGCTGCCGAGATTGCTGCAGCGATTGAAAGCGACCCAACACTTGCCGACCACGTTACCGTACAACTCGGGCCGACTGCCGTGCAGTGGTGCACGCCTGAGTTGCTGCAGGCGGTGGCGGTGCGTAGCGCCGCTGATGGGCGGCCGGTGCACATGCATCTTCTCGAGACACGCTATCAGCGCGAGTGGGCCGATGAGCAGTATCCGGACGGCATGGTTCGCTGGCTTGATTCGATCGGTTTGCTGTCGCCCCGCCTCACCCTCGCGCACTGCGCGTGGGCGCGCCCGGACGAACTGGAACTACTCGCCGAACGCGGCGTCACGATCGCAGTGAACACCAGTTCGAACCTGCACCTGCGGTCAGGCATTGCGCCGGTGGCGGCTATGCGAGCGGCCGGTTGCCGGATTGCCATGGGCCTGGACGGGCTCGCTTTCGATGAGGACGACGACGGCCTTCGCGAAATGCGACTGGCGGGGGCGCTTCATCGCGGCTGGGGTTTCGAGGCCGACTGGTCGGATGCTGCGCTCTGGCAATTTGCAAGCAGCACCGGTCGGCGCTCGGTGATGGGGGCGGCCAAAGACCAGGCGCTTCCGGGGGGGCGGCTTGAGCGCGGCCATGCGGCCGATCTCCTAGTACTGGATCTGGATCGGGTCGACGGCGACTTCGGGCTTATCCCTGATGTCGATCCGGTCGCACCCTTTATGGCGCGTGCCAATGCCGATGCCATCGCATCGGTGATTGCAGGCGGGCAGGTACGGGTTCGCGACGGGCGGGTCACCGGTGTTGATGAGCCGGCGTTGCGTGATGAACTCGCGGCCCGCACCCGGTCAGCGATCGAAGCGGATGGTCAGTGGCGGGCCTGGCGTGACACGCTTGCGGAATTTGCCGAGGATCTCGGGCCGTTTTATCGCGGTCGGCAGTTCCTGGGCTGCTGTTGAGGGGTAGCGATTCATGGACACTCAAGAGGCGCTCGCACGGCTGCTCGATGCCAACGCGGCCGTGCTGAACCTTCCGATCAGCGAGACCCAGCGACCGGGTGTGCTCTCGTATCTG
The DNA here is from genome assembly GCA_903866395.1 of uncultured bacterium. Taxonomy (GTDB): domain Bacteria; phylum Pseudomonadota; class Gammaproteobacteria; order Burkholderiales; family Burkholderiaceae_E; genus SYIM01. Next base: position 10,032 of record CAIPNM010000288.1, read on the forward strand.
GCACTGGCCGAGTCGATGCATCGCCTCCTGCTACCGGTTCAGCTGGGACCCGCCGATGAGTCAGCGGTGGTGTTCGTACCCCAGCCGCCTGGAGCCGGGCATGAGTGAGCCCGTTGCCACAGCCCGCGCCATCGCGGCGGCGGTGCATGGGGGCGAGTGTTCAGCCCTTGATGCGGTGGAGGCCTCCCTTGCCCGCATCGCTGCCACCGATTCGTCGCTCAATGCCTTCACCGAGGTGCTGGCCGAACGTGCGCGGGCGAGGGCCGCGAGCCTCGATCAGATGCCAGCGGCGAAGCGCGTGCGCCTGCCGCTCGCGGGCGTTCCTTTCGCCGTCAAGAATCTCTTTGATATCGAGGGACTGCGCACCCTGGCGGGGTCACGTATCGAGCGGGATAGCGAACCAGCCGCGCGGGACGCGCTCCTGGTTCGGCGCCTTGAAGCCGCTGGCGCGGTGCTCGTGGGTGCCCTCAATATGGATGAGTACGCGTACGGCTTCACCACCGAAAACAGTCATGTGGGGCCGACGCGAAATCCTCATGACTTCACGAGGATCGCCGGCGGTTCCTCGGGAGGCTCGGGGGCTGCGGTGGCTGCCGGCCAGGTGTCGCTTGCGCTCGGATCAGATACCAATGGGTCGATTCGGGTACCCGCCTCGCTTTGCGGCGTATTCGGTCTTCGGCCCACCTATGGCAGGCTGCCGCGTACCGGGAGCTATCCGTTTGTGGCGAGCATTGATGCGCTGGGTCCGTTTGCCCGCAGCGCTGAGGATCTGGCGCTTGCCTATTCGGTCATGCTGGGTCGTGATGCGGGTGACCCTGCCAGTTTGATATCGCCTCAGGGCGGGGCAGCGATCGAGTCGGGCGGCGAGGCGGGCATAACGTCCCTCAATGGCCTCCGAATCGCCACGCTCACTGGCTATTTCGAAGACCACGCAGGCGAGCAGGCACGCGAGGCGGTGGCCACGGTGGCAGGCGCGCTCGGTGTCACCGCACGCGCGACGCTGACCGGTGCCGAGCATGCGCGCGCGGCTGCCTTCCTCATTACCAATGCCGAGGGCGGCGCGCTTCATCTTGATGATCTGCGCGCGCGAGCCGATGACTTCGATCCCCTGATTCGCGACCGCATGCTGGCGGGCGCGCTGTTGCCCGCGGCGTGGATCGATCGCGCGCGACGCGTTCGTCAGCGAGTGGCCTCCGAAGCGGCGCGGCTCTTTGAAGAGTTCGATGTACTGCTTGCGGCCGCCACGCCCGGGCCCGCCACACCGATCGGTGCTGCCACCTTCAACATCAACGGACGCACGCTGGCTGCACGGCCCAACATGGGCCTCCTCACCCAGCCGATCTCCTGTGTGGGTCTGCCGGTATGTGCTGTACCAGTGTGGTCTGCCCGATCCGATTGGCCGCTGCCGGTTGGGGTTCAAATCATCACTGCACCCTGGCGGGAGGATCTGGCGCTCGCGGTCGCGGCCAAGCTTGAGCGCGCCGGTGTTGTGCGCGCGCCGGTGGCTGCGCTCTGATCAGATATCGGCCGGGTCGTGCTCTCGCTCACCCGGAGGGGGGGTGGTGAGGCGCTCACGCAGATGCTCGGCAAGCGCCGTGGCAATCACTGGCATGGAGCGTTCTCGCAGATGGGCGAGCACCATCTGCCCTCGCGGAAAGCCGCGGTCCTCGATGTCGCGCGCCACCAGTTGGCCCCCGTCGCTTACCGCGCCGAGTGCGATCTGAAACGTGATCGCCTGATCATGGAGCAGGCAGCCCCGGAGAAACTCGAAGCTGTTGCTCTCGATGACAGGTGACAGCCTGAGCGAACTTCGCGCGAGGAATCGGTCGAGCAGTTGGCGTCCGCCAACATCGGGATTGGCAAGCACGATCGGATAGTCGACGCACTGCCGTAGTCGTACCGGGCCGCCCGCGCGCGCGAGCGGATGGTCGCGATGCATCAGCAGCATCAGCCTTTGTTCGAAGCTTGCGAGCGCCTCGATATCGGGGTCGGCGTCGAGCCCGAAGGTGAGTGCGAGATCGCTTTCGTAGCTGCGAAGCGCGGCAATGGCGCGTAATCGGTCTCCTACCTGCACCTCGAAGTCGACCAGCGGGTGACGGCGCCGGAATGACGCGAGCGCCGCCGGCAGGAAGACAGGCGCCGTGGCCTGGCTCGCGATCAGCCGGATCCGGCCGCGCCGCAAGCCCTTCAAATCTTCGATCGCTGAGCGAACCTGCTCCAATGCCGCGCCCCGCTCGCGAATGTATTGAAGGAATAGTTCACCGGCTGCGGTGAGTCGCATGCCGCGCGGCAGCCGTTCAAAGATGGGGGTGCCCAACTCTTCTTCGATGTCGAGCAGGCGCCGGTTGACGGCCGACGCCGCCACATGGAGCCGTTCGGCTGCCTGGCGGATGGAACCACAGCGGGCGACTTCGTCGAGGTAACGCAGATGTCGGAGATGGTTCATGGGCACACCTTTAGTGTTGCCAAAACGGCAACGTGTATAACTTAAAAAAGAATACATCGGCAACGCTTTCTGGCATGTCTCCTGCACCTTCGGTTGCATGAAAGCGCCCAAACCCCGCCCTTCCGCTACGACTCACCCCTTCCTGTTCGGTCCTGGTGCATCCACCAGCTGGCAGACCCGGGCTGGTTGCACCAGCCTGGTGCGTCACGCCCCGAAGCCGCGCCCGGTTCAGCTTGACGCGGCGGGCGACGCGATCGAATTCGACCTTGCGCGCGCGGCGCTGGTTGTGATCGACATGCAAAACGATTTCTGCCATCCGAAGGGCTGGTTTGGGCAGCGGGGCGTGAAGGTTGCGCCGATGCGTAAGCCGATTCCGGTGCTGCAGCAGCTTCTGCCGGCCTGGCGATCGGCCGGCGCACCGGTGATCTGGCTTAACTGGGGCATTCGCGCCGATCGCCTGAATCTTCCCGCGAGCATCCTGTACAAGGGCAAGCGTAGCCCGGACGCGGTGGGCTATGCCGAGCGTTCGCCCGACGATCGGGGGCAGTCACTGGTGCGCGGCCATTGGGGCGCGCAGGTGGTGGATGAACTCGAGGTGCTTGAGACCGACATCACGGTGCACAAGCATCGGCTCTCGGGATTCTGGGATAACGAACTCGACAGCGTGCTGCGTGGCCTGGATGTGCGCACGCTGTTTTTTGCCGGCGTCAATACCGACCGCTGCGTGTTCTCGTCGCTCCAGGACGCGGGGTTCCTGGGCTACGACAGCATTCTGCTTGCAGATGCCTGCAGCACGCCGTCGCCCGCCTACGTCACGCGCGCCATTCATATGCTGGTTCGGCAACTGCATGGCTTTGTCGCGCAATCCACCGATCTCATTGCTGCACTCCCATCCTCCTCCCCATCCCGAAAAGGAAAACGCTGATGAACGCCTCTGCTTTCACTTTGCGCATCCGTCGTACGCTGGGCCTCGCCGCGCTGTCGCTCGTCACCTGCGCGGCGCTGGTCGGGCACAGTGCCCCCGCGCAGGCCCAGACCAGGGTCAAAATGGTGCTCAACTGGAAATACCAGGGCCCGCAGGCTTGGTTCTTCATTGCCCAGGATCGCGGCTACTTCAAGGCCGAGGGGCTGGATGTCGAGATCGATCAGGGCGAGGGTTCGTCTGCACCCATCGCCAAAATTGCAGCCGGCGCCTACACCGCGGGCTTTGGCGACATTAACGCGGCGATCGACTTTGCCTCGCGTCGGCCGGCTGAGGCCCCGGTGGGCGTCTTCATGATCTACAACACGCCGCCCTTCACGATCGCGGTGAAGGCCAATGGCCCGATCAAGTCGCCCAAGGATCTCGAGGGTCGCACCATTGGCGGCCCCGCCAATGACGGCGCGCTCAAGCTCTTCCCGGCCTTCTCAAAGGTGGCGAAGTTTGATGCGAGCAAGGTGTCGATATCAAACATGGCGCCCAACCTGCGAGAGCAGATGTTGCTGCGCGGCCAGGTCGACGGCATCTTTGGCTTCATCAACACCGTCTGGTTCAGTGCGTTGCTGGTGGGCATCGATCCCGCCAAGGATCTGCGGTTCATCAATTACGTCGACCATGGCATGGATCTCTACTCCAACACGCTGCTGTTTTCGCGCAATTTCGTGCGCGACAACCCGAAAGCGGTGGAGGGTTTCATTCGCGCGCTCAACCGTGCGGTGAAAGACGTGATTGCCAACCCGGAAGCGGGGATGGATGCGGTCATGAAGCGTGAGCCGCTGCTCAAACGCGACCTTGAGCGGGACCGGCTCTTTGCCACGCTCAAACAGGAAATGAGCCACCCGGAAATCGCCAAGATTGGTTTTGGTGACATTGATGTCGAGCGGATGAAGCGTGCGATCTCGATTGTCGTGGAATCAAACCAGCTGCCGCGCACACCGGCGGTTGAAGAGATCTTCAATCGCTCGTTCCTGCCGCCGATGGCCGACCGCGTCATGCGCTTCTGAAGCTTCTGAATCCGACACGGAGACTAGCCGGATCATGGATCTGCAACTGAAAGACCAGGTGGTATTCATCACGGGGCCGGCCAAGGGCATGGGGCGGGCGGTGTCGCTCGCCTTTGCGCGCGAGGGCGCGAAGCTTGCGCTCGCCGGACGCGACACAGCGGCTATCGAGCCGGTCGCGGCGGAAGCGCGGGCGCTGGGGGTCGAGGCGATCGTCCTGGGGTGCGACATCACTTCGGATACCCAGACCGAGGCCGCGGTCGCCCAGACCCTCGCGCGTTTCGGCAAGGTGGACGTGCTCGTCAATGTGGCGGGCGGGTCGGGGCCGATTGGCAAGACGGGTTGGGAAACCACCACCGACGAGTTCAATGAAATCGTTGAACTCAACATGACCGGCTGCTTCAATACCATGCGCGCGGTGTTACCCAGCATGATCGAGCGCCGTTCGGGCCGTATCGTGAATGTGGGCGGTACCTTCGGCATGCGCGGCCGCGCTGGACGCATGGCGTACTCGGCCTCGAAGTGGGGGCTGCGCGGTATCACCAAAAGCTTCGCGCTCGAGGCGGGCCCTTACGGCATCAACGTGAACTGCGTGGCGCCCGGCATGGTGGATGGGCCGCGGTTTCGCGAGAAAGTCTGCGCCAATATGGCGCAGAAACTGGGCATCACGCTGGAAGAGGCGATGACGCGCCACGCCGCTGACTACGCCCTTCGCCGCGTCTCCACCGACGAAGACGTAGCGAACGCCTGCCTGTTTATGGCGAGCGTCGTGTCGCGCCAGATCACGGGCGTTGACCTGCCGGTTGATGGCGGCTGGGCCATGCTGTGAAGGATGAATCGATGAATGCAATGGTTGACTTGGTCATTCGCGGCGCTCAGGTAGTGAGCGGCAATGCCATCTACCGCGCGGCGGTGGCGGTGAACGGAGAGAAGATCGTGGCGGTGGGCGATGACGACCTCATGCCGCCTGCCCGCGAAACCGTGGATGCCACCGGTCTTTATCTGCTGCCGGGCGCGATTGATAGCCATGTGCATTTCCGTGACCCTGGCTATGCGCACAAAGAGACCTGGAAGACCGGCTCTGCCGCTGCAGCGTGCGGCGGGGTTACTACCGTTTTCGAAATGCCGAACACCAACCCGCCAACCGGAACGGTTGAAGCATTGCGGATGAAGCTGGACGCGGCGAGATCTTCTTATGTCGACTACGGCATTCACGCGCTGTTCGGTGATGAGTCTGTCGACCGGCTTGAAGAACTACTCGATGCCGGTGCCACCAGCTTCAAGGCCTTCGTGGGCAACACCTTCGGCAACCTGCCCGCGCCTACCGATGGCGCTTTGCTCGAGGGCTTCGAGACGCTCGCTGCGAGGGGCGTGCGCACGGTGGTGCACGCCGAAAATTCATCGATTATGGCGCGGCGCGAACTGAAGCTGAAGGCAATGGGTCGTACCGATCCCCTCGCGCATCTGGCAGCACGTCCGGCGGTAGCCGAAATCGAAGCCATTGGCCGGGTGATCACGCTGGCCGAATGGACGGGCGCCCGAATTCATATCGCGCATCACAGCTCGGCTGATTCGCTCTTTCTGATCCGCGAGGCCAAGCGCAGAGGCGTGGACATCACGGTTGAAACCTGCCCGCAATACATGTTGATCAATACCGATCACATGAAGAAGATTGGCGGCGTATTGAGGCTCAATCCACCGATTCGCGAGCCGCGCCACAACGAGCCCATCTGGCAGGCGCTCAAAGAGGGTGTGATCGACATGATTGCGACTGATCACGCGCCGCATACGCCCGAAGAGAAAACCCGCGAAGACATCTGGGCCTGCGATTGTGGCTTCCCTGGTGTTGAAACCCAAATGCCGCTCATGCTCACCGAAGTTAACCGGGGACGCGCCACGCTGATGGACTATGTTCGCTGGAGCGCCGAGGCGCCCGCGCGCGCTTGGGGGCTGTGGCCGCTCAAGGGTCGAATCGCGCCAGGCGCCCATGCGGATCTGGTGCTGATTGACATGAACCGTCGCGGGCGGCTGAACCAGGGGCGTCTGCAGTCGATCAGTCGCATTTCGCCCTGGCATGGGCGCACGGTGGTGGGTATGCCGCTACACACCATTGTGCGTGGCCGCTTTGTGATGCGCGACGGCCAACTGCTGACCGATGCCGCGGGCTGGGGTGCGTCGGTCAAATCGATTCAGAACATGCCGCCTCCCGCGCCGAGGAATACCGATTCCACCACGCGCGCAATCGCTCAACGCCCGGCCGACGCACCCGCGTCGGCACGCCCGTCCGATGGCGCGCAGGATTCGCTTTGGGCCGATGAGTCGTATCTCCATCCGCTTCCACGCACAGGCCAATGATCATGCGTGTTCAAAAAGTGAGTGTGCGGCGGGTGGCTGCGAGCGGTCCGGGCGACCTTGCGGGGGTGCGCGCCCTGATTGCAGCGGGCGAGCTCGACCCCCGTCACATCGTGGCCGTCATGGGGAAAACCGAAGGCAATGGCTGCGTGAACGACCACACGCGCGAATACGCGAGTGTGATGTGGGCGGGGCTCCTTGCCGAAGCGCTGGGCTGCACCACGGATGAGGCGCACCACAGGGTTGCGCTCGTGATGTCGGGCGGTACTGAGGGCGTGCTCTCGCCCCACTTCACGGTGTTCAGTCGCAGCTGGGTCGAGGTAGCAGAGCCTTCCGCTATCAAACGCATGGTGATCGGCTGCGCGCAGACGGAGGCGTTTTCGCCCGAGGAGCTTGGGCGGCTCGATCAGGTACGTGCCACCGCCGACGCGGTACGCGCAGCCATGAAAGACGCCGGGCTCACCGATCCGGCCGATGTGCATTTCGTGCAGGTGAAGTGCCCGCTCCTCACCTCATCAAAGGTTGGCGACTGCCTGTCGCGAGGGCTTGAGCCGGTCACGCGCGACACCTATGAATCCATGGGCTATTCGCGGGGCGCTTCGGCGCTTGGCGTGGCCGCTGCGTTGGGCGAGACCGATGTCGGTACCCTGTCGGATGTCGACATTCTGTCCGATTGGGGTCGGTTCTCCAGTCGCGCCTCGGTGTCGGCCGGCATCGAACTCGATAGCAATGTGGTGATCGTCTTTGGCCAGTCCACCCAGAGCGCGTCCGATGTTGCCATTGGCCACAGTGTGATGAATGACGCGATCGATGCTCGGTCTGTGCGCCGCATGTTGCGCGAGCAGTTTGGTCTGGATGTCGATGCCGAGGGCGGTGCGGGCGAACGCCTGGTGAATCTGCTCGCCAAGGCCGAGGCGAGCCCGAATGGCCAGGTACGCGGTTCAAGGCACACCATGCTGAACGACTCCGACATTCACAGCACGCGTCATGCGCGGGCGGCGGTCGGGGCGGTGCTCGCATCGGTCGCTGGCCACAGCGCGCTTTATGTGTCGGGCGGTGCAGAGCATCAGGGGCCGCCGGGCGGCGGGCCGGTTGCCGCAATCGTTCGACTCCAACCGGCGGCTTCAGCCGCCTGAACCCGTGAGGCAAGCGATGTCAGACCCTTCCTTCATCGAACTGAGTGACGTGTCGTTACGCTACGGCACGGGCACGGTGGCGCTCGCCCGCACCTCGCTTTCAATTGACGCTGGCGATTTTGTTGCGCTGGTGGGCCCCAGTGGCTGCGGCAAGTCCACTATTCTCAAGCTGGTGGCCGGGCTGCTTCAGCCGACCTCGGGTGGCGTGATTGTCCGGGGACGCGAACAGGGTAGTCCGACGGTGGGTGGCGAGCGACTCCGTCTGGGGATCGCGTTTCAGAACCCCACCATGCTGCCCTGGCTCACGATCCGGGAAAACGTGATGATTCCGCTCAAGATCGTGCCGCCGTTTCGGGCCAGCTATCGCGCCAAGCGTCACGGCGAGTTTGCCGAGCGGGCTGAGGCACTTCTTGCTCAGGTGGGGCTCAAGGGCTTTGGCGACAAGCGGCCCTGGCAGTTGTCTGGCGGCATGCTTCAGCGCGCTTCGCTTTGCCGCGCGCTCATTCACGATCCGCAACTGCTGCTTCTTGATGAGCCTTTTGGTGCGCTTGACCAGTTCACCCGGGAAGAGCTGTGGGCCATTATGCAGAGCCTCTGGGTCGACCGTCGCCCGACTGTGCTGCTCGTCACTCACGACCTGCGTGAAGCTGCGTATCTCGCCAACCGTATTTGCGTGATGAGCTCGCGTCCGGGCCGGATTCTTGAAACGCGCGAGGTCCCCTTCGGACGTCCGCGCACCATCGAGGCGAGCTACGCCCCCGAGATGGCCGCGCTTGTTCAGGCGCTCCGCATGCGCATCGCCGAAGCGCGCAGCCAGGAAGAAAGCGCCGACACCCAGGAGGTTGCAGCATGACTCTGTCACCGCGTGTTCGTCAGCGCCTGTTGTCGGCGCTTGCCCTGCTGTCCTTCTTTGTTCTCTGGGAGGTGATCTGTCTGGCGGGGGGCGTCTCAGACCTGATCCTGCCGCGGCCCAGCCAGATTGCTGCTGTGCTGTGGGAGAAGATGCCGCTTCTGTGGCCGCACACGGTTCAGACGCTCAAGACGACCCTGGCGGGTTTTGCGCTGGGGGTGCTGATCGGCATTGTGATTGGCGTGGCGATTGGTTCGTCCAGGCTCGCCTACGACGTGGCCTATCCGCTTCTGGTGGGCTTTTCCAGCATTCCGAAGGTGGCGGTGGTGCCGATCTTCGTGGTGTGGTTTGGTGCGGGCACGGTGCCAGCCATTCTCACCTCGATGGTGATCAGCATCTTCCCGGTGGTGGTCAATGTGGCCACGGGCCTGGCCAGTACTGAGCCCGAGCTCGAGGATGTGCTCAAGGTGCTCGGGGCAAGCCGCCGCGACGTGCTTTGGAATGTGAGTCTGCCGCGCGCCATGCCGTATCTCTTCGCATCGCTCAAGATCGCCATCACGCTCGCCTTCGTGGGCACGGTGCTCGCCGAAACCGTCGCGGCAAATCGCGGGATCGGTAACGTCATGATCATCGCCAGCGGCAACTTCGACGTGGCGCTGGTGTTCTCCGGTCTCGTTATTCTTGCTGCCCTGGGGGTGATGCTGTATCTGGTATCGTCGTGGCTCGAATCGCGGGTCACCGGCTGGGCGCAGCGCAAAGGTGACATGGCGATGGTCTGAATCCCGGTTTTGGTGAGTGCCATGGGTGATTCCCTGCATGATTCCGGCGGGCGGGGACACCCGGCCCGCGTGCAAGCGGATGTTTTGCCGGCACCGCTCCGTTGCGTAGCGGTGTTCTGCGGTTCCAATTTCGGCAGCTCGCCTCACTATGCCGAGGCGACCCGGTCGCTCGGGCGTGCGTTGGGCGAACGGGGCATAGGCCTCGTGTACGGCGGGACCCACATGGGTCTGATGGGCGTACTCGCCGATGCAGCCCTGGAAGCTGGGGCTGATGTCACCGGAATCATCAACCGGCGCCTTCACGAACGCGGGCATCTGCACGCCCGGATCACGCGGCATGAAATCGTGTCCGACATGCGGGTCAGAAAGGCCCGCATGGGGGAACTGGCCGATGCCTTTATCGCTTTGCCCGGCGGGCTAGGCACCCTGGAGGAGCTGTTCGAGGCCGCAACGCTCACGCAACTGGGCGACCACAGCGGGCGAGCGGCCAAGGCCTGTGGTGCACTCAATGTGGGGGGCTTCTTCGACCCCATGCGCGCGCTCCTCGATCGCGCGGTCGCCGAAGGCTTCATGAAATCGGCGCACAACGACATGATCGTGATGTCGCCCGACCCGCATCAGCTGCTGGATGCGCTCGCCGGCTGGCAGGCGCCCGTTGTCAACAAATGGATCACCCCTTCTCAAGGAACCGGATCATGAAAATTCGCATCACTGCTGGCGGCCATCAGTTCATCGCCGAAACCAATCCCGACGCGCCGCGCACGGTGGCCGCCTTCGCCAAACTTCTGCCCTATCGTCAGAAAATCATCCATGTGCGCTGGAGCGGCGAAGGTTGCTGGGTGCCGCTTGGCGACTGGGTGCTGGAAGACGGCGAGGGCAAGGTGAGTTTCGAGAATGCAACCAGCCACCCGGCCCCGGGCGACATCCTGTTCTACCCCGGCGGCTACAGCGAAACCGAAATCATCATGGCCTATGGTGCATGCTGCTTTGCGAGCAAGCTGGGTCAGCTGGCGGGCAATCATTTCCTCACCATCACCGAGGGTCGTGAGAACCTTCGCACGCTGGGCGTGAAAGTGCTCTGGGAAGGCGCGCAGGACATCGTGTTCGAAGCAATCGGCTGAGCCTGATCGGATGACGCCGGATGCGGGCCCGACCACGTCGCCAGCCGGGCTGCGCGTAGGCGAACTGCGAGAGCGCCTTCGTGCGCTGGGTGCCGGGCCCCTGCACGAGGCCCGGGTGATGCGGCTCTGGACCCACGCGCAGCCCTGGGACAGTCCGCGACGGCATCCGGCGGATCATTTTCCGCGCACGCTGGACCACGCACTTCCCGAGCTGATTCAAACGCTGGCGGGGCTTGCACGGCTGCAGGTTCGAGAACCGAGCAGCGACGACGAAGGCGAGCGGCTCCTCTTTGCACTCTCGGACGGGCAAACCGTGGAGTCGGTGCTGCTCGCGCGCGGTGGTGTATGCGTGTCCACCCAGGTGGGGTGTGCGGTGGGCTGCACCTTCTGCATGACCGGTCGATCCGGTCTGCTGCGTCAGTTGGGCAGTGCAGAGATTGTGGCGCAGGTGGTCGAGGCGCGCCGCCTGAGGCCGGTTCGCAAGGTGGTGTTCATGGGAATGGGAGAGCCTGCGCACAACCTCGACAATGTGCTGGAGGCGATCGATCTGCTGGGCACCGAGGCCATGATCGGTCACCGGAATCTGGTCTTTTCCACGGTGGGCGATCCCAGGGTGTTTGAGCGTCTGCCCCAGGGCCGGGTCCGTCCCGCGCTCGCGCTATCGCTTCACAGCACACGAGCGGAATTGCGCGCATCGCTTCTGCCGCGCGCCCCCCGCATTGATCCAGCCGATCTGGTAGCGGCGGCGCAGGCCTACGGCCGCACCATCGGCTATCCGGTGCAGTATCAGTGGACGCTGATCGAGGGTGTGAATGACACCGACCAGGAAATCGAGGGCATCGTGAACCTCCTGGCGGGTCAATATGCCGTGATGAATCTCATCCCGCTCAACGCCATTCCCGATTCGCCGTATCGCCGTCCATCCTGGGAGCGGGCGGCCTACATGGCGCGCACGCTTCATCAGCGGGGTGTACTCGCCAAGCTCCGGCGCTCGGCCGCACAGGATGTCGAGGGCGGGTGCGGTCAGCTGCGGGCGCGCACGATCTCGATTCAGCCGCGGGCGCCAGGCGGTCGAGCTGGGGCGGTGGGTGGTGCGGCCGCTGGGGTGGCGGGTGTTGCCGGGGCGGCGCCCGCAGGGGTTCCCGGCGCGGCAGGCGCCTGATCGGGCAGTTCGCACGCAGCCTTCATCAGGTCGGCGTCGGGCGTGTCGGGCGGTACGTTGAACCAATCGTCGTTTTCGCTCGTGCCCAGCAGTCGCCCATCACCATTGGGCTGACTGAAATAACTCGCCTCCAGGCGCCGCGCGCGCTGCTCCTTGCAATCGACCTGCACCAGCGCACGGAACGAGCGCACGCCGCTGTGGGCGTAGGGAGCGGGGTTGGTGATGGGAAGCGGATGGTTGATGAGCACCCAGACCCGGGCGTTATCGCCGATGCGTCGGGCGGTGCCGGTTTCCATCGTCCAGACGTCGCCGTTACGGGCCTTGCTCACCTCGTTCCACTGCGCCTGGGCCCACGATGGGGCGCTCGCGAGCAGGGTATGGAGGACGAGTCCCCACGCGAGCGCCCAGCGGGCGCGCTTGCCGGCTACGGGCGCAGCTGCGCGCGGTCGGCCGCAAATACCAAAGTTGAAAGACATCATCGCTGCTTGAAGACCCAAAGGCGTGAGGCGACGAAATTGAACACCATACAGAGGCCGGTGGCCAGCCCCTGAGCAAACCACACCGGCGCATCGAACGAGCCGTGCGCCACGCGAAACAGCGCGGCATTGAGCGCAATCGAGGCGGCCACCACCGCATAGTGCCTTGGCAGCGCCTGCGAATGCGGGACATCCGACTCGAATGTATGGCGACGGTTAGCGAGATAGGCCACCACTGAGCCGACCAGCGAGCCTGTGAAAGTGGCCGCCAGCGGAGACGCGATCGCCGCTGAAATCATGGCTGCCATCACCACGAAGTGGGCGAGCGTAGCAAGGCCGCCCACCATCGCAAATCGTATGGCCTGGGTGAGCAGCTGGGCGCGAGCCGAGGTCATGGGGCGGCGGGCGGCGTGCGGGGCGAAGCGCCGAGCGTTGGCGGCACGTCAAATACCAGCAGGCTTTGTTCGGTGGCCTTGGGAAAGCGCCAGCCTTGGCGGACTGCACTGACGTGTCGGGGCTCAGTGGGCAGAGCGCGCGCCCGTAACCAGGCCTGCGAGCGGGCGACGCAGTCTGCTCCGCCAGGAAGCGGCGGGCAGATCAGAATGCCGTGTTGGCTTGCCCACGCTGCTTGGGGCGCGAGCGAGGCCTCGCGGCTGTCCGGAAGACCGGGTAGCGCCCGGGTGGCGGGGTTGGTGTAAAAGGCGAGCATGGCGTTATCGGGCCAGGCGCCGCCTGACCAGCCGAGTGGTTTTCCCGGATGCCGTACCTGCCAATCTTGGGTGATGGCCTTGGCGAGCGCCTGGGTGGCGCGATAGTACTCGCGCTGGCCAGTGAGCGCGTGGACCGTGCCCAACACCGCAGCCCCCCCAACCACGAGGAGAATGATGGCTGTGGTGAGGCGGGGCGCTGCCAGACGGTCGATGAGACGCTGCGTTTCGCCTTGAGTGTTTGGGCCTGGCTCCAGCTCGTGCGACAGGTTCCGCAGCCACAAAAGCGGAAACGCAAAGCCGATCGGAATCGCCCACGGAGTAGAGAGCTCGACCGCGCCAGCCAGCCCAAAGACCAAGCTCACCGCCCATGGCAAAAACGCCAGCCAAAAAAGGCTGTCACGCCAGCCCGCGGGTCGCCATGCCGTCGCAAACAGGTGGATCACTCGGGGCGCCCGACCGGCCCGACGGCGCGCGAGCGCGAAGAGCAGCACACAGGCAATCCACCCCGGAGCCCAGTAAAAAATCGGTGCCAGGGCAAAGCGTGCCGCCATTGACAGGTTGACCGCGCCGCCGCCCTGATCGAAAGCGTAGTGCAGCATGGCGAAGTCGCTTGCCTTGAGCCAGAGTGCATGTGGCACCAGCGCGCCCAGGGTCACTGCAAGCGCCCACCAGGGCCTGGGGCTGCCAAACCATGCACGTGCGGCCGGATGCACGCTCGCCGCCACGAACAGGGCGAGCAGCAACACGCCGCTGTAGTACTTGCTGAGCAGGGCCCCGGCGCTGCAGAGCCCCAGGAGTGTGCTCCATGCCAAGCCCCGCCAGCCAGAATGAAGCAGGCTTCCAAACAGCGCAGCCGCTGCCCAGGGCCAGACCGACAGGAGCTGCGCGTTGGCATTGAATTTCGAGGCGAGGGTGGTGTAGGGTAGGCACCAGAAGAGCAGCACCACCGCAGGATGCGCGAACCGCGCATGACCGATGAGGCGCGCGAGCACCACCACGCCAGTCAGCCCGATCGCCACGTTGGTGTACGCAAGGAGCTTGAATGCGAAGTCCGATCTCGGCACAAGAGCGAACCACGCGCCGGTCACCCAGGCAAAAAAAGGCGGGTGTTTGAAGCTTCCCCATTCGAACGTCTGCGACCACGCGAAGCTCTCGAGCATGTCGTGGTAGCGATCGAGATTGGGCTGCGCGAGCGTCTGTGCAACCGTCCAGGCGAACGCGTAGGCAATGAGCGTGACCGCGATTGCGCGCGAGGCAATGGGCTGCTGTCCAGCGGGAGTCGGGTTCATCCCAGTCCCCAGGCGGCGGGCAGCAACTGCTGGTAACGGGGCCAGCTGTAGCGTGCGTCAATCAACATCAGCATGCCCCGGTCGTCGGGCGAACGAATCACGCGACCGGCCGCCTGCACCACCTTCTGCAGCCCAGGAATGAGGTAGGTGTAGTCATGACCCGCGCCGAAGAGCTTCTCCATCCGTGCGGCGATCGCTTCGTTCACCGCGTCGACTTGCGGCATACCGAGCGTGGCGATGAAGGCGCCGATCAGTCTGCGACCAGGCAGGTCGATGCCTTCGCTGAACGCGCCGCCCAGGACCGCAAATCCGATGCCTTGTCCCTCGGGATGGAAGCGTTCGAGAAAGGCCGAGCGCGACGCCTCGGTCATGGATCGGGTCTGAGCCCAGACTGTGATGTCGGGGTGTTCGGCGCAAAACCGGCTGAAGGCCTGCTGCAAATAATCAAAGCTACTGAAAAAAGCGAGGTAGTTGCCGGGCTCGCGGTGGTACTCGCGGGCAAGCGCCGCCAGCACGCGCGGTAGGGTGCGCGACCGGTCGGTGATACGGGTGGATACCGGTAGCACCGAGACCCGCAGCCGCTCGGGGTCGAACGGGCTCGCAAGTTTGAGTGTGGGGGTCGGGTCGGGTAGGCCCAGCAGGTTCCCGTCATAGTCGGCCGGACTGAGCGTGGCCGAGAACATCACCACGGAATCGGCGAGTTCGAGTCGTGGCCGGATGAAAGGCGCGGGCACCACATTGCGAAGCGTGAGCTGCGCCCGGTCGGATGCGCGATACAGAGGAAGTGCTTCGGATCGATGGGTTTCGCCGTTCGCAGCCAGACTCAGTTCGCACAGACTGTGTTCGCCAAAGCTGTCTGCGAGCGCGGCAAACGACAGTCCATCGAACCAGGCCTCGAGCACGGCGGGGGAGGCGGCACGACCCTGTTCGGTCACGTGGTCGCCCAGTCGGCTATTGAATCGGTGCAGCGCGCGCAGCCAATCTTCAGGCGGCTCTGCGAGCTGCAGCCAACGCGTCGCCTCGGCGGTTTCGCTTGCCGGGGCGGTCAGGGCATGCTCGTCGGCGAGCCGCTCCCACTGGTGGAGCAGGTCGGCGACCGCGCCGCGCAGTGCGGGCGGAAGCTTCGATTGAAGCTCGATCAGGGCGGCCGCCGACGCGCTCGCGCTGTACATGGCGCGCGTACGCGCAACCAGCTGGTGTGCCTCATCAATGAGTACCGCCACCTTCCATTCGAATTCCGCGCTGAGGGCAGCGAGCACCGCATAGCGGTCAAACCAGTAGTGGTAGTCGCCAATCACGACATCACACCAGCGCAGCAACTCCATCGAGAGAAAATAAGGACAGATGCGGTGGGCGAGCGCAATCTCGCGCGTGCTCGCCTGATCGAGCAGGTCCGCGCTACAGGCTTGGCTGCGCGCAGCGGGTAGGCGGTCGTAGAAGCCGCGAGCAAGCGGGCAGGACTCGCCATGACAGGCCTTGTCGGGATGCTCACAGGCGCGCTCGCGTGCGACGATCTCGATCACCCTGAGGGGCATCGGTTGGTGCGGGCGCTCCTGCGCGCGGATCTGCGCAAACGCGTCAAGCGCCACCTGCCTGGCGGTTGTGCGCGCCGACAGCATCGCGATCCGGTCGAGCGGGCGCTCGGCCATCGCGCGTAGCGCCGGGTAAAGCGTGCCCAGGGTTTTTCCCAGACCGGTGGGTGCTTCCACCCGCAGCCGCTCCCCGCGACGGCAGGCGCGCCAGACGGCGGCGGCGAGCTCGCGTTGACCCGGGCGGAATTCCGGCAGCGGGAAAGGGAGTGCCGCGAGCCAGCGCTGCCGTCGTTCGCGATGCAGGGCTTCGCTTCGGGCCCAGCCCACATAGCGCTCGCACAAGCCCCCTGCGAATTCGCGAAGCGCCGTGGCGCTCAGCGTTTCACTCACCCGGCTTTCGGCTTCGAGTCCGATTTCAAGGTAAACGCGTGACACGGTGAGCTGCTCGAGCCCGCGTGCCTCGCAGAACATCCAGCCATAGAGCCGTGCCTGCGCGCGGTGGAGCGCCTGCTGATTGGCTGGAATGTCTTCGATCCGTCCCCGGTGAGTCTTGATTTCTTCGAGATCGTTGCGGCGAGGATCGTAGCCATCGGCGCGTCCGCTCACCTTCAGGTCGCCCCAGAGTGCGCTCAGGGCAATTTCGCTTTCATAGCTTTCGCCTCGGCGACGGGCGACCAGCAAATGACCCTCGCGGCCCTGTGCTGCCGTGGGCGAGGGCGTAAAGCGCAGATCCAGGTCACCCTGACGCGCAGCGAATGCGCAAAGCGCCCGGACGGAAACCGAGAGCGGCGGCTTGCCTGTGCTGCGGGCTTCGGCGCACACTGCGGGCGCTTCGCCCTCCTGCACAGGCTCTTGGCTGATGATTTCCATGACTGCACCCATTGTAGTGTTCAGCGCGATCGTCTCGCTCGCGCTTGCCCTGATGAGCCCGTCCGCCGCGCAGGCGCAGACCGACGACAGCTGGCAGCCGCAGCGTGGCCAGACCGGCAAGGACGTGATGTGGCTCCCCACGCCCGACGAACTGGCGCACCGGCTTCTCGAGGTGGCGCGCGTGGGTCCGAACGATCTGGTCTATGACCTGGGCGCGGGCGACGGCAAGATCGCGATCGCGGCGGCGCAACGGCATGGTGCGCGCGCCGTTGGCATCGAATACAACGCGAGGCTCGCGGCCTTCGCTCAGCGCCAGGTCGAGCGCGCCGGGGTGGCGGACCGCGTGCGCATCCTCCAGGCCGATCTATTCCAGACCGATTTTTCCTCGGCGACGGTGCTCACCCTCTATCTTCTTGATGAACTCAATCAGCAGTTACGGCCCCGTGTGCTCGGCATGAAACCCGGCACCCGGGTGGTCTCGAACAGCTTTGCGATGGGTGACTGGGAGCCCGATCAGGTGATCCGGGTGGGTACGCAGGTGGGCTATTACTGGCTGGTGCCGGCCAATGTGGCGGGTGAGTGGCTGATCGAGGGCCTGCCTCATGCAAAGGGGCCAGCGAAACTCGCGCTGGTTCAGCGCTACCAGCGACTCGCAGGCACGATCGAGATTGAGGGCCGCACCTTGCCGCTTCTGTCGCCGGTGGTTGAGGGTGCCCGGCTCGAGTGGCGCTATGTGGATTCTTCCGATCTGCTGAAAGCGGTACGGGTTGAGGTGCAGTCGGATCGACTCGAGGGCGAGATGGCCCCGCCCTACGGGATGGTCGAGTCGATCGTTGAGCCGATTGCGGTGCGCGGCCGCCGTGTCGGCGGCCAACCCTGAGACTGCTCAGCCGGTATAGCGCGCTGGGCGCTTTTCAAGAAACGCGGCCATTCCTTCGCGGGCGTCCGCCGAGGCGTAATTGGTGTTGACCTGCTCGCGCTCGACCGCCAGTCCGGCATCCGACAGGGTGTCGCCGGACGCATCGATGCAGGCGCGGATGGCGGCCACGGCGGTGGGCGACCAGCGTGTGATTTCCCGGCCGAAAGCGATGGCTTGATCGCTCATGCTGGAGTCGGTCGCTGCAATGCGATGAATCAGGCCGATTGCATGCGCTTCCTCCGCCTCCACTGCTCGCCCGGTCAACAACATGTCCAGCGCACGGGCGCGCCCGATCAGAGCGGGCAGCAGTTGCGTGCCGGCATAGGCGGGAACCAGCGCGAGCTTCACCTCGGGCAGCGACATCTTTACGTGTGGGGCCGCAATGCGTAGGGTGCAGGCGATGGCGAGCTCGAGGCCGCCGCCATAGGCAAGGCCGTTTATACCCGCCACGCTGAGCAGACGTGAACGATGCAGCCGGACGAGAAGCGCGCGCGCAACGTCACTTTTCGCCATCCGCTCTTCGAGCGTAAGGCCCTGCAGTTCGCCCAGATCGGTGCCGGCGCAGAACGCGCGGTCGCCCGCGCCAGTAATGACCAGCAGACGCGCGCGTCGGGCCTCGAGCTCGCTGATGCAATCGCCCAGCGCCTGAACGACGGCGCGGGTGAGCGCATTCATCTTGGTAGGGCGTTCAATCCGGAACAGCGCGCCCTCGGGCAGCGTCTCGATGCTGAAGTCAGCCATGGTGGAGTTCCAAAAAATCGTGGGCGATGTCAGGCCGCAATTCTAAGCTTGCGATAAGAGCGGGGCAGCAGGGGCTTCAGTTGCGGCGCAGGTCCGTCTGCGGCATGGTGAGGGGAAATGAGCTCACACCATGTCATCTGAATCGCATCCAATCCCCATTCACCTGCTGACCGGTTTTCTCGGGAGCGGCAAGACCACGCTCCTGAACGCGCTCCTCAAGTCGCCGGCGTTCGCCAATACCGCCGTGATTGTCAATGAGTTTGGCGAGATCGGGTTGGACCATTTTTTGATTGAGCAGAGCCAGGACAACGTGGTGTTGCTCGATGCGGGCTGCCTGTGCTGCACGATTTCCGAGTCGCTCCATGAAACGCTGGCCGAACTTCACGCGAAACGGGTGCGAGGCGAGGTGCCGCCTTTTGAGCGGGTGATTGTTGAGACGACCGGGCTCGCTGATCCAGGCCCCATCCTGAATACGCTCCTCGGCCATCGGCTGGTGACCGCGCACTATCGGCTTGAGGCCGCCATCGTCACCGTCGATACCCAGCATGTTTCAGCGCTGATCGATGAGCAGCCTGAAGTTGCCCGGCAGATTGCGGTGGCCGACCGTCTGGTGCTCACCAAGACCGATCTGGCGGATGACACGGAAGCGATCCGGTCGCGATTGCGCGCGCTCAACGCCTGGGCGCCGCTGGTGGTGTCGGTGTCCGGGACGGCGGCGTTGGAAGCGTTCGCGCCGCTCGACCGTTATCGGCTGGCGCGAATCCCGGGGGGCCGCTACGGCGCCGAGCACAGCCACGAGCACAGCCACGAGCACAGCCACGAGCACAGCCACGAGTCCCATCCTCACGATCTCAACCGCCACGACGCCCGCATCCGCGCCGTCTGCCTCACGTTCGATTCCGCCGCCTCCTGGTCGGGTGTCGCAGCCTGGTGGCAGTTGCTCTCTGACACGCTGGGCGATCGGCTGCTCCGGTGCAAGGGATTGCTCCGTATCGCAGACACCGGCGAAAGCGTTTTCATTCAAGGCGTACAGCGGGTCTTTCATCGACCCGAGCGGCTGCCCGCCTGGCCTGACGCCGATCCTCGGTCCAGGCTGGTGTGCATTGCCCGCGACGCCGATGCGCGTGAAATCGAAGCAACCCTTGCCGCGCTCCAGTACCCGGCCGGAACGGATCCACGCGCCGCGGCGGCTGAAATACGCGCTTTGATCACGGGGAACACCGACACGGTGAGGCAACCGTCCGGTACCATCTAACGAATTTCCCCTTTCCATGCCGCCAGGTCCTTAGATGTCCGACAGTAACGATTGGTCGTTCCCTGAAGAATTGCGTCCGCGCGTCCAGGATCTCGAATTCGATTTGGTCGCAGCGCTTGACGCGGTGGTGGAACTGCGCGCGGAAGTCCCCGATGCAGCGTTTACTGCGGCCACGCTGGGCACCGAGCGCGGGGGCAATGCGGTGGTGATCGGGGGCGACGGTCTGGTCCTCACCATTGGCTATCTCATCACCGAGGCCCACACCATCTGGCTCACCACTCGGGCCGGGCGGGTCGCGCAGGCCTATCCGCTCGCCTACGACCAGGCCACCGGGTTTGGTTTGGTGAAGGCGCTGGCGCCATTGGAAGTGCCCCCCATGCAGCGCGGTAGCGCCGCCGATGTCGGTCGTGGCGACAGGGTGTACATGCTGAGTCACGGCGGACGCCGCCGTGCGCTTCGCACTCGTATCGCCGACAAGCGCGAGTTCGCAGGCTACTGGGAGTATCTGCTTGATGAGGCGCTTTTTACCTCGCCTGCGCACCCGGAGTGGAGCGGCGCGGCCCTGGTCGATGGCGGTGGCCGGCTGATTGGTATCGGTTCGCTCCTCACGCAGGAAAGCGCTGAGGGCGAGACTTCGCAGGGCAATATGTCGGTGCCCATCGATCTGCTTGAGCCGATTCTCGCCAATCTGATCGAAACCGGACAGTCCGGGCTCGCTGCCCGGCCTTGGCTAGGGATGTATGTGGGCGAGTCTGAGGGGCAACTGGTGGTGGCGGGCGTGAGTCAGGGCGGTCCCGCCCAGCGTTCAGGCGTTCGCACCGATGACATGGTGCTCGACGTAGCGGGTGAGCGCGTCGCGTCGCTGGGTGATTTTTTACGCGCGGTCTGGCGAATCGGCCCGGCGGGCGTGCCGGTGCCTATCACCGTGGCGCGTGGCGCTGAACTGATTCGGCTGTCGATCCGCTCCATTGATCGCAATGACATGCTGAGCCGCCCGCAACTGCATTGAATTGTTCAAGAGGTCCGCGTGAGTTCCGAATCCGCCGTTCAAAGTGAGCTCGATCAGTTTCTCGCGGCACGGCAGTTGCTGCTCGAGCACCGTACCTCCTGGCATGCCGCGGTGGCGGGCTTTCGCTGGCCGCAACTCGAGCATTTCAACTGGGCGCGTGACTACTTCGATAGCATTGCGCTTGGCAACAAGGCGCCCGCCCTGCACATCGTCGAAGAGTCGGGCGACGAGGCGCGCCTCACCTATGACGAGCTGCGCATCCGGTCCAACCAGGTGGCGTCGTTCCTGGTGGAGCAGGGCGCGCGCCGGGGCGACCGGATTCTCCTCATGCTGGGTAATGAGGTGGCGCTCTGGGAAACCATGCTCGCAGCCATCAAGCTGGGTGCGGTGCTTATCCCGGCCACCACGCTGCTCTCAGGAGACGATCTCGCCGACCGCCTGCGTCGGGGGCGGGTGCGCTGGGTGATCACCAATGCGGCGGGGGTGGGCAAATTTACTGCGCTCGCTCCGGACGCACTGCATGGGGTGGGGCTCATTTCTGTGCGCGCCGCGTCGGTTTCAGGCTGGACCGATTTCGCGCTGAGCGCGCAGGCGTCCACTCAGTTCACCCCACCTGAGCCCACGCGTGCCAACGATCCGCTCATCGAATACTTCACCTCGGGCACCACAGCCCGGCCAAAGCTGGTTCAACACACGCAGTCGAGCTACCCGGTGGGGCATTTGTCCACGCTTTACTGGCTGGGATTAAAGACTGGCGACGTGCACTGGACAATCAGCTCACCCGGTTGGGCCAAGCATGCCTGGAGCTGTTTTTTTGCGCCCTTCAACGCGCAAGCCTGTGTTTTTATCTACAACTACACGCGCTTCAACGGCCCAGCCGTGCTCGATGTGCTGGTGCGTTATCAGGTCAACACCCTCTGTGCGCCGCCCACCGTCTGGCGGATGCTGATTCTTGAAGAACTGGGACGCTGGCCGGTCAAGCTTCGAGAACTCATCTCGGCGGGTGAGCCGCTCAACCCCGAGGTCATTGAACAGGTGAGGCGGGCATGGAGCATCACGATTCGCGACGGCTACGGACAAACCGAAACCACCGCGCAGATCGGTAACCCCCCTGGGGCGGAGCTCAAACCCGGCTCCATGGGGCGGCCGCTTCCCGGTTACCGCATCGTGCTGCGGGACGCTGATGGACAGCCCGCCGATGAGGGTGAAATCTGCATCGATTTATCGGCGAGGCCGCTTGCACTCATGAATGGCTATGCCGACGACGCCGACAAGACCGCCGAAGTGATGCGCGATGGGTTCTATCACACAGGCGATGTAGGCGCTCGTGATGCCGAGGGCTACATCACCTACGTGGGACGGGCGGATGATGTGTTTAAGGCGTCGGGTTATCGCATCAGTCCTTTTGAGCTCGAGAGCGTGCTGATCGAGCATCCGGCGGTGGCCGAAGCGGCGGTCGTGCCGTCGCCAGATCCGTTGCGAGGCTATGTTCCCAAGGCATACCTGATGCTGTCTCCTGGGCATGTCGCGACCGCTGAGACTGCAGCGGGCATTTTCAGGTTCCTGCGCGAACGGCTATCGGCCTACAAACTCGTGCGTCGGATCGAGTTTGCCGAGCTACCCAAGACCATCTCAGGGAAAATCCGCCGCGTGGAGCTGCGCGGACAGGAAAAAGGGCGGCCGGAGTCAGGGCGGCGGAACTCCCTTGAGTTTCTTGAGGACGAACTTCGTTAGGCGCAAACCGCCGTCGGGTATTTCCCCGAGCAGGCCTCGGTAATCGCTTCACAGTTCTGCAGAGCAGCGGTACACTCTCTGGATCGTTGGGGAGTAGCCGCGTCGGCTGGAGCCTTCTACAGGGCCCCGGTCGGTTCGACAGATCGTCATTACGAGGGATTTAACCTCCGGGCTGTCGGGCGTAGAAAAACAAACACAAGCTTGGCAAGACCTTCGATCAAGCGAGTCCTTTTCGGCTGATGTTCGGCCGGTCGGGCTGTTCGATTGATCGTTTCTCAAAGGTCCTGTCATGGAGCTTTTTTCCATGGGATGGTGGTCTGCGCTGGCAACCATCATCCTTATCGATCTCGTTCTCGCTGGCGACAACGCCATCGTCATCGCGCTTGCGGCGAGACGTCTCCCGCCCCAACTTCAGCGCCGTGCCATTGTCTGGGGCACGGTCGGGGCCATTGTCGTGCGCTCGCTCATGACGGTGGGCGTGGTGTGGCTCCTCAAGATCCCGGGTCTCATGCTGGCGGGGGGGCTGGGTCTGCTCTGGATCGCCTACAAGCTGCTATCCGATAGCGACAGTGGTGATTCGCATGAAGGCGGCGGCGCCACCACTTTCTGGGGCGCCATGAAGACCATCGTCATTGCCGATGCGCTGATGGGCGTCGACAACGTGCTGGGTGTGGCGGGGGCTGCGCAAGGCTCTTTCGATTTGGTGGTGCTCGGTCTTCTGATCAGCGTGCCGATCGTGGTGTTCGGAAGCGCAGTGGTGCTTCGCATGGTGGAGCGCTGGCCGATCATCATCCAGCTGGGCGCAGGTGTTTTGGCATTCACCGCAGCCAAAATGATCGTAAACGAGCCGTGGCTTGATCCCGTCTTCGATGGATCGGATGCTCTGCAGGTGGCCGCCCGCTGGGGCACGTACGTGACCGCGGTGGCTGGCGTGCTGCTTCTCGGCTGGTGGACCAGTCGTCGTCGTGCGGGCGATCCCTCGCGAACGGAGTCTGTCTGATTTGACGTGCCAGCCGTCTCGGGGCGGCCTGTTTTTCATTGTTCCCACCGATCAATGGCGACAAAGGAAAATTGATCATGGACACGTTCATCATCTTCATCAACGACGCCGATTTTGCTCAGCGGCAGTTGCTGGCCTTTATCGAAGCCCGCCCCCCAGAGCGGTGGGTGCTGGTGGGTTGCCCGCCCCGGTTGCCACGTCACAGTGGACGTTTTCTTTCTCAGCCAGCGCTCAAGCGTTGGCGTGCAGACTGGACCCGAGAAGCCACGCAGGAGATTGTCGAGTTGCTGAGCGCGCGCGGGCATGAGGTGAGCACCCGGGTGGCGCACACACCCCTGATTGCGTTTACGCGGCAGTTGCGTGGAGAGCTTGGGCAGTCCGCGCGTCTGCTGGATGCGCGTCGTCCGCGCACCGGCACGACGCTGGAGCCGATTACCCAGGAGCAGCCCGGCGAGCGGGGCGATGCCTGGAGTGCCACGGGCGGCGCAATTGCGCTTGGCGCTTTGATCACGACCGCCTCGGAGTAAACCGCGCGTGGGATTCGGTCGGCCGCCTCGGCGAGCCGACCGACGGCGGTTGCCCGAGGCAGAATCAGCTGGTCGTCCTTCCGTATCCGGTCTATCATGGTCGAAGTACCTGCAGCAGATCTCTTTCACACGAAACATGGGGCCGACCTGGTTTCGACGTGGGTAGCGAAGCGGCACAGGGCATGCCGAGGCGCCAAGTCCTCGTAAATCCTTTGGCAAATCAATAAACGCCAACGACGAGCGTTTCGCTCTCGCGGCTTAAACCCCGCGAGCGCCGCAACAGTCAGCCGATGGGCTGGGCCTAACCGGGCAACTGGAAGGGCTGCGGTGTAACTTCAATCGGATAGCGCCCGGGCCGGGTCACTTGGTTCGGGGGCGAAACCCAAGGTGACTGGATGTGGGTCGGCCTGTCGACCGGCTAAACCTGCATCGAGACTCAAGTAGATCGACTACGCATGTAGAACTGTTCGTAGAGGACTTGCGGACGCGGGTTCGATTCCCGCCGGCTCCACCATTTACAAGGGCTCGGATCGTCTCCGAGCCCTTTTCTTTTGGCGTTTCCACGGGGAAGCGCGGGGCAGTGCTGCGGGTGGCGTGGCGGCCGAGACGCCCGAAATGGCCTATTTCTGGCCGGGAGCCGTCTCTGTTCTCCGTTTGGCCTGCGGGTATGCGCAGAGGGTGGTCAAGCAAATTCAACGGCTTACGTGCCCTGGTTCATCGTCAACCAAGACTACCGGTCAGGCATCGAACGCGATTCACGGGGTGGCAAACGTTCCCATCTTGCTCTATCATGAAGCGTCAAGATGAATCATGATGGAGATGGCCATGGCGACTGCTGTCCGCGAAAAGTTTTCCTCCCAGGCCGCGCCCGATGTGCTGGCGGCGCTGCGCCAGATCGCAGAAAGCCAAGGGCGCCAGTTCCAGGCGGTGCTCGATGAAGCCCTGCGAGAATACATCGACAGGCAGCAGAAGGAGCGTCCCCGCCGCCACGTGATGGCCTCGTTCGCGTCCAGTGTTGATGAGTTCGACAGCCTCTACCGCGAACTGGCCAAGTAAACCGTGGCTCATGATTACCTGACCGTGGCCGACGTGCTCAGTATTCATACGGTGCTGATGCAGCGCTATGGCGGAGCGCCGGGCCTCCGCGATCCTGGGGCGCTGGAGGCCGCGCTGTTCCGCCCGCAAACTGGCTACTACGAAGACATCGTGGCCGAGGCCGCTGCCTTGCTGGAAAGCCTGGCGATCAACCATCCGTTTGTCGACGGGAACAAGCGCATTGCCTTTGCGGCTGCCGACGTGTTCCTGCGCATCAATGGCTGGCGCTTGCCGCGCGCGCCGATGCAAATCTATGCCGAGATGATGCAGTTGTTTGAGTCGGGCACCTTTGATATCGCCCACATCGATCCCTGGATGCGCTCTTTCGCCGTCGCCCCAGAGTGATGCTATGAACGAAAAAGCACCCAACCAGCAGACTCAGTCTGCGATGACAGAAGCCCGGGCGATGGCGAGGAAAGTGAGCATGGCTCTGACCCGTGATTTCAAAGAGACCGTGGCCGCGCGCGTTCAGAACGATCCGGCCTTTACGCAGGCGCTTCTGGACGAGGCCATCACCCTGTTTGTCAATGGCGAACCGGAATCAGCCAAGCTGATCCTGCGAGACCTGGTAAACGCTACGGTCGGCGGTCGGCTTCGAGGCGCTGGCCAAGGAA
>CAIPNM010000289.1 GCA_903866395.1 uncultured bacterium
CTCACCTGGGCCGCACTCCGTGGCCGAGTGGGCTCGGTCGCTCAGGCGCTCCTCGATATGCGGCTCGCTCCGGGCGCACCGGTGGTCATCCTGTCCGACAACTCGCTCGACCATCTGGTGCTCATGCTCGCGGCGATGCATATCGGGCGGGCCGCCTGCACAGTCAGTAGCGCCTACTGCCGCCTGGCGGGCGGTGATTTCAGCCGTATCCAGGGGATACTCGTCAAGCTTGCCCCCGGGCTGATCTATGCGTCCGATGCCGCCACCTACGGGCCAGCCATCCGCGCCACGGGCGGTTCGGCACCGGTGGTGCTGAGCCGCGGGGCGGAAGACCTCCCGGGGGCCGTCGGTTTCGATTCACTCGTAGCAGTCCGCGAAACCGATGCTGTGCAGCGCGCCTTTGCTGCCGTGGGCCCCGATACCCACGCCAAGTACCTGCTCACGTCCGGCTCCACCGGCCACCCGAAGGTGGTCATTAACACTCACGGCATGCTGTGCGCCAATCAGCAGATGATTGCGCAGACCCTGCGCTTTCTGGCGGTCGAGCCGCCGGTGCTCCTCGACTGGCTACCCTGGAGCCACACTTTTGGCGGCAACCACAACGTGAACATCGTGCTCAGAAATGGCGGCATGATGGTGATCGATGACGGCCGTCCCGTGCCGGGCCTCATAGACCGAACCCTTGCGCATCTGCGCGAGGTTCAGCCCACGGTGTTCTTCAATGTGCCCCGTGGCTACGACATGTTGCTGCCGGCGCTTGAAGCCGACCCCGCGCTTGCCCGTCGGTTTTTCGAAAGAATGCGGATGGTGTTCTACGCCGGCGCCGGCATGCCGGTGGCCACCTGGAAGCGGCTGGAATCGGTCGCCGCGGGCGTGCGGAGCGAACCGGTCTGGTTTACCACCTCATGGGGTTCCACCGAAACTTCGCCTGCCAACACGGCAGCGCACTGGCGGCTCGATCGGCCCGGCGTCATCGGGCTGCCCATGCCGGGTGTCGACCTCAAATTTGTGCCCAACGCGGGTAAGCTCGAGATGCGTCTTCGCGGACCGCACATTTTCCCCGGCTATCGCGGCAACGATGCGGCTACCCAAGAGGCGTTCGATGGTGAGGGCTACTACCGGATCGGCGATGCGGGCTATCTGCTCGATGAAGCCGACCCCGCCTCGGGTGTGGTGTTCAATGGCCGCGTGGCCGAAGACTTCAAGCTCACCTCGGGCACCTGGGTGTCGGTGGGCACGCTGAGGCTCTCACTCGTTACCGCGCTTGCGCCGCTCGTCCAGGATGTCGTCATCACCGGACACGATCGCACCGAAGTGGGTGCACTGCTTTTCTTGAGCGAAGCAGCCCGGGGGGTGCCCGAAGCCGAGCTGATCGTGCAGCTTCATGCCAAACTCATCGCGTTGGCGGCTCAGGGCGGTGGTTCATCTCAGGTGCCACGGCGCTTGCTCGTGCTGCCCGATCCGCCCAGCATGGCTGCGGGCGAGATCACCGACAAAGGCTATATCAACCAGCGCATGGTGTTGCAGCGTCGGGCGGCCGAGGTGGAGGCACTCCACGCAATCTCCGCCGACCCGCGCGTGATCCGACTCTGATCAAGATCTCCTCTTCATGGAAACTTTCAAATGACTCAGAACTCTCCCGCTCCGCTACCTACGCTCGAACGCTTTGATCCTCCCTCGGGTCCCTTGTCCGGGCTGAATCTGGTGCGGCTCGAGCGAAGCGGTGCCATTTTGCATCTGCGCCTGAATCGCCCGGCCAAGCGGAACTCGGTGAGTGATGAAATGCTCAGGCAGATCCACACCGTGTTTCTTAACCTGCCAGCCGATGTGCGCGTCCTGATC
>CAIPNM010000290.1 GCA_903866395.1 uncultured bacterium
GCGTGCGCCCAGCGCGCGCAGTACCGCGCTGACATGAATCTTGACGGTGCCTTCGGCAAGGTCGAGCTCACGGCAGATGAGCTTATTGGGTAGACCCCTGAGAATCAGGCGCAACACGTCACACTGGCGGCCGGTGAGGCCGAGGCTTCGCGGGTCGCGTGAAGTGGCGCGCGCGGGTTGCACGCGAGACATGGCATTAGCGGGGGTCCAGCCTGTGTGCGTGACCACCTCCTTGGGCACATACATGTGGCCCGCTGCCACCATTTGCAGCGCATAGCGAAGCACGTCGTGGTGAACGGTTTTGGGGATGAAGCCCTGCGCGCCCAGATTGAGGCAGCGCATGATGGTGTCGCGTTCGCCGTCGGCTGACAGAACCACCACCGGCGTGTCGGGGCGCAGCAGCCGCAGGCCCTGCAGGGCGTCGTAGCCATCGCTGTCGGGGAGCCCGAGATCGAGCAGAATGCAGTCGATGCGGTTGCCTTCAGCGAGAAGCCGGCGAGCTTCGCCGTAGCTTGCCGCGAATTCAACCTTGGAGTCGGGTGCGACGGTTTCCAGTGTGTAGCGCAGTGCATCGCTCATGATCGGATGGTCATCGACGAGCAGAAAGCGTTTGGCCGGACGATGCATGAGGGAGTTCGAAAGGTGCATGTCGTTCTCCTTGAAGGATGTTGGTTATTGATTGACGAAGTAAAGTACGCCCGATGAATGATGATTGGCGTTTCTGCGTAGCACCAATGATGGATTTCACGGATCGGTTCTGCCGATACGTGCATCGTGCGTTCACTCGGCGGGCGCGCCTATACACCGAGATGATCACCACCGGTGCGCTGATTCACGGGCAGCGTGACCGATTGCTCAGATTCGATCCGGGTGAGCATCCGGTCGCGTTGCAGATCGGCGGATCTGAACCCGACGATCTCGCGCGCGCGGCGGCCTGGGGTGAACAGGCGGGCTACGACGAAATCAACCTCAACTGTGGTTGCCCCAGCGAACGCGTGCAGCGTGGAGCGTTTGGCGCCTGTCTGATGGCCGAGCCCGATCTGGTTGCCGACTGCGTGCGCGCAATGCGCGAGGTGGTCAAGGTGCCGGTCACGGTCAAGCACCGGATCGGACTTGACCGGGATGAGTCTTATGATTTTGTCGTGCGCTTTGTTGATCGGGTGGCGCAGGCGGGCTGCAACGTGTTCATCGTGCATGCGCGCAACGCCTGGCTTCAGGGGCTGAGCCCGAAGGAGAACCGCGAAGTCCCGCCCCTTCGCTATGAAACCGTCTATCGGCTCAAGCGTGATTTCCCTTCACTCACGATCGTGATCAACGGGGGGTTACGCAGTCACGAGGAAGCGCTCAGTCAACTCGAGCATGTTGACGGCGTCATGCTGGGGCGCGCGGCCTGCGATGACCCCTGGCTGCTGGCTCGCGTGGATTCACGCATCTACGGCGCTGCCGATCCGATCGATGATCGGGTGCAGGCGCTGGAGGCGATCCGGCCGTTTCTCGCCGATCAGGTGCTTGAAGGCGTGTCGGCGCGGGCGGTGCTCAGGCATGTGATGGGACTTTTCAACGGGTTGCCTGGCGCGCGTGCCTGGCGGCGAACCCTGAGCGACAGCGCGACGCTGGCGCAGTACGGCGCGGGTACGCTCGATCAGGCGCTCGCCCGAATGCTTCGCACGTAGGCCAAAATGGCAAGAAAAGCGATTCCTGCAAAGCTGGCCTCAATGGTGCCAAGCAGCGCACCCAGTCCATGGTCACTGGCCGCCCGTACCAACCCTTCCATCAGATAGATCATGACGATCATCGACCACCACTGGAATACGCGCACTCGGCCCGCATGCAGTGCGGGCAGGGCGAGCGCCAAGGGAATGACCTTGAGGGAGAGCAGCCAAGCGCCCGGTCGCAGCGGCGCAAGCCATAACTCCCAGGCGAGGCCAAGGATGATCAGCGCCACAAAGCAGCTGACGACGAGACGTTTGAGGATGGTCGTGGACGGCACGCGGCGAATTATAGAGGCGAGCTCGCGATGACCTTGTCGCGCCGCCGGTTACCAGCCGAGTGGGCGGCCCGCGCTTGGCGATTGCGCTCCATCCGCGAGCAGGTTGTCGGAGGTCGCTCGGGGGGCATCCATGCTTGAACGGGGCGCACGCCGCGCCACGTTTCGCGAGCGGGCTCGGCGCCTGGTGCTCGATATGCTCCGGCGGGCGCGACGCCTTCGCCTGCAGCAGACCGCTGCCAGCCTGGCGTTTCTCTCCCTGTTTGCGGCCGTGCCGGTGCTATCGATTGCGTTGTCCGTGCTGTCTGCGCTACCGGTATTCGAGCGGCTGCAGGAAAGCGTTCAAGATTTTCTGCTGCGCAATCTCTTTCCGGAGGCGTTCAGCGAGACCGTGATGGGCTACCTCGAGGAGTTCGCGGGGCGGGCGAGTCGCCTTTCAGTTGTGGGTGGCATCCTGTTCTTTATGACCGCGGTCACGGCGCTTCGGGTGATTGAGACCACGATGAATGCGATCTGGAGCACGGCGAGGCGCCGATCCCTGCCGCACCGGATCGGGCTTTATTGGGCGCTACTCACGCTTGCGCCAATCGCGCTTGCGGCGGTGCTGGCTCTGAATAGCCATGTCATCGCCGAACTGACCCGTGGCGTCGAGCTGGTCTGGGTGCAGTCGATCTGGTTCGCAGCGCTTCCCTGGCTGCTGGGGGCGGCGGGGCTGTGGCTCATGTTTCTGCTACTGCCGGCGGTACGTGTGGTTCCGCTTCATGCGTTAGTGGGCGCCTTGCTGTCGGGCGTGCTGCTGGTGCTGCTGCAGCGCGGCCTCGGCTGGAGCGTTCGTCAGTTGCCCACTTACGAGGTGGTGTACGGTGCATTTGCGGCGTTACCGCTGCTTCTGATCTGGTTGTTTCTCGCCTGGGCGGCGGTGCTGGCGGGCGCGCTCCTCGCAGCGAGCCTTCGACACTGGTCGGCGCCGCTCGATGAGCCCACGCTTGATGATTCGCCAGGCAGTCGGTTCGACGACGGGGTCACGGTGCTGCGGGCGCTGCTCCAGGTTGTCTCTGGTAAGCATCCCGCTGATCATTCGCAAGTCATCGCACTGGCTGCGCGCAGTCTCGCCGAGCACTTTGGGCACAACGCTCAGCGTGCCGAGCAGGCTGCCGAGATGCTGGAACGCCTCGGTTATGTCATTCGGCTGGTGCATCTGGCGGGGCATCCATCAACGCCCGGCCTGACTCAAGCCGAGGGAGGCGGAAGGCGCGTGGGTGCGTCCGATGTCTGGTCGGAGCGCTGGGCTTGGGCTAATTCCCCTCAGGCGCTTACGCTGCGGCCGTTGTTTGACGACCTGTGGTGGGCCGGGCAGCCGGGCGGGGCAGCTGCCTGGCAGGGGGATAGGCTAGACCAGCCTTTAGGTCAGGCGCTTGCCAGCTGAACGTCGGGCGTGAATCGCAGCGAGCGGGTGAATCGATGCAGCGCCTCAAGTAGCACGTCAGGGCGCTCGCTCATCAGTGCATGGCCGCAGCCAGGTACCTCGGTGATTTGCGGAGCGGGCACATGCTGTGCGCGGGCTGAATCGGTCAGGGCAGTGGCAAGTGCCTTGGCGGCCTTGGGCGGGGTCATCATGTCTCGGCCGCCCAGGACCATCAATGCGGGGCAAGCCACCTTGCGTGCCGCCTCGAAAGCCTGGTCATAGGCGTTGCAGGCGGAAAAGTCGTTGAGGAGCACCCCTTTCGTCTGGCGCTCCATCAGTCGTCGGTTCTGGACGAAGATTGAAAATCCAGGCCCGGGACACCCCGGGCGCGCATTAATGGTGGCGTGCGACCAGGCGTTGATCATGTCGAACGCGCGCGGTTCGTCGGTACGAGCGGCTTCAAGGAGCGCGTCTGACACCTTCATGGGGGCGGCCGAAGCCACCAGCGCAATGCCTGCCGCCACGTCGGGGTGACTGGCTGCACACTGCAACGCCACCAAGGATCCCATGCTGTGCCCGCAGAGCAGCGCCGGTCCAATGCCGCAGGCACGGGCCATTGCAGCGACCCAGTCTGACATGCGTTCAATGGAGGGGAGAGGTGCGCCAGCGCTTCGCCCGTGACCTGGCAGGTCAACCGCGAGCACATCGAAGCCGTGGTGCGCGAGATAGCGCGACTGCAGGATCCAGACGCTGTGGTCGTGCTGTGCGCCGTGGATGAACATCACCGCGGGTCGGTTCCCGCTCACTGATCGGCCACCGGTGTAGGCGTAGGACTGGAGGCCGTCGATCGTGACTTGCATGATGATTGAATCCTCCTCAGCCGCGCTCGGCTGCGCGAAAGGCGGCCTTGAGGTCGGTGATCAGATCGTCGGCGTCTTCCAGCCCGATCGACAAACGCAGGGTTCCTTCGCTGATGCCAGCCAATGAGAGGGCGTTGGCATCCATCCGGAAATGGGTGGTGGAGGCGGGATGAATGACAAGCGAGCGTGCGTCGCCCACATTGGCCAGATGCGAAAACAGCCTGAGCGCCTCGACGAAACGCCGTCCGGCTGCGCGATCGCCCTTGAGGTCGAAGCTAAAGACCGCACCGCAGCCCCGGGGCATCAGCCGTGCGGCGAGCGCATGGTCGGGGTGCGAGGGCAGTGCCGGGTAGGACACTTTCGCCACCATGGGATGCTCGGCCAGAAAGTGGGCGATCCGGACCGCGTTTGAGACATGGCGCTGCATGCGAACGGGCAGGGTCTCGATCCCCTGCAGGATCTGGAACGCGTTCATTGGGCTCAAGCAGGCGCCGAAATCGCGCAGCCCCTCGCGGCGCGCGCGAAGAAGAAAGGGCGCCACGGTGGATTCTTCGGCGAACACCATGCCGTGAAAGCCCTCGTACGGTGCGGTGAGTTCAGGAAACCGTCCTGACGCGTCCCAGTCGAATCGGCCTGAATCCACTAGCAGTCCGCCAATCACTGTGCCGTGGCCGCAGAGAAACTTGGTGGCCGAGTGAAACAGCAGGTCGGCGCCGTGCTCGAATGGGCGAAGAAGCCAGGGAGTTGTGAACGTGGAGTCGACCAGAAGCGGAATGCCCTGTGCGTGGGCGATCTCCGAGACGGAGGCAATATCGAGCACGTCTAGACCGGGGTTCCCCAGCGTTTCGGCAAACAGCAGCCGTGTCTGCGGTCGGATCGCTGCGCGCCATTCGTCAAGATGCCTCGGATTGACGAAGGTGGTTTCTATACCGAATCGCGCAAGCGTGTAATGGAGAAGATTGTGGGATCCGCCGTAAAGGGCGCTTGAGGCGACGATGTGCGAACCTGCCCCGGCGATGGTGGCGATGGCCAGATGCAGCGCCGCCTGACCACTGGCCGTGGCGATCGCACCCACCCCCGCTTCGAGCGCAGCGATCCGCTCCTCGAGCACCGCCACGGTGGGATTGCTGATCCGCGAATAAACGTGACCGGCCTGCTCCATATTGAAGAGGGCGGCTGCGTGATCGGAGTCGCGAAACACGAACGACGCCGACAGATAAATGGGCGTGGCGCGTGCGCCGGTGTCACTGTCTGGGGCTGCGCCGGCGTGCAGGGACAGCGTATCGAATCCGTAATAGTCGCGTTGGCTCATATTGAGAGTGCATAAAGTGGCCGGCGCAGTATGAACATGCGACCGACAGGGGTCAATCCAGGCTATTCAGGCGGTTTGGATAGAATCGAATGATGAAAATTTTGATCAGCAATGACGACGGTTATCTGTCGCCGGGAATCGCGATGCTCGCGAAGGTGGCCTCACGTTATGGTCAGGCGGTGGTGGTTGCACCAGACCAGGACCGAAGCGGTGCTTCAAATTCGCTCACGCTCGATCGACCGCTCACAGTCCGTACGGCGCCCAGCGGCTTCATGTACGTAAATGGTACCCCTACCGACTGTGTTCACATCGCCATCACGGGCATGCTGGGGTGGCGCCCTGACCTGGTCCTGAGCGGCCTGAACGACGGCGCCAACATGGGTGACGACACCATTTACTCGGGCACCGTCGCCGCAGCCATGGAGGGTCTCCAGTTGGGGGTGCCCGCCATTGCGTTTTCGATTGTGCAGAAGGGCTTCGCCCACCTCGAGGCGGCGGGCGGCATCGTCGACCGTATCGTGCGCCGCTGGGTCGAATCGCCGCCCGACGCGCCCATGCTTCTAAACGTCAATATCCCATCGTTGCCCGAAGACAAACTCGGACCCATCCGAACCACGAGGCTTGGTAAGCGTCACTTTGCCGAACCGGCCATCCCTGGACGCAACCCGCGTGATGAGCCGATCTGGTGGATCGGTCCGCCCGGGTCGGCCCGTGACGCAGGCCCTGGCACCGATTTTCATGCGGTCGAGTCGGGCGAGGTGTCGGTCACGCCGCTGGAAGTCGACCTGACCGGCTACGGCCGCCTCGAACGGGTGGGCGGATGGTTGGCATCGGCTTGAAGCTGAGCCGGTTCGCCGTTCGCAGCCGCGCCTCCGTGGCCTGACGGGAGAATGTCTTGAGCAAAATGGCGCGCTGGATGGATCAGGCGGCCATTCCGCGGCCGTCTGCACCCACTCGATCCCGGCACCGGGTGTCGCAACCCGATTCCGCAGAGCGGCAGGTCGACTCGCGTGCGACTGCGGCCGAATCAGCTGAACCTGGGTTGGTCTCAGAAGCGGTTCGGCTTGCCATGGTGGAGGGCCTGCGGCGAGCCGGGGTACGCGATTCCGGCGTGCTTGAGGTCATGCGCAACGTGCCCCGGCACCGCTTTGTCGAACCGGCTTTGTCGAGCCGGGCCTACGAAGACGTGGCCCTCCCCATCGGCCATGCGCAGACCATCTCTCGGCCATTTACCGTCGCCCGGATGATCGAGCTATTGGCTGCGCCGCTTGAGGGAACGGCCCGGTCGGCCGCGCGTGTGCTGGAAATTGGAACGGGCTGCGGTTATCAGGCGGCCGTGCTCGCCCGCCTGTTTGGCGAAGTGGTATCCATCGAACGCATTCGGGGTTTGCATGAGCAGGCCCGAACTAACCTTCGCAGCCTGCGTATTGCCAACCTGCGCCTCGTCTTTGGTGACGGCCAGCTGGGCGTACCCCAGGCCGCACCTTATGATCTGGTGATCGCCGCCGCCGCGGGCGAGAGCATTCCCGAGGCCTGGCTTCAGCAGATGCAGATCGGAGGGCGCCTGATTGCGCCAGTGTCGGGAGGAAAAGGGCAGGCGCTCCACCTGGTTGAACGAAGCGGATCCGATCGGTGGCAACTGACCGTGCTTGATGCGGTACGATTTGTGCCTTTGCGGGACGGCACGGCGTAAGCTTCGTTCCGCGCCTATCATCGCCAGCTCCTCGCGCAAGCCAGTGTCGCCAACGCACCCCATGACGCCTTACACCACGGATTTGAAAACCCGCACCGCCGGGCGAGTACGCTCGAGGCCACTGCCTGCCATGGCCCGGCTTGCCGCGTTGGCGCTCGCAGCGCTGCTCGCCGGCTGCACGGCGCCCCGGCCCGCTCCAGTCGAAAATCGATCGTCGGCGCCGCAGTCTGGATCGGGCTCGACTACCGCCAGCGCACCGCGGCCTGCTGCGACCACGCCGGCGCGGCCCGCTCCCGCTGCATCCACTCCTGCGGCGTCCGCCAGCCGGGCCGGTGCGCAGGGTACTGCTTCACCCCCGTCCGGCCAGCCTGGCGCCGCCTCGCGCGCGCCGGCTGCGCAGGCCTCGCCGGTCAAGGTCACGCCGCTCGAGCCAGTTCGCCCCGCCGGGGCGCTCGATCCTGCAGGGGATACTGTCCCGCCGCTGGTTCGTTCGGACGCGAGTGGCGCCGCTCAGCGCGCAGACGCACCGGCAACCGCCACCACCCGGCCGTCGGTCGCAGGGGGGGCGCCTGCTACGTCGGCTTCTTCGGCGTCCTCCACGTCGTCGGTCACGACATCGCCGCCAACAGCCGCCGCGCCGGCAGGCGCGGCAGCCGCCACCGCTACGGGCCCGCTCGCCTCAGCTGCGCCATCTGCGGCGGCAACCGAGCCCCAGCGGTTCACCTGGCCGGCCTCGGGTCGCTTGCTTGAAGGGTTTTCCGAGCCGCGCAACATGGGCATTGCAATAGAAGGCCAGCCAGGTGATCCGGTCTACGCGGTGGCCGAGGGCAAAGTGATTTTCAGCGGGGTGGGGCCACGGGGTTACGGCAACCTCATCATCGTCAAGCACGAAAACGATCTGCTCTCGGTCTACGCGCACAACCGGTCGCTGGTGGTTCGCGAAGGCGATCAGGTCACACGTGGTCAGAAGATCGCCGAAATCGGCGACAGCGACGCCGACCGCCCCAAGCTGCGGTTCGAGATCCGGCGCGAAGGGCGTCCGGTCGATCCGTCCAAATATCTGCCTTCCCGTCCCGGGCAGTAAACACCCTCCGGCCGTGTGCCCGGAACCCCATGACGCCCGTTCTCGTCTTCGATATCGAAACCATTCCTGATATCGCCGGGTTGCGCGCTGCCTGGGGTTTCGACGCGGCACTCCCCGATGCCGAAGTTGCGGAGCAGGCTTTCGCGCGTCGCCGTGAGCGTACTGGCGGAAGCGACTTTCTGCCTCTGCATCTGCATCGGGTGGTGGCGATCGGCTGTCTGCTGCGCGATGAACGCGGAGTTCAGGTACGTTGCCTGGGCCAGTCCGACGAGAGCGAAGCCCGACAGATTCAACAGTTTTTCCGACTGATTGATCGGCATACGCCCCAACTCGTCTCCTGGAACGGCGGCGGCTTTGATCTGCAGGTGCTTCACTACCGGGCGCTCGTCAACCAGGTTCAAGCTTCCCGCTACTGGGATCAGGGTGACGACGACCGCGACTTCAAGTACAACAACTATCTCAGCCGCTATCACAGCCGCCATCTCGATCTCATGGATCTGCTTGCCCTCTACAACGGGCGCGCAAGTGCCCCGCTCGACGAATTGGCTCGCCTGTGCGGCTTCCCCGGCAAGCTGGGCATGGATGGGTCGCAGGTCTGGCCGGCGTGGCAGGCGGGACACATCGCCGAGATCCGCAACTATTGCGAAACCGATGTCGCCAATACCTGGCTGCTGTACTGTCGGTTTCAGTTGCTGCGGGGGCACTGGTCACCGGAGCGTTACCAGGAGGAAATTGCGCTCACCCGTGGGGCGTTAGCTGGGCTTGCCCCCGAGCACGAGCACTGGCGGCAATTTCTCGCGGCGTGGCCGCAATGAGGCGGGACGCCCGCGCGGCCGATCCGGTACTGATCGATCTCGAAATCGAGTCGCTCGATCTGGAAGCGCAAGGCGTGGCGCACGCTGACGGTAAGGTGGTGTTCGTGTCGGGCGGACTTCCGGGCGAGCGTGTTCGCGCAGCGCTCAAGCGGCGTAAGCCCAGGTTCGACACGGCCGACACGGTTGCCGTGCTCCGCGAGACCAGTCAGCGAGTGCGGCCGCGCTGTGCGCACTTTGGCGTGTGTGGCGGCTGTTCGATGCAGCATCTCGATCCGCTTGCCCAGATCGCGGTGAAGCAGCGTGCGTTAGAAGATCAACTTCACCATCTCGGTAATGTCTCGCCCGACACCATGCTCCGTCCGATCGCCGGGCCGACGTGGGGCTATCGCTATCGGGCGCGCCTGTCGGTTCGCCATGTCCCGAAAAAGGGCGGGGTCCTGGTCGGATTTCACGAACGCGGCTCGAGCTACGTCGCCGATATGCGCGAGTGCCATGTGCTGCACCCGCGGGTGGCTGAACTGCTGCTGCCCTTGCGCCAACTGGTGTCGGAGCTCAGCCTGCGTGACCGGCTGCCCCAGATCGAGGTGGCAGTCGGTGACACCGCAGGATCGCGGCCATGCATTGCGCTCGTGCTCAGGGTGCTGCAGGCGCTCACCGAAGATGATCGAGTGCGGCTACGGCAGTTTGCGGCGGCTGAAGCGGTTGAGCTGTGGCTGCAACCCGCCGGACCCGATTCCATCGAACTGCTTTGCGATGATCGGGGTGGCGATGGCGGTTCATCGCTCGCCTATCCGCTCCCCGAATTCAACGTTGTCATGCCGTACCGGCCCACCGACTTCACCCAGGTCAATCACGCGATCAACGAAGTGCTGGTGCGGCGTGCGCTGGCGCTGCTTGCACCGGCGCCAAGCGACCATGTTGCCGATCTTTTCTGTGGCCTGGGCAATTTCAGCCTTCCGCTTGCGCGGCGGGCGGCGACGGTGCTGGGGGTGGAAGGAAGCCCAACGCTGGTGGCCCGTGCTGCCGACAATGCTGCGCTAAACGGGCTTGCCGATCGCACACGGTTTGTAGCCCGAAATCTATTCGATATGGATCCAGAGCGCTGGCGCGCACTCGGGGATTTCGATCGTGTGCTGATTGACCCGCCGCGAGAGGGGGCGCTCGAGGTGTGCAAAGCGATCGCCGCGCAGACGGTGGAGGACACCCGCCACCGGCCCAAGCGCATCGTCTACGTGTCCTGTAACCCCGCCACCCTGGCACGTGACGCCGGCGTTTTGGTGAATCTGGGGGGCTACCGGTTGTCGGCCGCGGGTGCGGTGAACATGTTTCCCCACACGTCACACGTGGAATCGATCGCGGTCTTTGACCGCGCCTGAGCCCGAAATTAAAAAAGGCCACGCGTGAACGTGGCCTTTCTGGCTGCGCTCCGCGCGGAGCGCAATGCCGGTTTGCAGGCGACGGTCAGTCGCGATCGCCACCCACGATGCCCAGAATAGCGAGCAGGTTGCTGAACACGTTGTAGACGCTCAGGTAGATCGAAAGCGTTGCCGTGACGTAATTGGTTTCGCCGCCGGTGACCACGCGCTGCAGGTCAACCAGGATAAACGCAGAGAAGATCAACACCGCCAGGGCGGAAATGGTGAGCATCAGTGCCGGCATCTGCAGCCAGATGTTGGCAATGCCTGCCACCAAAATGACCAGAAAACCCACAAACAGCCACTTGCCGAGGCCGCTGAAGTCGCGTTTGGAGACCGTGGCAACCGTTGCCATGACGCCGAAGATGGCAGCGGTGCCGCCGAACGCTGTCATGATGAGCTGGGCTCCGTTGGCCATGCCCAACACGTGCCCGATGAGGCGCGACAGCATGAGGCCCATGAAGAAGGTGAAGCCGAGGAGCAGCAGAACACCAATGCCACTGTTCTTAAAGCGCTCGATCGCAAAGAAGAAGCCAAAGGCGACCGCGAAAAAGACGAGCAGGCCGATGAAGGGGCTACCCGCGAAAAAGCTGAAGCCGGTTCGTACGCCGATCCAGGCGCCGAGGACGGTTGGGATCATGGACAGCGCGAGCAGCGCATAGGTGTTGCGCAGGACCCGGTTACGGGCGGCAACGTCGACCAGAACCGACGGACTGCTTCCGAACGTGTTGTCACCGTATTGCATGGCAGAGACCTCCGAATGAAGACAATGATTATGTGCGCAACGCTTGCCCGGTTTTCAAGGGAAGCCGCAGGGCGGGCAGGGTAATCACGCAGCGTTCACCTTGCAGGGCTGGAATGCCGGGCTCTTCGCCCCGCTTTGCCCTGGAGGATAGACGTGCCTGTGATAGTATCTCCGGTTCTGCGAATTGCAAGCGAAAGTGTTTAACTTGTCGCAACAATGCATCGCAAGTTGTTCATTTAAAAGAATTCCTGGAGCCACCATGGCGGTTGAGCGCACTCTTTCGATCATCAAACCCGATGCCGTCGCGAAAAACGTGATTGGCCAGATCTACAGCCGGTTCGAAAACGCTGGCCTTAAAGTGATTGCCGCGCGGATGACGCAGTTGTCGCGGGCCCAAGCCGAAGCCTTCTACGGCGTTCATCGGCAGCGCCCGTTTTTCAAAGATCTGGTCGATTTCATGGTGTCTGGCCCGGTCATGATCCAGGTGCTGGAAGGTGAGGGCGCCATTGCCCGCAACCGCGACCTGATGGGCGCAACCGATCCCAAGAAAGCGGCAGCGGGCACCATTCGCGCCGATTTCGCCGACAGCATCGATGCCAATGCAGTGCATGGCTCGGATGGCGAAGAAACCGCCCGGAACGAGGTCGCTTTCTTCTTTCCCGGCCTCGATATTCACGCGCGCTGAGGTCATGATCCAGGTCGGTTCGCATCGTCTTGCCCGGGCCGCCTGCGCGGTCGTCCCGGGACGATGAGGGGGCCGTCATGCAGTCGCGGGTCGAAGTCCTGGGCCTGTCTCCGGATGCGCTGACCGCCGTCTGCGGGCAGTGGGGTCAAAAGCCCTTTCGAGCGAAGCAGCTGCTGCGCTGGGTTCACCAGCGCGGCCAATCCGATTTCTCTCAAATGACCGACCTTGCTCGCGATTTTCGCGAGCTCTTGTCGGAGCGCGCTCAGGTGCTCACGCCGCCGGTGCTGCGTGATCATGTGTCGGCCGATGGCACGCGCAAATGGCTGCTCGATGTGGGCGGCGGTAACGCGATCGAAACGGTTTTTATCCCAGAAACCTCTCGCGGCACGCTCTGCGTGTCCACGCAGGCGGGCTGCGCCGTGCATTGCCGATTCTGCTCCACCGGGCATCAGGGGTTCTCGCGAAATCTGTCGTCCCACGAAATCGTGGGCCAGCTCTGGCTTGCCCTCCGGGCGCTCGAGCGTGACGGTGTGCGTGGGCGAGTTCCCTTCGCCTCCGATGACCTCGACGACGACGACGCTGATGCAGTCGAGCCGCGCTCGCGGCTGATCAGCAACGTCGTGTTCATGGGCATGGGCGAGCCGCTTCAGAACTATGAAGCTACGCTGGCGGCGCTACGGATCATGCTCGACGACCACGCTTATGGGCTGTCGCGGCGGCGGGTCACGGTGTCCACCTCGGGCGTGGTACCCATGATCGATCGCCTGCGTCTCGACTGTCCGGTGGCGCTCGCTGTGTCGCTGCATGCGCCCAATGACAGCCTGCGCGACCAGCTGGTACCCATCAATCGAAAATACCCCATCGACGAACTGCTGGACAGTTGCCTGCGATACCTCGATCGCGCGCCGCGTGATTTCATCACGTTCGAATACGTGATGCTTGATGGCGTGAATGACTCCGACGAGCACGCAGAGCAGCTTCTGGAGCGCGTGCGGCGGGTGCCGTGCAAATTCAATCTCATTCCGTTCAACCCGTTCACGGGCTCGGGCTTGCGCAAGTCGCCTGCGGAGCGCGTGCGGCGTTTCGCGCAGCGACTCTCCGATGGCGGGCGGGTCACCACGATTCGGCGCACCCGGGGCGACGATATTGATGCTGCATGCGGGCAGTTGGCCGGCGAAGTCCGTGACCGCACTGGCGTAAACGAGCGGATTCGTCGCCGCGTCATTCCGCTTACGGAGGCGCAATGAGCTCAGACAATCTCGCTGGGGCCACCGCGCCGAGGCCGGAGGAGGGCGGCGCAGCAGCCGGGTCTGTTGTCGCCATCTCCTCGCTTGCCGAACTGGTCAAGCTGCGTGATGCCAGGGGTTTCAGTGCTTCCCTGGTGTCGTCGCGACTGCGGCTCGCGCCCCGACAGATCGCTGCGCTCGAAACTGGCGACTGGGCGTCGCTTCCGGGCCGTACCTTCATCCGTTCCAGCCTCCGTTCCTATGGCCGGCTGCTTGAGGTTGAGGTGGCGCCGCTCCTCGAGGCAATCGAATCCGAGTTGCCCGGTACTGATGTGCTCAAGCCCGATTCGGAGCTGAATCGGCCGATGCCGCGAGAAGGTGCGCTCGGTTTTGGTGGCAACGGTTCAGGTAGCCGATGGGTGTGGATGCTTCTGCTGGTGGGGGGGGTGATTGCGTTGGCGTTTTTCTATGGCGGCGGCGCAACTCTCCTAAACCGCAACCTCAAGGCGCCGGCCTCCGAGGCCCCGCCGTCAGGCTCGTCGGGCGAGCGTCCGTCGCAGCCCACCGATGCAGGCGCGGTGGTAAGCCCCGCGGCGAGCGCAGCGCGATCCGACGCGTCGCCGCAGGTCGGCGGGTCGGGAGCCCAACCCGCGACGCGCCCCGCCGCAGGTGTCAGCGCGCTCACCGGCGGCGCGATCGCTGGCTCTGTAAATTCGCTTGTCACGTTGCCAGGAGCGCCCGCGAGCACGTCCACCGCTATCGCTGCGGGGCCCGCAACCGCCGCGGTGGCGCCATCAACTGCGCCAGCGCCGAACGCGCCCGCGCCATCAGGGCAGGCGGCCGGTCAGCAGGTCGGCAATCCACAGCCCGTTTCGCCTGCACCCAGCGTCGCCGCGCCCCCTGCTTCGGTGGCCGCGCAGAGCGCGACCCCTGCCGCTCCGCCGCCTTGGCCCGCGTCGGTTGTTGTGCCGCGCCCTTCGGGAGCCACGGGCGCTGCAGGTGGCGCCGGGGTGCCGCTCAATCCCCTGGTCATGCGTTTCCCGGCCGATTCATGGATCGAGGTGAGGGATGCGTCGGGCGCGGTCCTGATCACGGGCACCCAGCCACCCGGCACTGTTCGCGAGTTGAGCGGCGAGTTACCCTTGTCGCTCACCATAGGCAACGCCGGTGGCGTTGCGGTGACCTGGCGAGGGGTACCGATCGACCTCGCCCCGCACATGCGGCAGGGCATTGCACGGTTCCGGATCGAGTGAGGCGATGATGAACGATGCTCCCATGTCGGTCGGGCCACTCAAGCGTCGGCAGGCGCGTGCCATGACCGTTCGCTGGCAAGATCATTCGGTGGTGATGGGTGGCGGCGCACCGGTTGTTGTTCAGTCAATGACCAACACCGATACCGCTGATGCCATCGCAACCGCCATCCAGGTCAAAGATCTGGCCAGGGCCGGGTCCGAGCTGGTCCGCATCACGGTCAACACGCCAGCCGCCGCTGAGGCGGTGCCCGCCATCCGCGATCAGCTCGACCGGATGGGAGTCCATGTGCCGCTGGTGGGTGACTTCCACTATAACGGGCACAAGCTGCTCCAGCAGGTTCCGGGTTGCGCGCAGGCGCTCTCCAAATACCGCATCAACCCGGGTAATGTCGGGGCAGGCCGGCGTCGCGATGACAATTTCGCGCAGATGATCGAGGTGGCGTGCCGCCATGAGAAGCCGGTGCGGATCGGTGTTAATTGGGGCAGCCTCGATCAGGATCTGCTGGCAAGACTGATGGATACCAACGCTGCGCGGTCCAATCCCTGGGACGCGCAGAGTGTCATGCGCGAGGCGCTGGTCACCTCGGCGCTGGAGAGCGCTGCACGGGCCGAATCGCTCGGGCTCCCGGGAAACGCCATCACACTGTCTGCCAAGGTCTCCAATGTTCAGGATCTGGTGGCGGTGTACCGATCGCTCGCTGCGCGCTGCGACTATCCGCTTCATCTGGGCCTCACTGAGGCCGGGATGGGCAGCAAGGGCATCGTTGCCTCCACCGCCGGCATCGGGGTGCTGCTTCAGGAGGGAATCGGCGACACCATCCGCGTGTCGCTTACGCCCGAGCCAGGTGGTGATCGCACGCGCGAGGTGGTGGTCGCTCAGGAAATTCTTCAGACCATGGGATTGCGCGCGTTTGCGCCCCTGGTGGTGGCCTGCCCCGGGTGCGGCCGCACCAGCAGCACGTTTTTCCAGGAGCTTGCCTCCAGCATCCAGAGTTTTTTGCGTGAACAAATGCCCATCTGGCGCAGTCGCTATCCCGGGGTTGAATCCATGCAGGTGGCGGTTATGGGTTGCGTGGTGAACGGGCCCGGCGAAAGCCGGCACGCCGATATCGGCATTTCGCTGCCTGGGGCGGACGAGGCGCCGGTGGCACCGGTGTTCGTTGACGGCGAGCGCACTGTCACGCTGAAGGGCGAGCGAATCGCCGAGGAATTTCAGGCGATCGTTGAAAACTATGTGCAGCGCCGCTACGGTGCCGCGCAACACGTGGAACACGCGTGACGCCCGCATTGGGGCGGGGTCAGCACAGATCAACAGTGTCTGCCGTGCCAGGCAGTTCACGTGATTTTCAGAGGAGCAGGGTTTGAGCGACAGACTGCAGGCGGTCAAGGGCATGAACGATGTGCTGCCCGCCGATGAGCCCTTGTGGCGTCGGTTTGAGGAATCGGTAGCCTCGAGCATGCGCTCCTATGGCTATCGGCGAATCCGTACGCCCATCGTCGAGCCGACCCGCCTGTTTGTTCGCGGTATTGGCGAGATGACCGATATCGTCGAGAAGGAAATGTATTCCTTCGTTGATTCACTCAATGGTGATTCGCTCACTCTGCGCCCTGAGAACACCGCCGGGGTGGTCCGTGCAGTCATTCAGCACAATCTGCTTCACGAGGGACCGCAGCGCATGTGGTACACCGGACCCATGTTCCGGCACGAACGTCCACAGAAGGGGCGCTACCGCCAGTTTCATCAGGTGGGTGCAGAAGCACTTGGTCTGCCAGGGCCCGATGCTGATGCTGAAATGATTTTGCTCTGCCAGCGGCTCTGGGACGATCTCGATCTGGTGGGCATCTCTCTGGAACTTAATTCGCTGGGGCAGCCCGAAGAGCGACGCGCGCATCGTGATGCGCTGATCGCCCACCTTGAAGCTCACCACGATCTGCTTGACGACGATGCGCGGCGCCGTCTGCATGCAAACCCGCTACGCATCCTTGATTCAAAAAACCCGGCGATGCAGGGTTTGATCGAAGCTGCGCCCAAGCTGATGGATCACCTGGGTGAGGCCTCGCGCCAGCATTTCGACAACCTACGGCGTCTGCTCGATTCGCAGAATATCCCCCACCGCGTGAACCCACGACTGGTGCGTGGGCTCGACTACTACAACCTCACGGTGTTCGAGTGGGTGGCCCCCATCGGCGGCAGTCTGCTCACCGTGTGTGGTGGCGGGCGCTACGATCCGTTGGTCGGTATGCTGGGGGGGAAGCCCGCGCCGGGCATCGGTTTTGCGCTGGGGGTCGAGCGCATCCTCGAAC
Source organism: uncultured bacterium (assembly GCA_903866395.1). Taxonomy (GTDB): domain Bacteria; phylum Pseudomonadota; class Gammaproteobacteria; order Burkholderiales; family Burkholderiaceae_E; genus SYIM01. The sequence goes on from CAIPNM010000290.1 coordinate 16,785, forward strand.
TCATGCGCGAACAATCGGTAGAGACCGAGACGGGGCAATGCGACATCTATGTTGTCCACTCGGGCGAGGAAACCCTTGCCGCTGCACTGCACACCGCCGAGCGGCTGCGCGATGCCGGCATCGATGTCCTGATGCACGCCGGCGGTGGCAGCTTCAAGTCGCAATTCCGGCGTGCCGACGCGAGTGGCGCACAATTCGCGGTGGTGCTGGGTCCCGATGAACTCGCTCGGGGCGAGGCCGGGCTCAAGTGGCTGCGTGACGAGGGTGCGGCCACCGGCTCGGGGCGTCAGCAGTCGGTTCCGCTGGAAACGCTTCCCGACAGCGTGATTGATGCGCTGCTGACCGATGCCGATGACGACTTCGATTTTGACGAACCCGATCGTCAGGACAATCCTGATGATCGACAGATTCACTGAGTGCAGGAAGTTTCACTGATGGCGTATGACCTCGAAGAACAGGAACAGCTCGACAGCCTCAAGGCCTTCTGGAAGAAGTACGGCAATGTGCTGATGACCGCGCTCACCGTGGTGCTGCTTGCCGTGGCGGGCTGGCGCGGCTGGGGCTGGTATCAGCAGCAGCAGGCAGCAGAGGCTTCGCTCGCCTGGGACGGGCTCAGGAAAGCGGTTGCAGCCAAGGACGTGGCCAAGGTCCGCGAAACGGCGGGCACGCTGTTTGAGCGTTACTCGTCCACTGCCTACGGCCAGATGGCTGCGCTGCTCGCCGCTCGCGCCTATGTCGAGGCCGGCGACACCAAATCGGCTAGGGTGCCGCTTCAATGGGCGATTGATCACGCGAAAGACGAAGAGTTCCGTCATGTCGCAAGGGTGCGGCTAGCCGGTCTCATGATCGACGACAAGGCCTATGACCAGGCCCTGTCTCTGCTTTCTGCCAAAGCACCCGATCGCTATCAGGCGCTCTATGACGATCGTCGCGGTGATCTGCTTGTCGCGCAGGATAAGCCTGCCGAGGCGCGTGCGGCCTACCGCCAGGCGCTCGATCGGCTGGGTCCGTCCAGTCCAATGCGCGGACTGGTGCAGCTGAAGCTTGATGCGCTTGGACCGGCGGAGGGTTAAGGGGATGCCCATGCAAGCACGCCACCCGGCCAATGTTGTTGCCCAGCTACCCTCGGTAATCGGGCGGCGTTCGCTGCTGACCGCCGCGATGTTCGCGGCCGCGCCGCTGTCAGGTTGTGGAGGCTTTGCGATCTTTTCGTCGGGCCGGGCAAAAATCCCCGATCTACCGCCGGTTGAGGGCGGCGGGTCGATTCGTCAGGCCTGGGATGCGTCGTTTGCGGGCGCCCCTGGCTTTCAACCAGCGCGTGCCGGCGGCAAGGCGTGGGTGGCTACGGCCGCGGGTTCGGTGGCGGTGCTCGACCCCAAAACGGGCAGCGCCGACTGGCGGGTTGATGTCGGCCGGGCATTGGTCGGCGGCATCGGAACCGATGGGCAAATCGGTGTGGTTGCCACGCGCGATGGCTTCTTGATTGCGTTGGGCCCCGATGGCAAACAGCGCTGGGCGGCTGCGGTGGGGGCGGAAGTCGTTACCGTTCCGGCAGTCGGCCACGGTATCGTTGTCGTGCGCGGCAGCGACAACCGCGTCACCGCGTTCGATGCCGGCAACGGCGGGCGCCGCTGGAGCTTTCAGCGACAGGCGCCGTCGTTGGTACTTCGCCAGACTGGCGGTATCGCGATCGACGCCGCGCAGGTTTATGTCGGTTTGCCGGGCGGGCGAATGCTGGCCGTGGCTACTGATTCGGGCGCGCAGCGCTGGGAGGCTGCGGTCTCCGTTCCTCGGGGGTCCAACGAAATCGAACGGATCGCCGATGTGGCGGGCGTGCCGGCTCTCGCCGGCAACGACCTCTGTGCGGCGGCTTTCCAGGGGCGGGTTGCCTGCCTCGATGTCGGAACGGGCAGAACGCTCTGGTCGCGCGACCTGGCGAGCGCGGCCGGCGTGGCTGTCGACGAACGAGGGCTTGCTGTATGCGATGAAAAGGGGCATGTCCATCTTTTCTCGCGGAGCGGTTCCAGCATCTGGCGACAGGAAAAGCTCGCTGGCCGCGGATTGTCGGCCCCGTTGCTCGCGCCTGCGCATGTGCTGGTGAGTGACAGCCAGGGCGTGGTCCACCTGCTTCGCCGCGATGACGGCGCACTGCTCGCGCGAATCGACCTCAGTCGGCCACTGTCGGGCGCCGCGATCCGCTTCGATTCCATCGCACTGGTGCAGACCATGGGCGGCGCGCTTCACGCGCTCGCCTTCGAGTAACCGTGGCACGGCTTCCCGTTATCGCCCTCGTCGGCCGGCCCAACGTAGGCAAGTCCACCTTATTTAACCGGTTCACGCGTTCGCGTACGGCCCTGGTGGCCGATGTGCCGGGGCTGACGCGTGATCGGCAATACGGCCGCGGACGGGTCAGCGAGCGCGAATTCATCGTGATCGACAGCGGCGGCTTCGAGCCGGTCGCTCGCGAAGGGATCGCGGTCGAGATGGCGCGTCAGACTCGCCAAGCGGTCCTTGAGGCCGACGGTGTGATTTTTCTGGTCGATGGACGTGAGGGCCTGACGCCGCATGACCTGCAGATTGGCGTCGAGTTGCGGCGCACCGCCCAGAACGTGCTGGTAGCTGTCAACAAGACTGAGGGCATGCGTCGCGAAATCGTCGCTGCCGAATTCCACGAGTTGGGGCTAGGAACACCGCTGGCGGTATCGGCCTCGCATGGTGACGGTATTTCGGATCTGGTCGATGAAGCGCTTGCGTCGTTCGATGCCGCGGTTGCTGCCCGCGACACCCCACAGACCGAACCCGCCGATACCGGCGACATGGGGGAGAGCGATTTCGACGCTGATCCCGATGTCGATAGCGAGACCGACCCAGAGGCCACTGAACCCGAGAGGGTTCACACCGTTCGAGTCGCGGTGGTCGGGCGGCCGAATGTCGGCAAGTCAACCCTGATCAATACCCTGTTGGGCGAGGAGCGACTGATCGCCTTCGATCAGCCCGGTACCACGCGCGATGCCGTGGCGATCGATTTCGAGCGCGGCGGGCGGCCCTACACCCTGGTCGATACCGCAGGGCTGCGGCGTCGGGGGAAGGTGGACGACATGGTCGAGAAATTCTCGGCTGTAAAGACGCTTCAGGCCATCGAAGACGCCAACGTCTGCATTCTGCTGCTCGATGCCACGGACCCCGTGTCGGATCAGGACTCTGTGATTGCGGGGTATGTGCTCGAGGCGGGCAGGGCGCTCGTGATCGCGGTCAACAAATGGGATGCGGCTTCGCCCGCGCAGCGCGACCGACTCAAGGTCGAACTCGATCGGCGAATGCATTTTCTGAGCTTTGCGAAACTGCATTTCATCTCCGCGCTCAAGGGCGCCGGGGTCGGGGCAGTCATGCGCTCAGTCGATGCCGCGCACGCTGCGGCTTACGCGAGGTTGTCCACGCCGCGCCTCACCCGGGTGCTGCGCGATGCAGTCGAGCAGCAGGCACCGCCGCGTCGCGGCCCGATTCGCCCCAAGCTTCGCTATGCGCATCAAGGCGGGCAAAACCCGCCTATCGTGGTCATTCATGGCACGTCGCTAGACCGCATTCCCGACACTTACCGGCGCTACCTCGAATCCACCTTTCGGTCCGCCTTCAGCCTTCAGGGCACCCCACTCCGGATCGAGTTCCGGACCGGCGCGAATCCCTACGCACAGCGGGGCTGATCAGGGGCTTTTCGCACGCTCTATCCCGGATGCCAGGTGCCGGGAATCGCACCGCTGGGTCGGGCTCGGGGGCAGCGGGGCGCGGCGACGCTTTTTCGGCTACATTTCGGCAAGTCTTTCCTCCGTCTTACTACAACTACAGGCCAAGCCATCATGAGCAACAAAGGGCAACAACTACAAGACCCGTTCCTCAATCTGCTCCGTAAGGAGCATGTACCGGTTTCCATTTATCTGGTGAACGGCATCAAGCTGCAGGGGCAGATCGAGTCGTTCGATCAATACGTCGTGCTTCTGCGGAACACCGTCACCCAGATGGTCTACAAACACGCGATCTCCACCGTGGTGCCAGGGCGTGCGGTCAATTATTCGCACGAGAGCGCCGAAAACTGAGTTCGACCTCTCCTGAGGCGGTGCGCTGCCTGCTGGTATCGGTCGCGCTCGGGCGCGAGCGGCCAGACGCCGGTGCGTTCGAGGAGCTGACCGCGCTCGCGGTGTCGGCAGGGTTTGACGTGATTGAACGCATACAGGCCAGGCGTGATCGCGCGGATGCCGGACTTTTCGTGGGCGCAGGCAAGGCTGAAGAGATCGGGGCGCTCGTGAAAGAGTTGGGCGTAAACGTTGCGATCTTCAATCAGGAGCTCTCGCCCGTTCAGCAGCGAAACCTCAGCCGGCTGTGGGACTGCCCGGTGCTCGATCGCACCGAGCTGATCCTCGATATTTTCGCGCGCCGGGCGCGGAGTCACGAAGGCAAACTCCAGGTTGAACTCGCGCGGCTCGAGCATCTGTCGGCCCGCCTGGTCCGGGGTTGGACGCACCTGGAGAGACAGCGCGGCGGCATTGGTGTTCGCGGCGGCCCGGGTGAAACCCAGCTCGAACTCGACCGGCGCATGCTCGGCGTGCGGGTGAGGCGGTTGCGCGAACAGCTCGAGCAATTGCGCCGTCAGCGTCGCACACGAAAGCGCGCGCGCGATCGTCGACCGGCGTTCTCGATTTCGCTCGTGGGCTATACCAACGCCGGCAAGTCCACGCTGTTCAACGCGCTGACGGGTGCTCAGACACTCGCCGCAGACCAGCTGTTTGCGACCCTCGACACCTTGACCCGTCGGCTGCAGTGGGCCCCCGGTGTCCATCTTGTCATTTCCGACACCGTGGGATTTGTCCGCAATCTGCCGCACCAGCTGGTGGAGGCTTTCACGGCCACCCTAGAGGAAACCGCCGACGCGGATCTGCTGCTTCATGTGGTTGATTCCTCTGCGCCCGACCGTGATGAACAGATTGAAGCGGTGGATCGGGTGTTGCGCGAAATTGGTGCAGACAACGTGCCGCAACTGCTCGTCTACAACAAGATTGATGCAAGCGGACGTGCCCCAGGTGCGTCGCCCCACCCCTGTGGTAGCATCCCCGAGGTTGCGGTAAGCGCGCTGACGGGCGCCGGATTGTCCGATCTTCGGCAACTCATCATGACGCACCATCAGTCCTGGCTCGACCGGGCCGCCGGCCGACAATCGGCTACGGAAAACCCCTTCCATTGATCATGCCCAAGTTTTTTCGAATTTTTTCGCTCAACGATTCCGGCTGGGGCCGCGGCAGCGGCGGCGATCAGAAGCCGCCGCCGCAACGTGGTAATGGCCCCCCCGATCTCGACGAACTCTGGCGCGACTTTAATCGCCGGATTAACGGCCTGTTCCGCAAGGCAGGCGGCGGCGCGCCACCTCCGGGGGACGGCTCACCGTCGCCGTCGGGTTCTGGGCGCGGCGCGGGCGTTGGGCTGCTTGCCATTGCGTTGACCGGGGTCGTGCTCTGGCTGGGCAGTGGCTTTTACATCGTTCCCGAGGGTAATCAGGCCGCGATCATGCGGTTCGGTGAGTTCCGTCATCTGGAAGAGCGCGCAGGCTTTACCTGGCGCTGGCCGACGCCGGTTGAGGCGCATGAACTGGTGAATGCCCAACAACTGCGTCAGGTTGAGGTCGGCTACCGGAACACCGTGCGAAACAAAACGCTGCGTGAATCCCTGATGCTTACCAACGATCAGTCGATCGTTGATATCCAGTTCGCGCTCCAGTACCGCATCGGCGATGTCCGGGCTTTTCTCTTCAATAACAATTTTGGCGGCGTGTCCGAAGACGCGGTGCGACAGGCGGCCGAAACTGCCATGCGTGAGGTGGTAGGTCGGCGCACGATCGACCAGGTGCTCTACGAGGAAAAGGAACAGGTTGCCAAAGACTCACGGCAGCGTGCACAGGCGCTCCTCGATCGCTACACCTCAGGCATCACGTTGGTTGATGTCACCATCCAGCAGGCCCAGCCGCCCGATCAGGTTCAGGATGCGTTTGAAGACGCTAACAAAGCGGCCCAGGACCGGGAGCGTCTGATCAACGAAGGGCGTGCCTACGCGAACGACATCATTCCGAAAGCGGGGGGGGCAGCAGCACGGCTGGGCGAAGAGGCGGAGGGCTACCGTCAACGCCTGATCGCTACCGCGCAGGGCGATGCCTCGCGCTTCCGCCAAGTTCTGACGGAGTACAGCAAGGCTCCGCAGGTGACGCGCGACCGCATGTACACCGAAATGATGCAGCAGGTGCTCACCAGCACCAGCAAGATCTACATCGATTCCAAGGCGGGTAACAACCTGCTCTACTTGCCGCTCGACCGCTTGATGCAGCAGATCGGGGCCGCCGAAGCCCAGGGTTCAGGCCGGTCCGCTGGGGGCAATGACTCGTCCGCACCGGTCAGTGCTCCTCCGCCGCCGTCGCCTCGCTCGGATGGTATTCGCGGCCGCGACCGCGATTCGCGCTGAACCGGGAGCTTTCACCATGCATCGAATCATTCCCGCTCTTCTGGCTGCCGCCGTACTGCTCGCCGTGCTGCTGTCCGCGGTGTTCGTCGTTGACCAGCGGCAGTACGCCGTCGTCTATTCGCTGGGCGAGATCCGCCACGTCATTGACAAGTCGGGCCTGCACTTCAAGTGGCCCCCGCCCTTCCAGAACGTGGTCTATTTCGACAAGCGCATCCTCACGCTCGACACCGCCGAAGTCGACCGCTTCATCACCTCGGAAAAACTCAATCTGCAGATTGATACCTTCATCAAGTGGCAGATCGTTGAACCAAAGAGTTTTATCCGCTCCGTGCAGGGAAGCCAAGGCGTTGCGGCTGACCGTATTTCGCGAAGCCTGCGTGATGCGCTGAATAACGAAATCGCCAAGCGGACCGTCTCCGACATCATTTCAGGCGAGCGCGACAAGATCACCGAGGCCGTCCGCCAAAAGGTCGACGAAGACTCCCAGCAAATTGGCGTGCGCATCATCGATGTGGGACTCAAACGGGTTGATTTCGCTCCTGAGGTTCAGGTGCGGGTGTTTGATCGTATGCAGTCGGAGCGCAAGCGCGTAGCTAACGAGCGTCGCGCCACCGGTTCGGCAGAATCGGACAAGGTGCGAGCCGATGCCGAGCGCCAACGAGAGGTCATCCTCGCCGAGGCCTATCGCGATGCGCAGCGCGTCAAGGGCGAGGGCGATGCCCGGGCCTCAGCGATCTATGCGGAAGCCTTCGGACAGAATCCGGAGTTCGCCGATTTTTATCGTAGCCTCGAGGCGTATCGGGCTACCTTCCGTTCGCGCAGCGATGTGCTGGTGCTAGACCCCTCCTCCGACTTCTTCCGCTACCTTCGCAGTTCCACGCCGCAGCGCCCTGCGCGCTGATGCGATGACCGATCTCTGGCCTCTGGTCCTGGGATTGGTCCTGGTTCTCGAGGGCCTTCTGCCGCTTCTCGCGCCAGGTAGTTGGCGAGACTTCTTTGTGCGTGTGGCGGCCATGCGTGACGGTCAGATCCGATTCATGGGAATGATCGCCACTGCGATTGGTTTGGCGCTCATCGGGTTTTCTGAACTAAAATAACGGGTTTTGCCCGTTTACAACCGCTCCCTCTTCAACCTGGCCCGGTGACCATGGCCCGCTGGCTCTTGCCTGAAAACATTGCCGATGTCTTGCCGTCGGAAGCGCGTCGAATTGAAAATCTCCGACGCGCGCTCCTTGATCTCTTTCGGCGCTTTGGCTATGAACTCGTCATTCCCCCATTGATTGAGCATTTGGATTCGCTCCTCACAGGCTCCGGGCGCGAACTTGGCGGGAAAACCTTTCAACTGGTCGACCAACTTTCTGGGCGCACCCTGGGCGTGCGCGCCGACATGACGCCGCAAGTGGCCCGCATCGATGCGCATCTGCTCAACCGTGCCGGCGTCACCCGTCTTTGTTATTCGGGGTCAGCGCTTCATGCCCGGCCGTCGGGGATCTTTGCCTCGCGCGAGCCGCTTCAGATTGGCGCCGAGCTGTTTGGTCATACCGGGATCGAGGCCGATCTCGAAGTGGTCGAACTGATGGTGCGCACGCTGGGCGAAGCGCATGCGGGCGCTGTGCGGATCGATCTCTGCCACATGGGCATCGTGCCCGCGTTGCTTGCGGCATTCCCCGATGACGAGCAGGCGCTCGATTCGGATGTCGAGTCGTTGTATGCGCTGCTTCTCTCCAAGGATCAGCCCGCGCTTGCCGAACGCTTCGGTGCGCGCGCGAGCGAGCCGTTTGCGCGCGCCATCCTCGCCTTGCCCGCGCTCTATGGCACGGTGGGGGGGGCTCACGGATTTGGTGTGATCGAGGCTGCCCGGCGCGCGCTGCCCGACATTGCGGCCATCCGCCGCGCGCTCGATGAACTCGAACGGCTGTGTGCATCGCCGACCTGGGGCCGGTTTCCGGCGGTCACCCTGTCGATCGATCTCGCCGACCTGCGCGGTTATCGCTATCACAACGGGGTCAGTTTTGCGGCCTATGTGGCGGGTCGCGCCGATGCGGTGGCACGTGGCGGTCGCTATGACGGGGTGGGGCGAGCCTTTGGTCGTGCGCGCGCAGCCACTGGTTTTTCGGTTGAGTTGCGGGAGCTTGCCGGCATGCTCGCACCCGCCGATCCTGATCCCGCCATCCGCGCGCCCTGGTCCGATGATCCGGCGCTTGCAGCGCTGATTGCTGAACTCAGGGCCGCTGGCGAGGTTGTCGTGCAGGTACTGCCCGGCCATGAAGAAGAGCAACAAGAGTTTTCCTGCGATCGCGAGATCGTACAGCGCCAGGGAAGCTGGCAACTGAGTCCGCTCGCGCGGACCACATGACGGAGCCGATATGGCGAAAAATATCGTGATCATCGGCACCCAGTGGGGTGACGAGGGCAAAGGGAAAGTGGTTGACTGGCTCACCGAGCGCGCTGCAGGCGTGGTTCGGTTTCAGGGTGGGCACAACGCGGGGCATACCCTGGTGATCGGGGGCCGTAAGCAGGTGCTTAGGCTGATTCCCTCGGGCATGCTGCGGCCTGGGGTGCGCTGCTATATCGGCAATGGGGTCGTGCTGTCGCCGCAAGCGCTGTTGCAGGAAATCGATGAACTCGAAGCTGCCGGTGTCGACGCATCCAGCCGGCTCCGGGTGAGTAACGCCTGCACGCTCATCCTGCCCTACCACGTCGCCCTCGATCGGGCACGCGAGGCCAAACGCGGCGATGCCAAGATCGGTACCACCGGGCGCGGTATTGGTCCCGCTTATGAAGATAAGGTGGCCCGGCGTGCGCTTCGCGCAGCCGATCTGCTTGCGCCAGAGCGGTTCCGTACCCGGGTCGCGGAAGTGCTTGATCTGCATAACTTCGTGCTCAAGCACTACCTGGGCGCTGAGCCGCTCGATGCCGAGCAAGTCGCTGATGAGGCGCTCGCGCTTGCGCCGCGGCTTGCGCCCATGCTGACCGATGTGTCTGACGAGCTTGCAACGGCCATGGCGGGCGGCCAAAGCCTGTTGTTCGAGGGGGCGCAAGGGGCGCTCCTCGATGTCGACCACGGCACCTATCCGTATGTCACTAGCAGCAACTGCGTGGCCGGTGCTGCGGCAGCAGGCGCGGGCGTCGCGCCGTCGTCGCTCCACTATGTCCTCGGTATCGTCAAGGCCTACACCACACGCGTTGGTTCGGGGCCGTTTCCCACCGAATTGCACGATGACGTGGGCCGGCACCTCGCGCAGGTAGGCAAGGAATTCGGATCGGTCACCGGGCGGCCCCGCCGCTGCGGCTGGTTCGATGCGCCGGCGCTCAAGCGGTCGATTGCGCTCAACGGCATCGGCGGGTTGGCGGTCATGAAGCTCGATGTGCTCGATGGGCTCGACACAATACGGCTTTGCACCGCCTATCGCCGAGGCGACACGTTGCTGTCCATGTTGCCGGCTGGCGCTGACGCGCTCGCCGAGTGCGAACCGGTTTACGAAGATCTGCCGGGTTGGAAAACCTCGACGGTTGGCGTTCGGTCCTGGGCCGACCTGCCCGCCAATGCCCAGCGTTATCTGCACCGACTGTCGGAGGTGGCTGGCGCCCCCATCGATATGGTTTCCACCAGCCCCGATCGTCTTGACACGATCGTGTTGCGCGACCCGTTTACTGTCTAGCCTGACCTTTCGGAGCGATTGATGAAAGACCTCTATGTGTCCTGGGACGAATACAACCGACTGATCGAAAAGCTTGCGCTCAAGGTCTGGGAGTCGGGGTGGACGTTTGACGCCATTCTGTGTCTCGCCCGAGGCGGTCTGCGGGTGGGTGACGTGATGTCGCGACTGTTCGACAAACCGCTAGGCGTACTGTTCACCAGCTCCTATCGCGAGAATGCGGGGACCACCCAAAGCCGCCTTCTGATCGCCGACCACATCAGCAGCGCTGCCCCCATGCCATCGGGGCGCTGGTTGCTGGTTGATGATCTGGTCGATAGCGGCGCGACGCTGGTCGAAGTGATCCCGCATCTCCGGGCGAACCGTCCCGACGTTGAGGAAATCCGCAGCGCGGTGCTTTGGCGAAAGGGTGCCTCGGTGGCCGAGCCCGACTATTACATCGAGCATCTGCCGAGCAATCCCTGGATTCACCAGCCGTTTGAAGAATACGACCACATGAGCCCGAACGACCTGAAGGCGCGCTGGGGCTGAAAGACCATGGTTCAACCGATTCAAACGCCGGTGTTAATTGCCGGCGCAGGCCCGGTCGGTTTGCTGGTGGCGCTGCAACTCGCGCGAATGGGCGTGGGGTGCACCGTGGTGGAGGCAGAGCCTGGCCTTACCCATGATTTGCGTGCTGGCACGTTTCATCCCCCCACCATTGAAATGCTGGAGCAGGTGGGGGTGGCTGCGCCCATGCTCGAACTGGGGATCAAAGTGCCGCGCTGGCAGTCCTGGGATCTGGCGCATGGCATGGTCGCAGAGTGGGATCTGTCGCTCCTGAAGAACGACACGCCATACCCCTTTCGTCTGCACCTCGAGCAGCATCGGCTCACCCCCATCATCTTCCGTTTGCTTAAGCAGTATCCCCACGCGCAGGTGCTCTTTGGTCATCGGTTCGAGAGCATGGTGCAGCACACCGATCATGTCGAAGCGAATCTGGCGACCGAGACGGGCCAGGTGTCGATCCGTGCTGACTGGTTGGTGGGGGCCGATGGTGGCCGCAGTCAGGTTAGGAAGAGCGCTGATATTGAGTTCGCTGGCTACACCTGGCCGGAGCGATACAGCGTCATCAGTACGCGTCACGACTTCGCCCATCACGGGTTTCGTGAAAACGCCTACATCAGCGATCCGGAGCAGTGGTGCGCGGTTTTTAAGATGCCCGATGAGGGACCGCCGGGGCTCTGGCGTATGACCTTGCCGGTTGGCGCTGATGCGACTGACGAGGCTGTACTTGCCGGGCCCTACGCCCAGCACTGCATCCGCAGGCTGACCGGGCACGATGAGTCGGTGGAATATCCGGTGGTGCACCAAAGCATCTATAGCGTTCACCAGCGGGTCGCGGTGACCATGCGCAAGCATCGGGTTCTGCTCGCAGGCGATGCCGCGCACGTCAATAATCCGCTTGGCGGGTTTGGCCTCAACAGCGGTATTCACGATGCTCTAGCGTTGGGCGAGATGCTGGCGGCGGTTGCTTCGGGCGCTGAGGATCAAGCGCTCCTCGATCGTTATCATCGTCAGCGTCATACGGTCAACGTCGAGTATGTGCAGACGCTGTCGGTGCGTAACAAGCAGAACCTTGAGGTCAAGGATCCCGCCGAGCGCGAGCAGCGAATCCGGATGCTTCAATCGACCTGCGCAGATCCGGTGAAGGCTCGCGACTACCTCTTGAACTCGTCCATGATCAACAGCATCCGCCGTGCGGCAACGATCGATTGATCGCCGCGCCGGAGGCACCGGAGGTTTCTGATGGCTCACTCGATTCGTCGCGCTCTGCTCACTTTGGGTGCCGCGGGCGTTGCATCATCGGTTCTGCCACTGCGGGCCCAATCGGCCTGGCCCAATCGCGCCGTGAAGGTGGTGGTGCCGTTCGCAGCGGGAGGCAACACCGACTCCATCGCCCGACTGCTCGCTGAACGCTTCACACAGGCCCTTGGGCAGCCGTTCGTGGTGGAAAACCGCGTCGGTGCGGGCGGTGGGCTCGCGATTGACTTTGTCTCGAAGGCGGCGCCTGATGGCTACACCCTGCTCGTGGGTGCGATGGCTAATCTGGCCATTCTGCCGGTCATCAATAAGGTCGCCTTTGACCCGATTCGCGATTTTGTCCCGATCAGCAATATCGGCAGCAACCCCTTCGTGCTGGGTATCCACCGCTCGGTGCCCGCCACGAATGTTCAGGAATTCATCGACCACGTCCGCAAGAATCCCGGCAAGTTCAACTATGCGTCGGGCGGATCGGGCAGCGTCTCCCATCTGTCGGGGGCCTTGTTCGTGAAGCAGGCGGGGATCGAAATGGCCCACGTGAGCTATAAGGGCGGGTCGCAGGCCGTGGTGGACCTTCTTGCTGGCAACGTGCAGATGTATTTCGGCAATTTTTCCGAACTGGTGCCGCATGCGAGCGGCGGGCAGATCCGCCTGATTGGCGTTTCAAGCGAGCAGCGAGTGTCCCAGTTGCCCAACGTGCCCACCATTTCTGAGTCGGGGCTCGCGGGCTTCAAAACCATCACCTGGAACGGTCTTCTGGCGCCGGCTGGCACGCCCCAGTCAATCGTCGATCGCGCTGCGTCGCTCACCCGCGAAGTGGTCAGTAGCGAGAGCGCGCGTGCCCGCTTTGCGCAGATCGGCGTCGACCCGATTGGCAGTACCCCGGCCGAGTTTGCCGCCACACTGCGCGCCGATCTGCAAACCTGGGCTGAGGCAGCCAAGGTTGCTAATCTCAAAATGGAGTAGGCCCGATGACCGGTGCTGCAACAGGACCAGGCAGTCTCGACGCGCTGGCGACCCGCGCGAAGATTGGCGTGATCGTGCCGGCCACCAACACTGTGGTGCAGCCCGAGATGGAGTCGATGCGTCCGCCAGGGGTGACCAACCATGTTAGCCGCATGCTGTTGCCGCCCCGGCCTTATGACGACATGAAGGAATACCGGCAGGCGCTGGAGACCGAGCGAGGTGGGCTCGAGGAGGCGCTCGATTTGGTGATGAAGTGCGAGCCGCATGCGGTGGCGCATGGACATTCCATCCATTCCTTTCGGGGCGATCGCGCCCGGGCAGACGCCGAGCGGCAGCGTCTCGAGGCGCTAAGCGGCGGGGTGCCGTTTATCACCCCTTCGGTGGCGGTGCTTGAAGGTCTGCGAGCCATTGGTAATCCGCAGGCGCTAGGCGTGCTCACGCCTTACTGGCCGCCGGCCGACGCACTGATCGCAGAGTTCTTCACCGCCTGCGGATACCGCGTGCTTGCCACGCACGGTCTTCAGGCGAAGGGACCGACTTCGGTTGCACAGTTCACGCCTGCACAGATTTTGGAGGGTTTCGATCGCCTGGCCGATACGCAGGGGATCGAAGCTTTTGTTCATGTGGGCACTAACCTGCCGGTCAGTGCCATGACGGCGCAGATCGAGGCGCGCCTCGGGCGGCCGCTCATTGGGGTCAATGTGGCAACGTATTGGCTTGCCCTGCGACGGGCGGGCATTCGAGATGCGTTAAGCGGCTTCGGGCTGCTCGCGGAACGTCACTGAACGTCTCGGACTCGCCCACGTACCGCGGGCCCGGCCGGGCTTGCATGCCCGACCTTTCGAGTCATCGCGCAAAGCACGCAGGTGCTTTGCTTTCTGGGCACATAAAACAAAAAGGCCGGCTTCGCCGACCTTTAGAATGGTGCCCAGAAGAGGACTCGAACCTCCACAGTGTTGCCACCGCTAGGACCTGAACCTAGTGCGTCTACCAATTCCGCCATCTGGGCTTCGACAGCCTTGCGGCAATCGAGGCGCGAATTCTAATGAAGATCGATGGATTGTCAAACCTGAGCCGGGCAAAGCCATGCCCACTCATCCGGAGGCGCTGACGAGTGACTGAAGCAGACCGGGCTCCGCCCACCCGCGAAACCATTCTTGAGTGCTTGAGGGCGGCCGATGTGCCGCTCACGCCCTCGGACCTTGCGCAGCGCCTGGGCGTGACTGCTGCGCAGAGCGGTCCGCTGCTGCGCCGCCTCGCGGCGATGGAGCGTGACGGCCAACTCCTGCCCAACCGAAAGGGTGTGCTGCTGCTCGCAACCCGGCTCGATCTGACCGCTGGGCGAGTCCAAGGGCACCGGGACGGTTTCGGCTTTCTTCTGCCCGACGCCGGTGGCCCCGACCTCTTCCTGTCGCCTCGCGAAATGCAAAAGGCGATGCACGGAGATCGGGTGTTGGTTCGCCGGGTGGGCTACGACTCGCGAGGCAGACCCGAAGGCAGCATCGTTGAGGTGACCGAGCGCGCGCATCGCCGACTGGTGGGGCGCTTCGTCAACGAGCGTGGCGTGCACATCGTGATTCCGGAAGACCAGCGAATCAAGCACGACATCATCGTTGCGCCTGCTGACACGGGGGGGGCGCAACACGGCCAGGTGGTCACGATTGAAATCGTGAGCCCGCCCGCCAACGGCGCGCCGCCTATCGGTCGCGTGGTTGAGGTGCTGGGTGAAATCGGTGACCCCGGCATGGAAATCGAAATCGCGGTGCGAAAATTCGATGTTCCGCATCAGTTCCGACCGCCAGCCGTCGAGCAGGCCTCGCGGTTTGCCCCGCGCGTGCGCCCCGCCGACATTCGCGGCCGTGTCGATTTGCGAGATGTCCCGCTGGTCACGATCGACGGACAGGATGCGCGCGACTTTGATGATGCCGTCTACTGTGAACCCATTGAGTTTGACGCGCAGGAGATGCCGGTTCTGGACGGCGGTCTGGGCGAAGGTTCCGACGCATGGGTGGCAGCCGTGGGCAAAGATGCATCGCACGCTGCCGCCGCTGCAGCGACCGTCGCGGCCGCGGCCGCGGCCAGTCCTGCGTCGGGCAAACGTCGTCGCGCTGGCGCCCCGAAACGGAATGAGTCCGGATTTCGCCTGCTGGTTGCGATCGCCGATGTGTCCCACTATGTGCGCCCCGGGGACGCTCTCGATACCGATGCGCTAGAGCGTTGCACGTCGGTCTATTTCCCGCGGCGCGTGATTCCGATGCTGCCCGAGGCCCTGTCAAACGGGCTCTGTTCGCTGAACCCTGATGTCGACCGGCTGGTGCTGGTGTGCGATCTGGTGGTGGACCTGCAGGGACGTATCCGCGCCTACCAGTTCTATGAAGCTGTCATGCACTCGGCCGCCCGGCTCACCTACGACGAAGTCTGGACGCTACTGTCGGGCGCGGCGGGGCTCCGCACAAACGTGGCGGCCAATCGTGCCGCGCTATTGCCCCATCTGCAGCAACTGCATGAGCTCTATCGGGTGTTCGCAGGCGCGCGGTCGCGGCGCGGGGCGCTGGAACTTGAAACCGTTGAGACCAAGATCGTCTGCGATCCGCTTGGGCGGATCGAGCGCATCGTACCGTCGGTGCGTAATGACGCGCACCGGCTGATCGAGGAGTGCATGCTGGCTGCCAATGTGTGTGCAGCTGATTTCTTACAGCGCCGCGAGCATGCGGGGCTCTATCGGGTGCACGAGGGGCCAACCCCCGAGAAGCTTGCACGGCTGCGCGAGTTTCTGCGCAGCGTGGGGCTTTCGCTAGGAGGGGGTGATCAGCCTACTCCTCACGATTACGCCACCCTGGCCGCGGCAGTGCGGCTACGACCCGACAACGTATTGCTGCAGTCCATGTTGTTGCGGTCGATGCAGCAGGCCATCTATTCCCCTGACAACAGCGGCCATTTCGGTCTCGCCTACACCGCGTACACCCACTTCACCTCGCCGATTCGTCGCTACCCCGATCTGCTTACCCACCGGGTCATCAAGGCGCTGCTGAGTGATGCCCGCTATCAGCCCCGGGTCGATGAATCGGCCGAGCCCGGGCTGCTGCTTCAACCGCTCGCTGAACCCCGCTCGGCCGAGGCAAGCGCTTCGCGCGGCAGGCGTCGCACCACGGACAGCCAGCATGCTGAAGTGCTCGAGACCTGGCGGACGCTCGGCTCGGTGTGTTCGGCCAACGAGCGTCGGGCTGATGAGGCCTCGCGCGATGTCGAGGCCTGGCTCAAGTGTCAGTTCATGCGCGAACGCGTTGGCGAACAGTTCCGTGGCCGCATCACGGGCGTCGCTCCGTTCGGATTATTCGTGACGCTCGATGATCTGTTCGTTGAAGGGCTGGTCCACGTGTCCGAGCTCGGGGGCGAATACTTTCAGTTTAACGAGGCCGCACACGAACTTCGGGGCGAGCGCACGGGTCGGCGTTTTCGGCTCACCGACGAACTGGCGGTGCAGGTGTCGCGGGTTGATCTCGAGGCACGGCGAATCGAATTCCGAATGGTGCAGCGCGCCTCGGAATGGGTGAAGGGCGCACCACGGCTACGGCCTGGCGGCGTGGGGGCGATGGGCGACGCGAATCCTGATGTCATGCCCGCGATTGCCGCAGACGGCACGCCCGACCAACCATCGGCTGTCGAGCCAGGGACAAAACGCACGCGCAAAGCCGCGCCCGCCAAAACCGAGGCTGTCGAGCGCGCGAGGGGCGAGCGGCTGTCGGCCCGTCGTAAACGTTCCGGCCCCCCCCGGCGCAAGGGCCCTGCGAGTCGTCGCAGCAAGCGAAGGTAAGGAACAATGAGAATTTTCGGATTCCATGCGGTGCTGGCTCGCCTTAAGCGCGATCCTGATGGCATCACTGAACTCTACGTTGATACCGGTCGAAACGACCCCAGAATGCGCGAACTGGAGCGGCTCGCTCAGAATGCGGGCGTGAGCCTGCATGGTGTCGATGGCCAGCGAATCGAGCGCATGTGCCCCGGTAAGCGTCATCAGGGCGTAGTGGCCTTGTCCGAGGTGAGCGTGCCCAGCGTCACGCTTGATGAGTTGCTTGCGGGATTGGATACCAGCGCGCAGGCGCCAATCACCCTGTTGTTGCTCGACGGGGTGACCGATCCGCGCAACCTGGGCGCGTGTTTAAGGGTGGCGGACGGGGCTGGCGTCTCTGCGGTGATCGCACCCAAGGATCATGCCTGTGCGCTCACCGAAGCGGCGATTCAGACCGCGAGCGGGGCCGCCGAGAGCGTGCCCTATCTCATGGTGACCAATCTCGCGCGCACCATCGATACGCTTCAGGAACACGGCTTCCAGGTGATCGGAGCAGCCGACGAGAGCGCGGACGATCTCTACGCCACCGAACTGGGGGGCCGCATCGCCTGGGTGCTGGGGGCTGAAGGCAAAGGGCTCAGGCGCTTGACGAGAGAGCGCTGCGACCGTCTGGTGCGCATCCCGATGCATGGGCAGGTAGAGAGCCTGAACGTGTCGGTAGCGGCCGGGGTGATCCTGTATGAAACACTCAGACAGCGACAGATGCTGAACCGCGTTCAGCAAGCGGGCTGACTGGCCCACGCGTAAACGGACGGTACGAGCGCTGCGCCCTGGCGGCGGCGCTGCTGCTCGCGAAAGCGCCACGGAGGCATGGGCTCGGGCTGCGCCCATAAGCCTAGCCCGGTGTCGCGCGCCCGCTGCTCCGCGCGTGCGTATTCACGGCGGTCGCGCGGCGCCTGCTCCGATTCATAGCGCTTGTAGTGCCAAGCCATGCCGGCGCGCACCTGTTCCAGGCCTACGTCGGTTTGGTCAGCCAGCACGCGGGCGACGGTGCGTCCGTAGGGGTCACGCTTGATCGGAATGATGGTGAGCGATTTGCCCTCTACGAGTGCGAGCAGTGATCGGCGCGCTATATCGCCGTAGGGCTGATTTTTTTCCGGCGCATCAATGGCCGACAAGCGAACCGGAATCCGTCTGCCATCTTCGGTACGCACAACGAATGAGTCGCCATCAGACAGATGCTGAATCCGTGCCTGAAAGGGTGCCTCGCGTTCTGTGCGGTTTGGTGCTTCGATGTAGGGCGGGGTACCCAACCACTGCGCGAGCGCAGCAACCGGGGCGATCAAAGCAAGGAGCGCAACGATCAGGTTCATGCGACCGATTATAGGTCGCTCAGCCGCCGCGATCAGCGGGCTTGTGCGGGCGCAAGATGCGCTCACCCCGAGCGCGGGACACTGCCTGCTCGATCGGGTGGGCGAGCACACGGGGTGATCGCACCGGATTGTCAGGAGCGGAAATGAGCAATGTCGGAACGATCATGTCGCGCGAACCTGTCACCTGTACTGAGGATCTCCTCCTGCAGCAGGTGGCTGCGCTGATGCGATCCAGGCATGTGGGATCAGTGGTGGTGGTATCGGGGGAGGGCCTGACCCGTCGCCCGGTTGGAGTGGTCACCGATCGGGACATTGTGGTGGAGGTGGTGGCGACTGGGCTCGATGCCGCGGCTATCACCGCGGGTGACATCGTTGTGCGCCCGGCAGTCACTGCACACGACAGCGATTCGCTGGGTGAGGCGATTCAGAAGATGCGAAGCCGTGGGGTCAGGCGTCTGCCGGTGGTTGATATTCGCGGCGAACTGGTGGGTGTGCTGAGTAGCGACGATCTGTCGCAGGCGCTCTCCCATGAATTAGCCATGTTGGTACGAGTGGCCGAGCATCAGCCCTCTCAGGAGGCGCGTGTGCGGCCTTGATCCGTTGATTCGGTGCGTGACGGCCGGGCGACGAGCGCCGTTGACAGGGCCCTGGCGAGCCGCAATCCTCGCCACGCGAGCCAGCCCGTTGAAATGGCGGCCTGCGTGATAACTCTCGCGCGCCGGTAGGTAACGAGCACCAGCGCAGCCGTGAGCACGACGCCGATGCCGAACACCGGAAAAGGTTTGGGTGGGCGTTGCTCGAGCCGCGATGGAATGAGCGATTGGAAGCGAGCCGGGAAGCCTTCCCGCTGGTGGGCGATTCGTTGCCGAATTGCTGCGACACGCGCCTGCGGTGAGTCAGGCCAGACCGATGCCTGCCGGTTTACCTCAGGGGTGCTCATGGTTGGGGTTGGCTGTTCGCGTAGGAGGGGGCTCACGCCCCGTGTCGGTCGATTGAAGGGAGTCGAGATCGGTGCGAAGCTCCGCCAGGCTGCCTGAAAAATTGCCGAAGCGGGCCAGCCTTGCACTCCACATAAATAGGCCCAGCGCGGCCAAGGCCAGCACACAAGCCGCGAGCGCCGCAACCACGGCGCGCGATGACTCGGGAACGGCCATGATCGTTGCGGTGATCGCAGTCAGCACCGCGAGGGACATCAGGGCGACCGCGGCGAGACCCGCGAGCAGGGCGCGCAAGGCAGTGGCGACTAGCCACTCGACCTCGGTTGCGACCAGAGTCAGCCGCGTGAGTACCAGCTCGCCGAAGGCGACGCCGACCGCGCGCAGCCGGGCTCCGAACCCCCCTCCGGAGTTTTCCGGCTGCATGTTGGGTTCAGCGTCGCATGATTAACGCGCCGAGCAGTAGCCCCGCGCCTGCAGCCATGCCGATCGCTGTCCAGGGGTGAACATGGACGGCCTCGTTCGTCAGGCGCGCGGTATCGCGCGCGCGATCAAACAAATGATGCTGGCCGTTCCAGATCTGCGCTTTCGCCTGCTTGATGCTGCTCTCCAAACGGTCCCTCATGTCGGTGACGCCGTCAATCCCCTGGCGCTGTGCGGCGTGCAACAGATCTTCCGCATCGCGAACCAGCGTTCGCATGTCCTGCGCGAGGCGCTCGCGAGCCTCAATGCCTGTTGGTGCTTTTTCTACCTTGTCCATGTGGACCTCCCGAGTGGTGTGATCAGCGGAACACGAGCACTGGGATCGTGGAATGCGTGAGCACCTTGTGCGTCTCGCTACCAAGAACCAGAGCACTGAACCCACGGCGCCCGTGCGACGCCATGAAGATCAGATCGCAGGCCCGCCCGCCCGCGACATCGATGATGGCTTTCCACGGCTGACCGTGGCGAATGGAGACGATGTCGTGGGTGACGCCGGCCGCACTGGCGCGCGATTGCGCTGCGCCCAATACGGTTTTGGCGGTTTCCTCGGTCGCCTTCATGAAGTCTGTGAACGACGCCTGAGCCGCCGAGGGGAACTCCACAAACGCATCGACGACATACTCGGGCATGACGTGCGCGAAGGTGACGCGGGCGCCGGTCTCCTTGGCGAACGCAATACCCTGCTCGACTGCCTTGTCGGACAACTTGGACCCGTCGGTTGGCAACAAGAGGTGTTTGAACATGCTGAGGTTCCCCGTTTTGTTGAATGAATGCCACTCGGGTGGATGCTAATCACCGCTACGACAGCGTCCTTGATAAGAAGCAAATCACACTTGAATTCACGCGGCCGTGGCTGACATGAGTGCGGGCGGGATGCGAATATTGATGCGTCGCAACACCGGTGTTTGTTACCGTCCGGACGCGTCGGGTTACAAGCCGTTACAGAGTGTTATTTGATCGCAATCAAAGCGGGGTTCTCCCTCGATAAAGTTTGATGGACGCTGCTACAGCGATCCAACTCAACAGCATGGGAGATAACAGTGAGCGATATCGGATTCCAAGCGCAGATTTCTGCATCGCAACAAGGCGGGAATCGACCTGTCGGGGCGCCCGTCGATTCGCAGCCGTATCCGAGCGCAAGGTGCGCGCTTCCGCTACCACCTTCGGTGGATTTGCTGATGTCGCGAGTGGGCGGCCAGCGCCGCCGGCTGCGCCGCGGCGACTACCTGTATCGCTACGGCGCGCAGTTCCACGCCCTGTTCGGCGTGCATGCGGGCTCGTTCAAGACCGTACTTCTCACCGAGGATGGACGCGAACAGGTCACTGGTTTTCACATGGCAGGTGAGGTCTTGGGTGTTGACGGCCTGGGGGCCGACGTTTACAGCGGTGACGCGATCGCGCTCGAGGACGGTGAAGTGATCGAGATTCCCCGTGACACGCTCGACACGCTGGTGCGTCACGAGCCGCTCCTCCAGCGCGAACTGTTCCGTATGCTGGCTGGTGAGATTCAGCGGGAGCGCGCGCTCATGGTGTTGCTCGGGTCGATGCGCGCCGAGGAGCGGATTGCGGTGTTTCTGTTGAACCTCTCGCAGCGCATGGCGTCCCGGGGCTATTCGGCGACTCGTTTCATTCTTCGTATGACGCGCGAAGAAATTGGTAGCCTGCTTGGGCTCAAACTCGAAACGGTGAGTCGGATCCTGTCACGTTTTCAAGCTGAAAAAATGATCCGCGTTCACAACCGTGAGATTGACCTTTACGAGATCGACCGCCTGCGCGCGGTGGTGGGCCGAAGCGATGCCCGCCGCGACGAGGCGGCAGCCTGATCGCGAGCCTCGATGGCCCGCCGCACCAAGCGGGCCAGTTGCTCGATGCGGTAGGGCTTGCCGAGCAGTTCCACGCCGCGCGATAGCGCGGTATCGAGTGATAGCGTTTGCGGGGCGTAGCCCGAGGTAAACAGCACCGCGAGTGCTGGTCGCCGTGCGAGCGCATCACGCGCCAGGTCTGCGCCGGTCATGGGGCCGCGCAGCACCACGTCGGTGAACAGCAGGTCGATAGCGGGATCCGCATTGACCTCGGCGAGCGCCCGCGGGCCCTCTGCCGCTTCAATGACGTGATAGCCGAGGCGGCGCAGAAATCCGACTGCTACGGTGCGCACATCGTCATCATCTTCTACGACCAGCACGCGCTCGGTACCGCCCTCGGCCGCATCGTGTGGCGCCGGTGCCGGGGCGTCTTCGGCAGCGCTCACCGTGGGCAGCATCATCCGAATTACGGTACCCGC
Organism: uncultured bacterium; assembly: GCA_903866395.1. Lineage (GTDB taxonomy): Bacteria > Pseudomonadota > Gammaproteobacteria > Burkholderiales > Burkholderiaceae_E > SYIM01. The sequence continues at coordinate 38,573 of CAIPNM010000290.1, forward strand.
ATCCGGGCGGCTCTCCACCTCAACATGCCCGCCTGATTGCTTCACAAACCCATACACCAGGCTCAGTCCTAACCCGCTTCCTTTGCTAGTTTCCTTGGTGGTGAAGAAGGGCTCGAACGCTCGCGCAAGCACTTCGGCGCTCATGCCGCAGTCGGTGTCGGACACGGTGAGCAGCATGTAGTGACCCGGTGCCAGATCGCGGCGCTGGGCAAGTGCCGCGCCGCCGTGGTGAAAGCGTTCTGCAATGAGCGACAGTCGCCCCCCGGAGGGCATGGCATCCCTGGCATTCACGGCGAGGTTCAGTAGCGCGGTATCCAGCATGACGGGGTCTGCGCGTACCGCCAGCATGTCTGGGCTGCAACGGGTCTCGACGTCGATATTGGGACCGAGTGTCCGTCTGAGAATTTCGGCGAGTGATTCAAGCCACGCCCCGATATCGATGGCACGCGGCTGAAGCGTCTGTTGCCGCGCGAAGGCGAGAAGCTTCCGGGTGAGGTCGGCCCCGCGACCCGCCGCGCGGAGCGCCGAGCGGATCATGGCGGCGGCGGTGGGATCGTCAGGGAGCTTCTCTTCCAGAATCTGTAGGTTCCCGGACACGACTGTGAGCAGATTATTGAAATCATGTGCGACGCCGCCAGTCAGTTGGCCAAGCGCCTCCAGTCGCTGCGACTGAAACAGCTGCTCTTCGGCGCTCTGTCTTTGCCGTAGCGCTCCGAGTGTGTTCGCGAGTGCCCGGAGAAAGCTTCGATCCTCATTCGTGAAGGTGTCGCCTGCCTGGCCGAAGGCGCCGATCAGGCCGGACCGATCGTTGGCGTCGGGAATGGCGCAGATCATTGCGCTGCGAAGCCCGGCGCGCCGCAGCGCCGAGGCGAAGGGGGGCGAGATCTGGGCGGGGTCTTCAATCAGCAGCACGGGCTCGGCGTGCTCAAGCGACAACGTCGCCATCTGCTCGCCGATCAAGGGCAGGAGGGGGGCCAGCCGATCGCTGTCTTCGTCGCAACCGGGGTCGAGCGCAAGCTGCGCGGGCGTTGCGCCGCAGCGTGCGATCAGCACTGCGTCACAATTCAGGTGTTCGCGAATCAGCTGGCATGCGAACCGAACCTTGTCGGCTACCGCCTGGGTGCCCAGGGCCAGCCGGCCGAACTCAGCCACGGCCTCGGCGCGATTGGCCCGCTCGACGGCCTGCTGTGCGCGGCGCAATTCGCTCACGTTTCGGATGTTCGCGCAGGTGAAGTGGAGTCCGTCGACGTCGAGCGGGCTCAGGCTGATTTCAACCGGAATTTCGCTTCCATCTGCGTGAAGCGCGCATAGCGTGGTGTTGATACCCATTGGCCGGGGCACTGCGTGTCTGGCGTAAGAGCGCCGGTGCTGGCGGTGTGCGGGACGAAGTCGCGCCGGCACCAGCTGGTCGACGGTCATTCCGTTTAGCTGCTCAACCGGATAGCCGAACATCTGCGCGCACTGGGCGTTAGCAAGCACAATCCGCCCCGCCGCATCGACAACCAGCATGGCATCGGCCGCGGTGGCAAAAATCTGTACGAAGAGCCGAGGCAGGTTTGCCTCGGGTACTTGGGCAGCAGATTGCCGCTTCGAGCCGGATGACGGCCGCATCAGTGTCGGACCTTAGGCGCGAACAGATAGCCCGCGCCGCGAACCGATTTGATGAGCACAGGTCGGGCGGGATCAGGCTCGATTTTTCGGCGGAGCCGACCGACCTGAACGTCGATCGCCCGGTCGTAGGGGCCAGTCTCGCGGTGATGAAGCGCGTTCATGATCGCATCGCGGCTCAGTACGCGGTTGGGCTGTCGCGCGAAGACCATCAGTAGATCGAATTCGCCGCTCGTAAGTTCAACCAAGGCGCCGCCTGGCGCGGTGAGACGCCGGGCCGAAGGGTCGATGTTCCAGCCTTCGAAGCTAAGGGCTTCCGGCGTGTCTGCCGGCCTTGGGGAGCGGCGTCGAAGCACTGAGCGGATTCGGGCAAGGAGCTCGCGCAGATCGACCGGTTTGGCGACGTAGTCATCGGCGCCGAGTTCCAAGCCCAAGATGCGATCGACCGGCTGGCCAAAGCCGGTGATGATGATGATGCCGACATCGCTATCCGCCCGGAGTTCGCGCGCGAGAACAAGCCCGTCGGCATCCGGCAGGCGCTGATCGAGCAGGATGAGATCGACAGGGTGGGAGGCCAGGACTGCGCGGAGTGCTTTCGCATCGGCGGCCTCGAGCACGGTGTAGCCGACGCCGCTGAGATAGGTATGCAGCAGCTCGCGAATATCCTCGTCGTCATCCACTACAAGGAGATTTTCGGACATGGCGCAGGCGCCTGGGGCGGCAGTGGGCTTGGATCTTGAAAAGGCGAAGGCGCCCCGGCTCCGCCAAGTTTGGCAGCGCGCGCCCGGCTAACCGGTGAGGCGATCCCGATTCTGGAGGGCGTCCAGTAACGCCAGTTCATTGACCGGCTTGTGGACCAGCTGCAGGCCGTGCGCGAGGGCTTGCCGCTCGAGGTCGGCGGAGGTGTCGGCCGTGAGCAGCAGGCATCGAAGATCGGGCCGGGCCAGGCGAGCGGCGAGCGCGAGCGCCAGCCCGTCGGGCTTGCCGTTGAGGGTGCAGTCGGTGAGTAGGAGCGCCCACTCGCTCGATGACCCCAGACGCGCGAATGCTGCGGAGGCATCAGTGGCGATATCGGCATGCCAGCCGCGTGCCTCGAACAATGACTGTAGGGCCTGCGCCACCTCTGGATCGTCATCAACCAGCAGCACCTTCGCACGGGGAGCGGGTGGCGCATCCGCCTCAAGTGCTGCCGTGGAATCGGCCGCTTGAAAACCATTGAGTGTGCCGAGTATCGGGAGCACTTCAGTGAGCGGGCGCAGTGAGTCGTCGGGGGCTGAGCGATCCAGGGCGAAGCTGAGCTCGAAGCGGCTGCCGCGGCTGCCATCGGACTGCGCGCAGATCCGAGCATCGAGCAGTTGCGCGAGGCGGCGGACCATCGCCAGGCCCAGGCCGAGTCCCGGCGGCGAGCGGCGCTGTGGCGAGCTGATCCGCACATGTTCGTCGAAAATTCTTTCAAGGTGCTCTGGAGCAATACCGATCCCGGTATCGGTGACGCTCACCACGCAGCGTTCAACGCAAGCAACGGCCAGCGTCACTGCGCCGCGATCGGTGTAGCGCATGGCGTTATCGAGCAGGTTACGAAGAAGTCGCGCAAGCAGAATCCGGTCGGCCAGGATTCTGATCGGTGCGCTGGTGACCAGGAGCGTGAGGCCGCGCTCCTGCGCACGGGGCTCGAACTCCTCGCGCAGTGCCTCGAACAGTTCCTCCACCGACAGCCACTCATGCTGCGGCTTCATGGTGTTGCTTTCCAGGCGAGACAGATCCAGCAGACTGGCGAGCAGATCGTTCAGGGTGGTGACCGATCGATCGATCGCTGAAATCAGTGGCCGCAGTGCCGGATCCTGGCACCGCTCACGGATCAGCGTGACGAGAAGCCCCAGCGACGTCGCGGGCTGTCGCAGGTCATGGCTTGCAGCGGCCAGGAAACGGGCCGCGCTGCGCCCGGCCCGGACCGCCTGCTCGCGCTGCTCCGCAAGCCTGCGAGCCAGTTGTCGGATGCGATGCTTTCGTTGCATGGCCTGTAGCAGCGCCCGGCTGAGGACCGCGGACAGGCGGGCGAGGAGCGCCCCGTAAAGCAGGACACCGGCGGCAACGAGGCTACCGGGCACGCCCGGGGCAAGCGCCCACGCTACTGCGAGCTGCGCGAGCACTGCGCCACCAAAGAGCAGCGCGTGGCGCGGAAACGGTGCATAGGTGAGTACACCGAGGGCCAGCCACGCGAAGATCAACACGGTGAGGACCAGGCGGCTGGTGTGGTCGACCTGCGCGAAAAAGAGGCCTGCGCAGGCTCCGATCAGCAGTCCGGTCAGCCCTGCGGTGAGATTGAAGACGCCGGCAATCGATACCGTGTCGGCGTCGTCGCGGCGGCGCCGCGTGATGAACCGTGCGGCGCAGACCGATCGAAGGAGGAGTGTTGCCCCCAGCAGCAGGCTCCAGGGAATGAGTTGATCGGAGCCGATGCCGGGGTGCAAGGTGACCAACACCAGACAGATCATCGGGATGCCGATGGCGGGTTCCAAAATCGCCTGGCGCGCCTGTAGCTGGCATCGCTCGGCAAGCATTCGCGTGGCAAGCAGCAGGTGATCGGCGTGGCGCTCGGCGGCGACGCCGCTGGGGGGCTGTTCGGTCATGGGCGTGTGCGAGGCCGCGGAGAGCGGCGAAGAGCGTTCGGGCGAACGACGGTCGAGTCTAGTGGGCGCAGTCGCGCGCGAATGCGGCCGGGTAGCCGAGGCCTTGCGGCCTAGGCGCTAGCGCGCTGACCCTCGCGCATCGCAGAGCACGTCTCGATGAAGGGCGCTTGCGCGAAAGACGCTCACCCCCTTGAGACCCGAGCGCCAGGCAGATCGCAGCAGTCGGTCCAGGTCCTGGACGGAAGCCGTCTCCTGCAGGTGAACGGTCTTGCTGATCCCCGCATCAACGAACGGTTGAAGCGCCGCGACCATCCGCAGATGGTCCATGGCACGTAGCGTCGAGGCGTCACACCAGGCTTCGGGGAGCGCGGTGCTGCCCGGGCGGAGCGCGCGAAAGCGGCGTAGCGCATGATCGTCGACGGGCCGCATGATCACGCTGCCATCGGGCATGGCAATCCGCCGCAGCGTCTGCGGCGCGAAGACCGGTTCGATGCCACTGGAAACGTTATCGGCCATCGCGAGGGAAATCGTCCCTGCCGGTGCGATCGCAAGCAGATGCGAGTTCCTGAGCCCATACTTTTCAATACGCCGCGTGATGAACCCGGGTAGACGCGATGCAGCGTGGGGCGGGCTGAGCAGCCGAGGGGCTTCAAAGAGCGGAAACGCGCCGCGCTCGATTGCCAGTTGTACCGAACTGCAGTAGGCCGCATTACGAATTGTCCGAAGCATGGCGGCGGCGGCATGGCGGCCGGTCTGGCGGTCGTAGCGCAGGCCCAACATGATGAGCGCATCAGCAAGCCCCGTCACACCCAGACCGATTCGCCGCGTGAGACGTGCCTCGCGCGCCTGTTGCTCGAGCGGCCAGCGGGTGAGTTCGATGACGTTATCAAGCGCTCGGACGGCGATTCGAGCGAGTTGGCCGAGGGCGACGAGATCCACGCGAGCCGCTCGGGTGAAGGGTCGCCGGACCAGGCGGGTGAGGTTGATGCTTCCTAGGTCGCAGGCGCCGTAGTCGGGCAGATACTGTTCGCCGCAGGGATTGCATGCACGCAGATGCTCGATGTCGCCGAGGTTGTTGTCGCGGTTCACCTGATCGATGAATACGACCCCGGGGTTGCCGGTATCGAAGGCGGCTTGAAGTAGCGGTGCCCAAAGGTGTGTGGCCGCATCCGGCCCGTATGAATCGGATCCAAGCGCTTGCATGAACTCATCCGGGATACAGACCGACAGCGTGACAGTCTGCAGGCGGTGATGACGCTTGAGATCGATCACCGTATGAATGTCCGGATGATCGATATCGAGCAATGCCATTTGCGCCGCACGCCGGGCCCCGGTGCTGGCGAGCCTGCGCCCGTTTGCTTCCATCTTCAGGATCACACTTACTGGATCGAGGCCTGATGTGTAACCCGCTATCGAGCGAGCGGGCAGATCGCTCAGGTTGACCCCGACGCCGCCCCCCATCTGCAACGTACTTGCCATTTCGCGTAACGCCTCTTCCACGCCTGGCTTTCCACGTGCGTCGCGGCCCCGGCGTTGGGGGGCCATGGGCTGAACGAAGCAGTTGATGAGCGTCGCAGCCATCGAGGTGCCGGCCGCGGCATGGATTCGACCACCGGGAATGAAGCCGCACCGCATGGCTGACAGAAATTCGTGCTGTCGGCGTGACCGGTGCGAGGCGGGTTCGACCGAGGCGAACGCACCCGCGAGTCGCTTTCGGATGTCGTCGGCGGTCTGCTCGTTCGCCTGGGCGTAGCGCAGGCGTCGAATGTCATCACACACAGGCTGCGGGTGGTCGGTAAAGAAGCGATCGCGAGGGCTCGTGTAGTTCATCCGGATCAGTCGTTGACTTGCCATGATCGCCCTGCTCAACGGACTTGCCGCGGGTCAA
>CAIPNM010000291.1 GCA_903866395.1 uncultured bacterium
GCCACTGACGCACCGGTCAAGGGCGAAGACCTCGACCGCGACGGCATGGTTCAGTTCCCGGCAATCATTGGCGGTACCGTTCCGGTGTTTAACATTGAAGGAATCGCGAGCGGCGACTTCCGCATCACCGGGCCCCTGCTTGCCGAAATCTTCATGGGCACCATCTCCAAGTGGAACGACCCCAAGCTCGTGGCACTGAACAGCGGGCTGAAGCTTCCCGACATGGCAATCACCGTGGTGCATCGCGCCGACGGTTCGGGCACGACGTTCAATTTCACCGACTACCTGAACGAAGTAAGCCCCGATTGGGCCTCGAAGGTTGGCAAGGGTGCGGCGGTCAAGTGGCCGGCCGCCTCCTCGGTCGGTGGCAAAGGTAACGAGGGGGTTGCGGCAAACGTTCGGCGCGTCAAGGGCGGCATCGGTTACGTTGAATATGCTTACGCGAAAAAGAACAACATGCCGGTGATGGCCATGCAGAACCGCAGCGGGCAGTACGTGAAGGCCGATGACCTCACTTTCGCGGCGGCCGCTGCAGGTGCCGATTGGTTCTCGGTGCCGGGCATGGGCGTGTCGATCGTCAACCAGCCCGGCACGACCGCCTGGCCGATCGCGACCGCCTCGTTCATCCTGATGTACAAGGCGCCCGCCGACAAGAAGGCCTCTGCCGAAGTTCTCAAGTTCTTTGACTGGTCCTTCAAGAACGGCAAGCAAATGGCAGCCGATCTGGATTACGTGCCCTTGCCCGATTCTCTGGTCGATCAGATCCGTGCCCGGGTGTGGTCGCAGATCAATTAAAGCTCAATCGGGGGATGGTCGGGTATCTTCCGCGCCGTTCCCCCACCCTAACCGGACCTTATCGTGGCCTCCGTAGCCCCAGCAGGTGTTGCCCAGGATCGGCTCCATGCCATTGCCCGCCGGCAGCGTCTTGAAGACTTTGTTTTTCATAAGCTCACGCTGATCTTCGCGCTGGCCGTGCTCGCTGCGCTGGTCGGGATCATTGCAGCGCTCGCCTGGAGCGCGGCGCCGACATTCAAGAAATTTGGCCTTGAATTCATCTGGCGGGTCGAATGGGACATCATCAACGAAGAGTTTGGTGCCGCCATTGCGATCGTCGGGACGCTGCTGAGCGCCGGGATCGCGCTACTGATCGCGGTACCACTTGCCTTCGGTATTGCACTCTTTCTGACCGAGACCTGTCCGGTTGGGCTTCGCCGGCCGCTGGGCACAGCAGTTGAGCTGCTTGCCGCAGTGCCTTCGATCATTTACGGCATGTTCGGGCTGTTTATTTTCGCGCCGCTCTTTGCCGAATACGGTCAGCCGGCACTACAGTCCACCATTGGTCAGATGCCGCTGATCGGGCCGTTTTTTGGCGGCGCAATGAACGGAATTGGCATCTTGGCCGCCGGCGTCATTCTGTCATTCATGATTTTGCCGTTCATCGCCGCGGTGATGCGCGACGTGTTCGAAATCGTGCCCCCGATCCTGCGGGAGTCCGCCTATGGGCTGGGCTGCACGACCTGGGAAGTCGTTCGCCGAATCGTGCTGCCCTACACCCAGAAGGGGGTGGTGGGAGGCGTCATGCTCGGACTGGGGCGAGCGCTAGGCGAAACCATGGCTGTTACCTTTGTGATCGGCAACTCGAACCGGCTCGCCGCATCGCTGTTTGCGCCGGGAACATCAATCGCCTCGACGCTGGCGAATGAGTTTGGCGAGGCCGATGACTTCCATATCTCGGCGCTGTTTGCACTGGGTTTGCTGCTGTTCCTCATCACCTTCGTCGTGCTGACTCTGGCAAAGATTCTGATCACCCGATCGGAACGCGCCAAGGGCATCTGACTGTCTCTGGCTCTCATCACCGCACCTTATGGATCCCGCCCTTTACCGCCGTCGCAAGCTCATTAACCAGATTGGCATCGGCGCCTCAATGCTGGCGATGGCGCTTGGGCTGGTCGCGCTCCTCTGGATTCTCGCCGTGCTGTTCGGCAAGGGAATCGGCGGGCTCGACCTCAATGTCTTCACCCAGTCCACACCCGCACCCGGCTCCGAGGGCGGCGGACTCGCGAATGCCATCGTCGGCAGCCTGATGATGATTGTGTTCACGACGCTGGTAGCCACGCCGCTCGGGATCCTTGCCGGCGTCTATCTCGCCGAATACGGACAGTCTGGCTGGTTTGGCGAAACCACCCGCTTCGTGACCGATGTGATGCTGTCAGCGCCTTCTATCGTGATCGGCCTCTTCGTGTATGCCATCGCGGTCGACACCGTAGATCACTTTTCAGGCTGGGCGGGATCGCTCGCCCTGTCGCTGATCGCAGTGCCGGTGATTCTGCGCACCACCGAAAACATGTTGCGGCTGGTGCCAGGGAGCCTGCGCGAAGCGGCGTTCGCGCTCGGTGCGCCGCGTTGGCGGGTCGCCACCATGGTGACATTGCGCGCCGCCCGCTCGGGCGTGGTCACCGGGGTTCTGCTGGCGCTGGCCCGCATCAGCGGCGAGACTGCGCCGCTTCTCTTTACCGCGCTCAACAACCAGTTCTTCTCCACTGACATGTCCAAGCCCATGGCGAACCTGCCGGTGGTGATCTTTCAGTTCGCAATGAGCCCCTACGATAATTGGATCCGCCTGGCCTGGACCGGTGCGCTGCTGATCACCGTAGCGGTTCTGGTGCTCAATATCGTGGCCCGGGTCTTCTTCAGAGACAAGGTGCAGTCGTGACGACATCTCTTTCTCAGCCGGCCACCGAGCAGTCGCAAGCCGGTGTGGTCAACGCCATCGAAACCCGCAGCCTCAATTTTTTCTACGGAAAATTTCAGGGGCTTCGCAATATCAACCTCGATGTCGTCGAGCATAAGGTGACAGCGTTCATCGGTCCCTCGGGGTGCGGTAAGTCGACGCTGCTGCGCACCCTGAACCGGATGTATAGCCTCTACCCGGGTCAGCGAGCCGAAGGCTCGATCATGTTCGAGGGGCGGAACATTCTCGACCCGGGCCAGGATCTGAACCTGCTGCGCGCCCGGATCGGCATGGTGTTTCAGAAGCCCACGCCCTTCCCCATGTCGATCTACGACAACATCGCATTCGGCGTAAATTTGTACGAGCGGCTCAATCGTGCCGAAATGGACGCGCGCGTGGAATGGGCACTGAGCAAGGCTGCGCTCTGGGGCGAGGTCAAAGACAAGCTTCGCCAAAGCGGGCTGTCACTCTCCGGCGGCCAGCAGCAGAGACTCTGTATCGCGCGAAGCGTGGCGGTCAAGCCCTCCGTCATCCTGCTGGACGAACCCACCTCGGCGCTCGATCCGATCTCAACCGCCAAGGTTGAACAACTGGTACACGAACTGAAGTCCGAGTACACGGTTGCCATCGTCACGCACAACATGCAGCAGGCGGCGCGGGTATCTGATTTCACGGTCTACATGTATTTGGGCGAAATGATCGAGTACGGTCGCACCGACGAGATCTTTTTGAAGCCCAAGAGCAAGCAGACCGAGGACTACATCACCGGCCGCTTCGGCTGATACCTCTTTATTGCAATCGGGCAGCACACGATGGCTCCAGCACACACTGACCGGCACTTCGACGAACAGCTCGAGCGGCTGACCTCCAGCATCGGCGCGATGGGCGACTTTGCCATCGCCCAGTTCAGCGATGCCGTCCGCGCACTGATGGACCGCGACGCAGAGCTCGCCTCGCGGGTGGTCGATCAGGACCGGATGATCGATGCGCTTCGCCGGGATCTGTCGGCCTCGGCGGCGCTGGTCATTGTCAAGCGGCAACCGCTCGCAAGCGACCTCGACGAAGTGCTCGCCGACCTGCGAATCGTTGAAGACCTGGAACGGGTCGGTGATCTGTCGAAAAACATTGCTCGCCGCGCGCGTTCGCTGTCGGCGGGCTCTTTCCCGCAAGATGTCCTCACAGGCTTTGACGGAATGTCTCAGCGGTGCGTCGCGCAGGTCCGTAATGCGATCGAAGCGTTCCTTCACCGTAACGCAGGTCAGGCACGAGACGTCAAGATGCTCGACGACAGCATCGATAGCGAGCACCACAGTCTGATCGAACAGATCGTGGCGTTGATGGGCGAGTCACGTGGCGATGTCGCTGATTTTGTGCATCTTCTGTTCTGCGTGAAAAATGCAGAGCGGGTCGCAGACCACGCGGTCAATATCGCTGAGGCGGCGCACCTGAAGACGACGGGCAAGCCGATCGGCCCAGTCACCGCGCTCAGTTAACCCCTCGCCTCACAGCGGCGCGCGCCGTGTCGGGCCGCGCGGCGCCCCGTCGGGTAAATCGCAACGACGCGTCATTCGCACGCTCTCCAATTGAGCGCCGCACCGCGCAACGCCTCAGGATGGTTACCCGTAGCCGTCAGGCCCGATCCGCTCCGGTAAGTTAAGATCCCGAGCACGCAAGGGTAGCCCCCTTGCACCGCCTGCCCGGCGCCCTCCGACACCTGAGGTGGGGCCGTCCGCCGTCGACTCGAACCGCTCACGCCATCGCCATGACATCACTCGACGCAAGATATGCCAGGCCCGCGCCGCCCGTGTCGGCCACGACCGAGCGCCAGCGTTTTCGCGCCCACGAGATCCAGGCCTATGCCAACGCACTCCTCGAGGCATCTGGGTTGTCCGCGGACATTGCCCGCGAAGTCGCTGAAGTGCTGCTCGAGGGCGATCTGCTCGGCCACGATACGCACGGCCTGCATCTGCTCGCAGGCTACCTGCGTGAACTCGATTCAGGCACCATGACCCGCAAAGGACCGCAGCGCGTGCTCACCGAGCGGAGCGTCGTGGCCACGTGGGACGGCGAGCGCATGCCAGGCCCATGGCTGGTCCGTGAGGCGATCAGGTGGGCCACCCCCCGTGCACGCGAACACGGACAGGCGAGCGTCGCGATCCGGCGCAGCCACCATATCGCGTGTCTGGCGGCCTATCTCGAGGCACCGGCGCGTGACGGGCTGGTGGTGATGGTCTCCAGTTCCGACCCGGCGGTGGCCAGTGTCGCGCCCTACGGCGGGACCACGGCAGTATTCACGCCCAACCCAATTGCCGCCGGGTTCCCCACCGAGGGGGATCCGGTGATGATCGACATCTCGGCGTCGATCACCACCAACGGAATGAGCGCCCGCATGCGTGACGCGGGTGAACTCGGTCGGCATGACTGGTGGCTCGATGCCGCGGGCCATCCGACGCGCGACCCCGCCGTATTGTTTGAGAAGCCGCCCGGAACCATCCTTCCGCTTGGCGGACTGGACGCTGGTCACAAAGGCTACGGCCTGGCGCTCCTGATCGAGGCACTCACCGGCGGCCTGGCGGGTCACGGCCGGGCCGATCCCGCAGAGGGCTGGGGTGCCACGGTTCATGTACAGCTGATCGATCCGTCCGCTTTTTCCGGGCTGGAAGCGTTTCGCCGACAAACCGAACACGTGGCGCGCGCTTGTCGCGAATCAACGCCGCGCAACGTTGAAGCGCCTGTGCGGCTGCCCGGCGAGCGCGGGCTTGCAAGAAAGCGCGAGCAGCTCGAGCACGGCGTGGCCCTTCATCCGGCTATCCTGCCCTCGCTGGCCGCACGGGCCGAACGAGCGGGCATCCGGGCGCCCGCCCCCGTCTGAGAGCCGCCTTCTGGCGCGCTTACCCATCCTTTCATCCAACCCCCTCATCCCACCGCCATGTCCACCAAACCCATGATCGTCCAAGTCGGCCCCCTGCACGGGCCAACACAGGACGAACTCGCACGCCGCTACGATGTCCGCCGACTATTTGAGGCCACCGACAAGGCCGCCTTTCTGGCGGCGGTGGCGCCTCAATGCCAGGTTGCGGTCACCTCGGGCACCCGGGGCATGGAGGCTTCGCTGATGCAGGCGCTCCCTCAACTCAAGCTCGTCGCCTGCTTTGGGGTAGGGGTTGATGCGATCGATGTTGCGCACGCGCATGCAAACGGAATCGCCGTCAGCAACACCCCGGACGTGCTCACTGAAGACGTGGCCGATCTGGCCCTCGCTCTGCTTCTGGGTGCCATCCGGCGCATTCCCCAGGGTGATCGATTTGTCCGCGAGGGATCCTGGCTCAAGGGCGGGATGGCGCTCACGGCCAGCATGCAGCAGCGCAAGGTGGGTATCGTCGGGTTGGGACGAATTGGCGTGGCCATCGCGAAGCGTTGCGCAGCCTTCAATACCGAGCTCGCCTACTTTGGCCCGCGCGAGAAGCCAGCGAGCGGTCTGCGGTATTTTGCCGACCTGGTTGCCATGGCCCGCTGGTCCGATGTGCTGATCGCCGCCTGTCCGGGCGGCGAAGGCACGCGCGGCCTGGTCTCGCGCAGCGTCCTCGAGGCACTCGGCCCGGCAGGCGTGTTCGTCAACATCGCCCGCGGCTCGGTCGTCGACGAGGCAGCGCTCACCGAGCTCCTCACAAGTGGCGCGCTTGGATCGGCCGGACTGGATGTGTTCGAGCGCGAGCCGCAGGTGCCGGCCGGCCTGATTGCCCTGGATCACGTGGTACTGCATCCCCACCAGGGTAGCGCCACGCATGACACCCGCGCGGCCATGGGGCGCAAGGTGCTTGAAAACGTAGAAGCCTGGTTCGCGGGCCGCCCGCTCATCGACCCGGTCTGACGCAGTCACGTAAGGCTTTGCCGACAGCCCGCGGCTGCGGGCAGCCTTCAACCGCGCAGGACATCCTCATCGGATGTCGTGCCGGGTTCCGATACCGACACGCGACCTGCCAGGACGGCCGCTGCGATGCCCTCAGGTGTGGCCAGCTCAGCCGGGCCCGGCAGCCCGTCGAGAAACCGCGACAACTCCTCGAGCGCAAGCCGGTACACCTCGCGCTTGAATTCAATGACGGATTCGAGCGGAATCCAGTAGGGGTTCCAACGCCAGGCGTCAAACTCAGGCTGACCCGAAGCCCGCAGGTCAACGTCGGTGTCGCGGCCCAGCATCCTGATCAGGAACCAGATCTGTTTCTGGCCGCGATAGTGACTGCGCATTTCCCGGCGCACCCAGTGGGTGGGCACGTCATAGCGCAACCAGTCGCGCGTGCGACCGATCACCCGGACGTGATCGGGCATGAGCCCGGTCTCCTCCCGCAGCTCGCGAAACATCGCCTGCTGCGGTGATTCCCCGCGTTTGATCCCGCCCTGAGGAAACTGCCAGGCGTGTTCGCGGATCCGCTTGCCCCAGAAGACTTCGTTCCGGCCGTTGACCAGGATGATGCCGACGTTGGGGCGGTAGCCTTCACGATCGAGCATGGCCGCACCCGTTGATCTCTTACAATGCGTTCGATTATATCGGGCGCTTGCGCGCACCCGCACTCCTGAAACGGACTCCCATGAAAGCCTCAAGTTTCCACATCGCCACGCTCAAGGAGGCGCCCTCCGACGCCGAGATCGTGAGCCACCGACTCATGACCCGTGCTGGCATGATCCGCCGACTCGCAGGGGGCATCTACAACTACATGCCCATGGGGCTTCGCACCATCCGTAAGATCGAGGCCATCATCCGCGAAGAAATGGACGCGGCAGGCGCGATCGAACTGCTGATGCCCGTGATCCAGCCAGCCGAGCTCTGGATGGAGTCGGGCCGCTGGGAGCGCTACGGTCCGGAACTTCTGCGAATCAAGGATAGACATGGCCGCGACTTCATCGTGCAGCCCACCTCCGAGGAGGTGATCACCGATATCGCCCGCCAGGAAATTCGCAGCTACCGGCAGATGCCGAAAAATTTCTATCACATCCAGACCAAGTTCCGCGATGAGCGGCGCCCCCGCTTCGGACTGATGCGTGGTCGCGAATTCACCATGAAGGATGCGTATTCGTTTGATCGAAGCAAAGAGGCGGCGCTCGCCTCGTACCAGGCCATGTTCGAGGCCTACACCCGGATTTTCAGCCGGATGGGACTCGCCTTTCGCGCAGTCGCCGCCGATACCGGAGCCATCGGAGGCTCCGCGAGCCATGAATTCCAGGTGATCGCCGATACCGGCGAGGACGCGATCGCCTACTGCCCCACGAGCGAGTTCGCAGCCAACATCGAGCTCGCCGAAGCCCTGCCGCTTCTCGAGGCACGCGCGCCAGCGGCAGCCCCGCTCGCCAAGACGCCCACCCCGGGCCGTAGCACCTGCGCCGACGTCGCCGAATTTCTCGGCCTCGCGCTCTCGCGCACGGTGAAATCGCTTGTGCTCGCGGTTGACGAACGCGAGACGCCCAAGGATGGCGCGGACGATCCCGATTTTCGCGGCCGGATCGTGGCTACCCGCCTCTTCCTGCTGCTGGTGAGAGGCGATCACGACCTGAACGAAGTCAAGGCTGGCAAAGTGCCCGGGCTGGAAGGCTTTCGCTTCGCGACCGAGGCCGAAATCATCGAGCACTTCGGCACGCCCCCTGGCTATCTCGGCCCGATCGGCATGGTGAAGCCGGTGACCGTGGTGGCCGATCGAACCGTCGCCCGAATGAGTGATTTCGTCTGCGGCGCAAACGACTCCGGGTTTCACTACACCGGGGTCAACTGGGGGCGAGACCTTCCCGAGCCGCTGGTAGCCGATATCCGCAATGTTCGGGCCGGCGACCCCTCGCCCGACGGCCGCGGCAGCCTCGCCATCCAGCGCGGGATTGAAGTGGGACATGTGTTCTATCTCGGCACCAAATACTCCGAGGCGATGCGGGCGGTGTTCGTCGATGAAGACGGCGCAAGCAAACCGATTGAAATGGGCTGCTATGGCATTGGCGTCACCCGACTGCTGGGCGCAGCGATCGAGCAGAATCACGACGCGCGCGGCATTATCTGGCCAGCAGCCATCGCCCCGTTTGAGGTCGTGATCTGCCCGGTCGGCCTCGATCGCTCGGAAGCCGTTCGCAGCGCTTCGCTCGCGCTCTATGCCGAACTGCGCGAGGCGGGTATCGATGTGATTCTCGATGATCGCGGCGAACGTCCCGGCGCCATGTTCGCCGACTGGGAACTGATCGGTGTGCCGCTGCGGATCACGGTGGGCGAGCGCGGGCTCAAGGAAGGTCGGGTGGAACTGCAGGGCCGGCGCGACACCGAACCCCGCCTGCTCGCACCCGCCGAGGTTCGCGCTGCGCTGGCAGGGCTGCTCGACGGGGCTTGAAGGTCTTTGCGCCTGCGCCGGCTGGCCCCGCTCAGGCGGCCGGCGCCAGCACCTTGCCCGGGTTCATGATGCCAAGCGGATCAAGTGCTTCTTTGATTGCACGCATCAGACCCATTTCAACCGCTGACTTGTAGCGCGCGGCTTCATCGCGCCGTAATTGCCCGAGACCGTGCTCGGCCGAGATCGAACCGCGGCGGGCCGCGACCGCGTCATGCGTGATCAGGTTGATGGCGGGCTGGAGTGCAAGAAACGCCGCCTCATCCACGGCACCGTCGGGCGGCGACACGTTGTAGTGCAGGTTGCCATCGCCCAGATGACCGAACACCACCATGCGTACCCCTGGAAAGCGGGTGGTGAGATCAGCGTTGGTGTGCTCGACAAACTCAGCGATGGCGGAAATGGGAACCGACACATCATGTTTGATGTTCTTGCCCTCGGCGGCCTGTGCTTCGGAGATGTTTTCGCGCAGCGCCCACATGGCGCGGCTCTGTGCAATGGAGCTCGCCACCGCGGCATCCGAGATCAGACCCGCCTCGAGCGCATCGGCAAGGAGTTCGGTGAGCGCCGCCTGCGCATGCGCCTCACTCTGCGCATCGGAACATTCGAGCAGCACGTAATAGGGGCTGCGTACGCCCGCAAGCGGCAATCGGCAATCGGGGAAATGGCGCAGCACCAGTTCGATACAAAACGACGACATGAGTTCGAACCCGGTGAGCGCAGCCCCCATTCGCCGTTGCGCCCGATCGAGGAGCGCCACCGCAGCGACTGGATCGGCGAGCGCAACGAACGCGGTAAGTTGTGCCGCCGGCATCGGATGGAGCTTGAGCGTGGCCGCGGTGATGACACCCAGCGTGCCCTCGGCGCCGATGAACAGATCGCGCAGATCGTAACCGGTGTTGTCTTTGCGTAGGCCCCGCAGGCCATCCCAGAGCTCGCCCGCAGCCGTGACCACCTCGAGGCCCAGGCAGAGTTCGCGCGCGTTGCCAAAGCGCAGCACCTGCACCCCGCCGGCGTTGGTGGAGAGGTTGCCGCCAATGGTGCAGGAGCCCTCGGCTGCGAGGCTGAGCGGGAAGAGTCGCCCCGCCTCGGCCGCCTGTCGCTGAATTTCCGCGAGCACGCAACCCGCTTCAACCGTGATGGAATTATTGGCTGTGTCGATCGCGCGCACCCGGTTGAGCCGAGCAAGCGACAGCACCAGCGCACGGCCGGAGTCATCGGGCGTAGCCCCACCCGACAGCCCGGTGTTGCCGCCCTGCGGCACCACCGGCACGCGCCGGGCAGCGCACCAGCGCACGACCGCAGCGACATCGGCCGCGGTATCGGGCTGCACGACAGCGAGCGCCCGACCCATGTAGCGTTTACGCCAGTCGGTGAGAAAAGGCGCCATGTCGGCAGCAGCGTCGAGCAGCCGTCCGGAAAAGGCGCCGCGGAGTTCGGTGAGAAGCGTTTGCTGATCCATGGCGGGCGAACTCAGCGCATGCCGGGAAAGGCGCCCTTGAGGCTTCGCATCATCTTGGCCATCCCGCCTTTCTGCATGCGCTTCATCATGGTCTGCATTTGCTCGAACTGGTTCAGGAGCCGGTTCACTTCCTGCACCTGCACGCCCGCGCCGGTTGCGATCCGGCGCTTGCGCGAGGCCTTGATCAGTTCGGGGCGGCTGCGCTCGGCTGGCGTCATGGAATGGACGATGCCCTGCATGCGGCGCATCTGGCGCTCGGCCTGCGCCATGTCGGCGCCGGCTGCAGCCTGCTGCATCTGCGCGGGCAGCTTGTCCATGAGCGAACCCAGCCCACCCATGCGATTCATCTGCCCGATCTGAGCCGCAAAGTCATTCAGGTCGAACCGGTCGCCCGATTTGAGTTTGGCAGCAAGCTTCTGGGCCGCCTGCTGATCGACCACCCGGCCCGCCTCCTCCACCAGGGAGACGATGTCGCCCATGCCGAGGATGCGGCCGGCCATGCGCTCGGGATGAAAAGCCTCCAGGCCATCGATTTTTTCACCAATGCCAGCGAACTTGATGGGCGCGCCCGTGACTGCCTTGACCGATAACGCCGCACCGCCACGCGAGTCACCGTCCAACTTGGTGAGCACCACTCCGGTGAGGGTCACGGTCTGGCCGAAGGCGCGCGCGGTGTTCACCGCATCCTGCCCCTGCATCGCATCAACCACCAGGAGCGTTTCCACCGGCTTTGCGGTGGCAGCGAGCGCGGCGATCTCGCGCATCATCGCCTCATCGATCGCCAGCCGGCCCGCGGTATCGATGAGGAGCACATCATGGTAGTGCGTGCGGGCCCACTGCAGCGCAGCCTCAGCGATAGCCTGCGGGACTTGATCAGCAGAGGACGGGAAGAAATCGGCCCCCGCCTGTTCGGTCACGACACGCAGCTGCTCGATGGCAGCGGGCCGGTAGACGTCACAGGAGACAGTGAGCACCTTCTTCTTCTGCCCGCGCAGCCACAGCGCAAGTTTTCCCACCGTGGTGGTTTTCCCTGCGCCCTGCAGGCCCGCCATCAGGATCACCGCCGGCGGCTGCACTGCGAGGTTCAGGCCTGCGCCCTGGCCCCCCATTAGGTCGGTGAGCTCGCGATGCACCACCCCGACCAGCGCCTGCCCCGGCGTGAGGCTTCCCACCACCTCCTGGCCAAGCGCCTTCTCGCGAATCTTGGCGATGAAGTCGCGCACCACCGGTAGCGCCACGTCGGCTTCGAGCAGCGCAATGCGGATCTCGCGCAGCATGTCCTGCGTGTTGGCTTCGGTGAGCCGCGCCTGGCCGCGGATCGTCTTGACGACCCGTGACAATCGTTGTGAGAGGGTATCGAGCATGGGCTGAGTTAAACTGGATTGGTGAAGATTCTACTGGTTCTGGTTTTCATTGCGCCGGCCCTGCTCTACCTCGCCGCGTGGCGCGTGCCGGGGCGGTTTGCTACGCCCTTGCTGATCGCTGCCCTGGCGCTGCACGCCGGGTCCCTGTTCATCGCTACCCGCTCGCCTGAGGGCTGGCGGTTCGGCTTTGCCAGCATTCTGTCGGCAACTGTCTGGGTGGGCATGGCGGTCGTCTGGCTTGAAGCGCTCAGCGCCGGTCTAAAGGCCCTTCGCGGGGTCCTATTACCGATTGCAGCCCTCGCCGTGATGCTGCCGCTTGCCTTTCCCGGGGCCGAACTCGGCGAACGCGCGGTGCGTCCACTCTTTGTCCCCCATCTGCTCGCCGGCACGCTTGCCTACGGCGTACTCGCGCTGGCCGCACTCCATGCGGTACTGATGGCAGTGGCCGAGCGGGCGCTACACGCGGGATCGGGGGCTCCGCAGGGGTGGACCGCGCGCATCCTCGAAGATCTTCCGCCACTCCTTGCGCTCGAGCGAATTCTGTTTCGGCTGATCGCAGCTGGATTCACCTTTCTGACGCTCACCGCTGCCACCGGAGTCTTTTTCTCCGAGCAGGTGTTCGGCAAGCCCCTCACGCTCGATCACAAAACCGTGTTCACGCTGATCTCCTGGGGCGTGTTTGGCGTCCTGCTCCTGGGCCGCCGCCTGCGCGGCTGGCGGGGCAAAACCGCGTTACGCCTCACACTGGGCGGATTCGGGCTGCTGCTCCTTGCCTATGTGGGCAGCCGCTTCGTGCTCGAGGTGGTCCTGCGGCGGGGATGATGGGAAAGTTCACTGTATGGATCGTACTCGCCGGGGTGGCCTGGCTTGGGTGGACGCTCTGGCGTATCGGCCGTCGCCGTGCGGAGTCTGCCGCGTCGCCACCACCAGCCGAATCCGATTCGGCGCGCCCGCAAGCGCAGGGCACCGACGCGGCCGCGGGTGAGTCGCCGCCCGAACCGATACTGAGCTGTGCGCATTGCGGGCTCTATCTGCCAGCGCGCGATGCGGTAGCCGGCGCGCGCGGCGCAAGTTATTGCAGCACCGCGCATCGCGACCTCACCGAGCAAGCGCCCCGCGGTCCTTCCTCATCACGATGACCGCACGCCGCGTCGGGTCTATCCAATGGTCGGATGCGCCCGGCGGTTGGCTAAACGGGGTGAAGCAGCTCGAATCGCCCAACTTCAATGCCCGTCCACCGGGGATGGCCATCGACACGCTGGTGATGCACTTCATCAGCCTGCCGCCCGGCGTGTTCTCGGGTAACGCCATCGAGCGCCTGTTTCTCAACCAGTTGACCACCAGCGACGACCCCAGGCTTGCCTGTCTCGCCGAGCTGCAGGTATCGGCCCACCTATTGATCCGGCGCCGCGGCGAGGTGGTGCAGTTCGTCGGCACCGATCAGCGCGCCTGGCACGCTGGCCCCTCCCGCATGCTCGACCGGGAACGCTGCAACGATTTTTCAATCGGCATCGAACTCGAGGGTGACGGGGCGCACCGATTTACGCATGCACAATATCGGCGCCTCGCGCAAGTCATTTCACTGTTGCGCGCGCGCCACCCGTTGCGATGGGTGGCAGGCCACGAAGATGTGGCCCCTGGCCGCAAGCAAGACCCCGGGCCCTTCTTCGATTGGGCACGTGTACTGTCGAGCCCTGAAGCGACGGGGCTTATCAGGCCGTTTTGACCGGAAAACCGCGCCAGATCGTGCATTGAATTTCACGAAGCAAATTTTCCAGTCTTTACGGGCCCATCATGGCCTGAAAACAATGACAGACCGTGGTTGGAAAAGTCAGTTGTCGAATCGATGCGATTCTTGATCAGGCTCCGACTCCGGCATTGATCGAATCGGTTGCAAGACTTGATCGGGTGGGTCCCGACCACTAGAATTAGGCCCAACGATCGGCAGACCCCCCACATCTAGTGCTTCCCGCGTCAACACGGACAGTCAGTCTGTCCGCGTGTCAGATGCGCATGGAGCTTTGCGAGGCGTAATGCAGCGGTCGTCCGGAATGGGTCCGGACAGCAAAGAACAGGTCAGGCTGGCGTGACGCGCAATCAGGCGCTCATCGCCATCACAACAAGGAGAATCGTATGCAGAGAGTTGCTGAGCGCACCAGGCAGGAGTCGTTGATGCCCCAGGGGGCCGCGGCCACCGTCGAAACCGCACCGGGCGCTCAGTCGACCGCTTTCCTCGCCGACTTCAAGGTCATCCGCCGCAATGGTTCGGTGGTGGCGTTTGAGCCCGGCAAGATCTCGGTTGCCATGACCAAAGCATTCCTCGCCGTGCATGGCGGGCAGAGCGCGGCGTCGGCCCGGGTTCGCGAACTGGTTGAGCGCCTGACCGGGGCGGTGGTCTCGGCGCTCGCGCGCGGCAAGCAGGGCGGCGGCACTTTCCATATCGAAGACATTCAGGACCACGTCGAACTCGCGCTCATGCGCTTCGGCGAACACGAGGTGGCGCGCGCCTATGTGCTCTACCGTGAGCGCCGTACGCAGGAGCGCGCTGCCGCGCGCCAGGAGCGCGACAGCGCCAACCAGACGGCCCTGCATGTTGTCGAGGGCGGCCAGCGCCGCCCACTCGATATTTCTGCGCTGCATTCGCTGATCGCCTCGGCCTGTGTGGGGCTGGGCGAATTCGTGAGCGCGGACACCGTCCTTTCGGAAACCGTGCGCAACCTCTATGACGGCGTCCCGCTCGAAGAGGTCTACAAATCAGCGATCCTGTCCGCTCGCGCACTGATCGAAAAGGACCCGGCCTACAGCCAGGTGACCGCCCGGCTGCTGCTGCACACTATGCGTCGAGAGGCGCTCGGCGAAGAAGTAGACCATTCCGCAATGACCACGCGCTACGCCGACTATTTCCCGGGCTTCATGCGCCGCGGTGTCGAGGCGGGGCTCATCGACGAAAAGCTTCTGCAGTTTGATCTGCGCCGGCTCGGCGCAGCGCTCCACGCTGACCGCGACCTGCAGTTCACTTACCTTGGACTGCAGACCCTTTACGACCGCTACTTCCTCCATATCGACGAACAGCGCATCGAGCTGCCGCAGGCATTTTTCATGCGCGTCGCCATGGGTTTGTCGCTAAACGAAGTCAACCGCGAAGAGCGAGCTATCGAGTTCTACGAACTCCTCTCCACGTTCGATTTCATGAGCTCCACGCCCACACTGTTCAACTCGGGCACCCAGCGCTCACAGCTTTCCTCGTGCTATCTCACCACCGTGTCCGACGATCTTGACGGCATCTATGAGGCCATCAAGGAAAACGCGCTGCTTGCCAAGTACGCAGGCGGTCTCGGTAACGACTGGACACCGGTTCGCGCGCTCGGCAGCCATATTCGTGGCACCAATGGCAAGAGCCAGGGTGTCGTGCCCTTCCTCAAGGTGGTCAATGACACCGCAGTGGCGGTCAATCAGGGTGGCAAGCGCAAGGGCGCGGTCTGCGCCTACCTCGAAACCTGGCACCTGGACATCGAGGAGTTTCTCGAGCTGCGTAAGAACACTGGCGATGATCGTCGCCGCACGCACGACATGAACACGGCCAACTGGATCCCTGACCTGTTCATGAAGCGGGTCATGGAAAACGCCGAATGGACACTGTTCTCACCCGCTGACTGCCGCGACCTCCACGATAAGGTCGGCCGCGAATTCGAACAGGCTTACCTGCGGCACGAGGCGCGCGCCGCCAATGGTGAACTCAAGCTGTTCCGCAAGGTTCCGGCGATTCAGCTCTGGCGCAAGATGCTGTCGATGCTGTTTGAAACCGGCCATCCCTGGATCACCTTCAAGGATCCCTGCAATCTGCGCAGTCCCCAGCAACACGTCGGTGTCGTACACAGCTCCAACCTGTGCACCGAGATCACGCTCAACACCAGCGACAGCGAAATCGCGGTGTGCAACCTGGGGTCGGTCAATCTGGTGGCCCATATGCGCGAACGCGACGGCCGCTGGGAACTCGATCTGGACAAGCTCAAGGCGACGATTCACACCGCCATGCGCATGCTCGATAACGTGATCGACATCAACTACTACGCGGTCGGCAAGGCGAGAAATGCCAACCTGCGCCACCGCCCGGTCGGTCTGGGCATCATGGGCTTCCAGGACTGTCTGCACCTGCTGCGCGTGCCCTATGCGAGCGAACAGGCAATTGAATTTGCCGATACCTCCATGGAAGCGGTTTGCTACTTCGCATACTGGGCGTCCACCGAACTGGCCGAGGAGCGCGGGCGATACTCGAGCTTCAAGGGTTCGTTGTGGGATCGCGGCATTCTGCCGCAGGACACGATCCGGTTGCTGCGCGACGAGCGCGGCGGTCATGTTGAGGTCGATGAAACCGAGCACCTCGATTGGACGAGTCTGCGCGCCCGCATCCGCGAGCACGGCATGCGCAACTCCAATTGCGTCGCAATCGCCCCCACCGCCACGATCTCGAACATCATCGGTGTGTCGGCCTGCATCGAGCCCACCTTCCAGAACCTCTACGTGAAATCGAACCTGTCGGGCGAATTCACCGTCGTCAACGACTACCTGGTTCGCGACCTGAAGCGGCTCGGACTGTGGGACGAAGTGATGGTGGCCGATCTCAAGTTCTTCGACGGCTCGCTCGCTCGAATCGACCGGATCCCCACCGAGCTTCGCGAAGTCTACGCCACCGCATTCGAGGTGGAGCCCAGCTGGCTGGTGGAGTGCGCAGCGCGGCGCCAGAAGTGGATCGATCAGGCGCAATCGCTCAACATCTACATGGCCGGTGCATCGGGCAAGCGCCTGCACGACACCTACACGCTGGCCTGGCTCCGTGGCCTCAAAACCACTTACTACCTGCGCACGCTCGGTGCTACGCACGCAGAGAAGTCGACCACCGACAAGATCGGGCAGCTGAACTCGGTGTCGGCCGACGGCGCGGGCTCAGCGGGCTTCAACTATGCGGGAGCCGGTGGTGTGGCTGCGGGTGCTGCAGGGGTCGCTGCCAGCAGCGAGCCCATTGCACCGAAGTTCTGCGCGATCGATGATCCGGAGTGCGAAGCCTGTCAGTGATCATGCAATGCTTGTCCTGACGTTGCAAGGCTATTCATTGCACCGTAAGATTCAGGGCGTGAAGAATTCTTCTCGCTCCCTCAGTTTGTTATCAAAGAAAGTTAAAGCGAGATCTTAAATGCTGTCCTGGGATGACGCGCCCGCAGTGGCAACACCAACACGCCGGGCACCGCCTGCACCGCCGATCAATCTGGAGCTGGGTTCAGCGCCTGCATCCATGCCGATCGCGGGTGCGGCTGCGGCCCCCGCCATCAATCTGCCCAAGCCAACCTCAACGGCAATGGGTTCAAGTTCGCGCCGCGTGCGCGTTGAAGACAAGCGCATCATCAACGGCAGCGCTGACGTCAACCAGCTGGTGCCGTTCAAGTACAAGTGGGCCTGGGAAAAATATCTCGCCACCTGCGCTAATCATTGGATGCCGCAAGAGATCAACATGAGCCGTGATATCGCGCTCTGGAAATCTCCTGATGGCCTCACCGAAGACGAGCGCAGGCTCGTCAAGCGTAACCTCGGCTTCTTTGTCACCGCTGATTCGCTGGCCGCCAACAACATTGTGCTGGGCACGTATCGGCATATCAGCGCTCCGGAGTGCCGTCAGTTTTTGCTGCGTCAGGCGTTTGAAGAGGCTATCCATACCCACGCCTATCAGTACATCGTCGAGTCGCTCGGTCTAGACGAAGGCGAAATTTTCAACGCCTATCACGAGGTCAAGTCGATTCGCGACAAGGACGAGTTCCTGATCCCGTTCATCGATACCCTCACCAATCCCGATTTCGTCACCGGTACACCCGACGCCGACCAGAAGCTGCTGCGTTCGCTCATCGTGTTCGCCTGCCTGATGGAAGGGTTGTTCTTCTACGTCGGCTTTGTGCAGATTCTCGCGCTCGGTCGGCAGAACAAGATGACAGGCGCAGCCGAGCAGTATCAGTACATCCTTCGCGATGAATCGATGCACTGCAACTTCGGCATCGACCTCATCAACCAGATCAAGCTTGAGAACCCGCATCTCTGGACAACCGAGTTCCGCGAGGAAATTCGCGGGCTGTTCCGCCAGGCGGTTGAACTCGAATACGCGTATGCCGAAGACACCATGCCGCGCGGTGTCCTTGGGCTCAACGCCCAGCAGTTCAAGGGCTACCTGCGCTTTATCGCCAATCGACGGGCCCAGCAGATCGGCATCGAAACGCTGTTCCCGACAGAGGAAAACCCCTTCCCCTGGATGAGCGAAATGATCGATCTCAAGAAGGAACGTAACTTCTTCGAGACGCGGGTCATCGAATACCAGACCGGGGGCGCGCTCAGTTGGGATTGAGACCCTCTCGCCTCTCGCGCATCAGGGCGGCGGCCCGCAAGGCCGCCTCGCCCTCGCTCCCCCTCCCACTTTTGAAAACGCCGTGCCCAACCAGCCGGCGTTTTTCATTTCAGCGCGCCATCGCGCTGACTCCCGAATTCATTAGCGTACGCGTAGCCCTCCCCGCGGGAGTTATCGCTTGCGCCGATGAATGGCCCGCCCGCCGCACTGCGTTACCGCTTGCCGGCGCGGGTCTCCACCAGCGTAACTTCAACTGAAGGAGTTTCACCATGGCAACAGCCAAGAAAGCGGCGGCGAAGAAGCCCGCAGCGAAGAAGCCGGCGGCGAAGAAGCCCGCGGCCAAGAAAGCAGCGGCGAAGAAGCCTGCAGCCAAGAAAGCGGCAGCAAAGAAGCCCGTAGCCAAGAAAGCGGCAGCGAAGAAGCCCGTAGCCAAGAAAGCGGCAGCGAAGAAGCCTGCGGCCAAGAAAGCGGCGGCGAAGAAGCCTGCGGCCAAGAAAGCCGCTGCGAAAAAGCCAGCAGCCAAAAAAGCCGTTGCGAAAAAGCCAGCTAAAAAAGCCGCTGCGAAAAAGCCAGCTAAAAAAGCCGCTGCGAAAAAAGCCGCTAAAAAGCCTGCGAAAAAAGCCGCCGCTGCCCCCGCTGCGGCTGCCCCTGCTGCGCAGCCGCTGAATCCCGCGGCCGCCTGGCCGTTCCCGACTGGGAACCGTCCGTAAGCTTGCGCCCGGAGTCATCCGGGCAGAGGCTTTAACGGGGCAACGCGCAAGCGTTGCCCCGTTTTTACTCAGGGCGTCCGAGACCCTGTCAGCGCAATCCGCCGTGCCAGCCAGGCTCCAGCCAGATTGCCCGCTGCAGCAACCATCACCGCGGCACGATAGCTCTCCGTCAGATCAAACAACCAGCCGGCAAGCACCGGCAGGCACACCGCGGCCAGACACCAGGCGACATAAAGCCGCGCCGCAATGGCAGCAAACAGGTCGCGCGGCCAGAGTCGGGGAATGTACCCAGCGCTTGCCCCGGACATGAGGCCGTAACCCGCACCGAGCAGTGACAACGCGAAGAGGGCAGACAGCGGTACCGGCCACAGTGTGATCAGCACAGCACCCGCAAAGGCGCAGAGATTGGCTCCAACCGCTACGCTTCGCATCTGCCAGTGATCAACCAGCCAACCGCCTGCCAGTCGTGAGGCAGCCAGCACGGCTGTAATCACCGTGGTGGCGGCAGCAGCCATGCCCGCCCCCGCACCGTAGGCATGCAGCATCGCGGCCGCCTGCCCCAGCACCATGAGCCCCGCTGACGCGGCAAGAAAAAACACCGCGAACAGCCGCGTGAACACCGGGTCTGAAAGCGACACCGGCTGCGGGGGCGACTGCGCCGCTGCAGCTGAGAGGAGCGTGAGCCCCGCTCGCCGAAACAGCCACCCTCCCAGCACACCGGCGCCACCCAACACGCCTGCGAGCAGCCAAAGCGTGGGGCCAATGCCCCAGAGGTGAAGCGTGGCGCTGAACACGGGCGCACCGATCATCGCCCCGATCGGGTAGGTGCTCACCACATAGCCGTTGGCAAGGCCGCTGGGCCGCACAGTCGCCTGATTCACGCACTGCTGGACCGCGGTAAACGAGAGTCCGCCTCCCAGGCCGAACAACACGCCATAGCCAATGAACAACATCCAGAAGCCTTGCGCCTGCGTGACGATCACGATTCCCAACGCGCCGATCAGCCCGGCGATTGGAATGAGCGCGACCCCGCTCATGCGCCGTGCAAGTAGCGGCAACAGGTTCATACCCAGCGCAAGCGCAACGGTGGCACTCGCGAACACAACGCTCATTTCGGTCCGCGACACACCGAGCTGCTGCTCCATCGGCCGCAAAAACACGCTGAACGCGTAGATCGTGCCAAACGGGATGTTCAGCGCGCTTGCCACCAGCAGCGCGCTCATCACTCGCCACCGCTCCGCACGGGGGTCGATGTCAGTCAAAATAACGGCCTTGAAAGGGTCAGTAAACGCCCGGCACTCTGTTGGGTTACGATCGGCGCGTCAAGCAAGGGGGCTAGGAGAAAGGGATGCGAGAGGTGCTGTGGCTCGTCGTGGACACAATCGGCAGTCTGCTAGCGGCCGCCTGTGTGCTGCGATTGTGGATGATTTGGCTCGGCATGGCGCTGCGCGATCCGGTGGGCCATTTCGTGTTCACCTTCACCGAGTGGCTGGTGCGGCCGCTGCGTTCGATCCTGCCGCGGAAGGGGCACTTCGATGGCTCCTGTCTGCTGGCGGCCATGCTGCTCGCACTCGCGCTGGCGGTGGTGTTTGTTCTGCTCTACGCGTCGCGCACCCCTTCATTCGGTTCGGTCGCATTGCTCGCCGTGGTCTGGTTGGTTCGCTGGGTGCTGTGGCTGTTGATTGGTTCGCTGCTTCTTCAGGTGATTCTGTCCTGGGTCAATCCTCATGCCCCCATCGCCCCCATGCTGCACCTGCTCACCGAACCGATCCTGTCGCCCATCCAACGGCGGCTGCCGCGCCTGGGCGGCGTTGACCTGTCCCCGCTCATCGTGATGCTGCTCGCGCAAGTCGGGCTGTCGGTGGCGCGAGCCATCTCGCCCGCCATCTAAGCCTTCGCCACTCGCGGGACAGGCCCGCTACCCGGCTGCACTCGCAATCCGTTACCAGGGCGTACGGCCATACGCAGCCGCAAAGCGCGCGCTCAATTCAGCCCGATCGACCGGATGGTTCTGCGCGCCTGCGTGCTCGATCTTGGCCGCGCCCAGGACACTGCCGAGCCGGGCCGAATCAAGCCAGCTCCAGCCCTGGGAGAGTCCGTAGAGCAGGCCAGAACGATAGGCGTCCCCGCAGCCCGTGGGGTCCACAGCTCGGCTGATCGATGCTGCCGTGATCATCTGGCGCGAGCCGCCTTCATAGAGCGTGGAACCTTCCGCACCCCGCGTGATGACGAGTGCCTGCAGCTTGGCGGCAATGTCCTCCTCGGACCAGCCCGTGCGATCGCTCAGAAGCTTCGCTTCATAGTCGTTGACGGTTAACGCGGTGGCCATGCCGATCAGACCGCGCAACTCCTCTCCGTCAAACATGGGCAGACCCTGACCGGGATCGAAAATGAACGGAATGTCCTGCGCTGCAAACTCGCGCGCGTGCCGCATCATGGCCGCTTTGCCGTTCGGCGCCACGATCCCCCAGGCGATGCGCTCGCCCTCGGACTGTGCGCTCACCTGATCAGCACTCGCCATGGCGCCTGGATGAAACGCGGTGATCTGGTTATCGGACAGATCGGTGGTGATGAAGGCCTGCGCCGTGTACTGATCGTCGAAGGCGCGTACCCGCGCGGTATCGATGCCGAGCGCGCGCAGGCGCTGGAGATAATCCGAACCATCGCGCCCGACGGCAGCGAGCACCAGAGGATCACCGCCCAACTGCTTCAGACTGTAAGCGATATTGGCGGCGCAGCCACCGAATTCGCGCTTGAGCCGCGGCGTCAGAAACGACACATTGAGCATGTGAACCTGATTGGCCAGGATGTGGTCTTTGAAGTGACCATCGAACACCATGATGGTGTCGTAGGCCACCGAACCGCTGATCATTACCCGTCCCGTCATGTTTTTCTCCGTTTGGAAATTGTGCGCTCAGCGCCGTACGCCGGCGAGGCAGGCCCAGCCCTCGCGACGCGCATACACCTCGAGCGCGATCTCTGGATAGAGCGCACGCAATTCATCGGCCTGCCGCTCAAGCAAGCCCGCCAGCACCAGCGATCCGCCGGGCTGCACCAGCGAGCTGAGGAGCGGCGCGAGAAGCCTTAGCGGATTGGCGAGGATATTGGCGACCACCACCGCCGCGGGGTCGGGTCGCGCGGACTCTGCGGCCATGATCTGCAGCGTCACGCCGTTGGCAAGCGCGTTATCGCGCGTGCTCACCAACGCTTGCGGATCGATATCGATGGCACTGACCGGTTGCGCGCCAAGCCTTGCCGCGGCAATTGCCAGAATGCCCGACCCGCAGCCGTAATCAATCATCGACTGCCCTGCTTCAAGATGGGTATCGAGCCACTCCAGACACATCCGCGTGGTCGGATGGCTTCCGGTGCCAAACGCAAGTCCGGGGTCTAGCATGATCAGCTGCGCGCCCTCGGCCCTGGGCCGCGCCGCTTCGAGATGCCAGCTCGGCGCAATCATGAGGCGTGGACCGACTGGAATGGGTTCGAACTGGGCTTGGGTGAGCCGCACCCAATCCTGGTCGGCGATCGGCTGCAGCGTAAAGGACGGACTCGGCAGGCTGCAGTGCTCTGCCGCAAGCGCCAGCACGGCGGCCGCATCGTCGCCCGCATCGAGGAGCGCACGCAGACGGGTTCTCGCCCAGGCTGCTACCGGCACGGGTTCGCCGGGCTCACCAAAAATCGCCTGCTCGTCGGGGGAGTCTGCGTCGGCGTCCTCGGCTTCGACCGACAGCGCACCCGCCTCGAGCAGGGCGTCGGACCAGCGTTCAACCTCTTCACCGGCCACGGTGAACACGAGCTCGGTGAACATGCGTCAGCCAGCGGTCCTGCGTTGCGCGAGCTTGTTCTCGAGATAGTGAATGGACGTACCCCCTGCCACAAAGCGCGCGTCGGCGAGCAGTTCGCGATGAAGCGGAAGGTTGGTGAGGATGCCCTCAACCGCCATTTCCGATAGCGCGATCCGCATCCGGCGAAGCGCCTGTTCGCGCGTGTCACCGTAGGCGAGCACCTTGCCGATCATGGAGTCGTAGTGAGGCGGCACCACATAGCCCGTATAGGCGTGCGAATCCACGCGGATGCCGGGCCCACCTGGCGGATGCCAGGCAGTGATTCGCCCCGGTGATGGCGTGAACCGGTAGGGATCTTCGGCATTGATCCGGCATTCGATCGCGTGACCGCGAACCGTGACGTCGCGCTGTTTGATCCGCAGCGGCTCGCCGGCCGCGATCCGGATCTGCTCCTGCACGATATCAATGCCGGTGATGAGTTCGGTGACCGGATGCTCAACCTGTACCCGGGTATTCATTTCAATGAAGTAAAACTCATCATCTTCAAACAGGAACTCGAACGTGCCCGCGCCGCGATAGCCCATCTTGCGGCACGCGTCGGCACAACGTGCCCCCATGCGATCGAGGAGACGCCGCGAGATACCTGGCGCAGGACCCTCTTCGATGATTTTCTGATGCCGACGCTGCATGGAGCAGTCGCGCTCGCCGAGATAGATGGCGTTACGCCCGCCATCGGCCAGCACCTGGATTTCGATGTGCCGCGGGTTCTCAAGAAACTTTTCCAGATACACCGACGGGTTACCGAACGCCGACTGCGCCTCCGAGCGCGTCATGGTGACGGCGTTGGTGAGCGCGGCTTCGGTATGCACGATCCGCATGCCGCGGCCGCCACCACCGCCAGCCGCCTTGATGATGACGGGGTAGCCCACTGCGCGTGCGATCCGCAACACCTCTTTCGGGTCATCGGGTAGCGCGCCCTCCGACCCGGGCACAACCGGCACCCCGGCCTTCTTCATGGCGTCTTTGGCCGAGACCTTGTCGCCCATCAGGCGGATGGACTCAGGGCGCGGTCCGATGAAAACGAAGCCGCTTTTTTCCACCCGCTCGGCGAAATCAGCGTTCTCAGACAGAAAACCATAGCCGGGATGGATCGCCTCGGCATCAGTGACTTCGGCCGCGCTGATGATTGCAGGGATATTGAGATAACTCTCGCGCGAAGGCGGCGGCCCGATGCACACCGATTCATCGGCGAGCTTCACATATTTCGCCTCAGTATCGGCCTGCGAATGCACGACGACCGTCTTGATGCCCAGTTCGCGGCAGGCGCGCTGCACCCGAAGCGCGATCTCGCCGCGATTAGCGATCAGGATCTTCTCGAACATTCGAGGCTCCGGCCGGCCGGCTTCAGGGTTCGATAACGAAAAGCGGCTGGCCGAACTCGACCGGCGAGCCGTTTTCAACCAGTACCGCCTTCACGGTGCCGTCGCAGTCGGCTTCGATCTCGTTCATGAGCTTCATCGCCTCGATGATGCAGAGCGTGTCGCCCTGGCGGACCTTGCTGCCCACCGACACAAACGCCTCGGAGCCAGGCTGTGCGGAGCGGTAAAACGTGCCCACCATCGGCGACTTGACCACGTGACCTGTGGGCGCCTTGGCGGGTTCCTCGGCCGAGGCCGGGGAGGACATGGCGGCTGACGCTGCGGAACCATCGGCTGCCATAGCAGGTGCAACCGCAATCGGCGCCGACATCATGGTTGGAATCGGGATGGCCTGTGGTGCGGCCGCCTTGACGATTCGCACCCTCCCTTCGCCCTCGGTAATCTCAAGTTCGGAAATGCCAGACTCGGACACCAGGTCGATCAGCGTTTTAAGTTTTCTGAGATCCATGCTCGTACCTCTGGCGGACCGCCCTCAGACCGCGCCCTGCTCCTGCGAAGGACGCGGACCCCCTGCTACCCGCACCGACTCCCCGTGTGGACGCTACACCGATGCAGCGCTGAACGATGTCGGATGCAGGAAAGATCGCGAATCTTAGCCCAACTTGAAGCAGGAACCTAGCAAAAAGCGCAACGCACCGACACTCACCCGGCTGCTGACAGGGCTGCGTTTCGGAGGCTTTCCAGCTTGAAGCGCCCAAGAATGCGCTCCCGGATGCGACCATCACGCCCAATCACAACGGTGTAGGGCAGGGCCGCGGAGGCGTTCCCGAACGCACGGGTGAGCTCCGCACCGCCCGCACCAGCCGGCAGAAGCGGATAAGAAAAGCCAGATTTTTGAGCGAATTGTTGAATTTTAGCCGCAGAATCGATACCGATACCGATCACCTGAACACCCTTGGGCGCCAGTTCACGGCTGAGCGCGTCGAGTTCGGGCATTTCCTCCACGCAGGGCGGGCACCAGGTCGCCCAGAAATTGAGCACCAGGGGTCGGCCACGGAGCGCAGCGCTATCAAATGGCCGCCCGTCAGCATCGGTCCAGCTCGCGCCCAGAAAAGTCTCGAGCGCCGCTTCGCCAGGCCCAGCAGCCTGGTCGCCGCGCCAGGCAAACCATGCCCCACCCGCGAGGCAGGCGATTCCTAGCGCCGCCAGCATCGGACGACGAGAGGGCGGACTGTCTTTGAGCTTCATGAGGAAGCACCCGTGAGATGGCGCAGCGCTGCCAGATCACCCCGCTCCGCGAGCCCGGATGCCCCACGCCGCAGCGCGCCGCGAACATCATCGCTGTCATAGAGCGACAGCAACACGGGTTCACGCCGCCACTCGAACGCCAAGGCCTCGACCGACTCGCGAGGGTCGCGAAAATGCGGCAGCGTCAGCACATCGAAACGCAGGCGCTCATCGAGCAGGCGCATCTCCACCTCCTTCGCGTTGTCGTAGAACAGTTGCAGGTGGATCGGTGCATGATCGGCGCAGATGCCCTTCCAGACAGCCCCGGTGAGATAGGGTTGAAACTCAGCGAGCCGCCCCATCAGTTCGGCTGCCACCTCACGACGGCGGGCCACCCGCGCGGCATGGTCGGGGTCGAACAGCTCGAGATGCTCGCGCAGCGCCGCATCGATCTCCTCGCCGTCGGGTAACGCGCCGCGTGGCGGGGCCGCGCCCCCCAACAGCTGGCGGACCGCTTTCAACTTGGCCGCGCCATAGTCGAGACCCGAGTCGGCAATCAGGCGGGCCGCGGTGGCGGCAATCTCAAGTCGAACAGAATCGGGGTGGTCATTCATGGCAGTAGAATCGCGGCTCTCTGCCATTATCGCTCCGATGCATATCCATATCCTCGGTATCTGCGGGACCTTCATGGGCGGCATCGCCGCGATCGCCCGTGAAGCAGGCCATCGGGTGACCGGCTGCGATGCCGGCGTTTATCCACCGATGAGCGACCAGCTGCGAGCGCTCGGTATCGATCTGATCGAAGGCTATGGCGCCGACCAGCTGAGCATCGGCCCCGACCTCTGGGTCATTGGTAACGCCATCAGCCGAGGCAACCCGCTCCTTGAAGCCATCCTCGATTCAGGCGACCGCTATCAGTCTGGGCCGCAGTGGCTCGCCGAACAGGTGCTCTCAGGCAGACATGTTCTCGCCGTCGCCGGCACCCACGGCAAGACCACCACCACCGCCATGCTCGCATGGATTCTGGAGTGCGCAGGCGGCGCCCCGGGGTTTCTGATCGGCGGCGCACCGCTCGATTTCGAACGCTCGGCGCGGCTGGGGACAGGCCGGGCGTTCGTAATCGAAGCCGATGAATACGACACCGCCTTTTTCGACAAGCGCTCCAAGTTCATTCACTACCGCCCCAGGACCCTGGTCCTGAATAACCTCGAGTTCGATCACGCAGACATCTTTGCCGATCTTGCTGCGATCGAAACCCAATTTCATCATCTTGTTCGCACCGTACCCCGCTCGGGTCAACTGATCGTGAATGGCCAAGCGCCGGCGCTCGCCCGGGTACTCGAACGCGGTTGCTGGAGTGAAGTACAGTCTTTTTTATCCGATCAAGACTGGAACGTCGGCGAACTCACCGAGCGCGGCGCGTCCTCGAAGGCGGGTTTCGCGGTGGTTCGACACGGCGAGCCGCTGGCTCTCTGCGCATTGCCCCAACCCGGTGCGCACAACCGGGCTAATGCGCTCGCGGCGATCGCAGCCGCGTGCGCATCGGGCGTGTCTGCGCGCGAGGCAATCGAGGCGCTGTCGCGCTTCGGAGGCGTCAGGCGCCGGCTTGAGCTTCGTGGCGAGGTGCGCGGCGTTGCGGTGATCGACGATTTTGCACACCATCCCACGGCCATTTCCGAGACGATCGCAGCACTTCGCGAACATACGCGAGCCGGCGAACGAATTCTCGCGGTATTTGAGCCGCGCTCGAACACGATGAAGCTGGGCACCATGCGCGCGCAGCTGGCTGGCAGCCTTGCGCAGGCCGACCGGGTTTACTGCTATGCAGGCGCCCTGTCGTGGAACCCCACCGACGATCTGGCGGCCCTCGGCACGCGCGCCAGCGTCGAAACCGACATTGACCGGCTGGTTGCGCAGATCGTTGCCGAGGCCCGGGCAGGCGACCGGATCCTGGTGATGAGTAACGGCGGGTTCGGCGGCATCCACACCCGCCTCCTCGCCGCGCTGGATGCGCCCTGATGGCCGTCTCAGGCGTCGGCCTCGACGGCGATTCGTGCGAGCGGCTCATCTACCTTCACGGGTTCCGGTCCTCGCCGCAATCCTTCAAGGCGCAGCTGCTCGGCCGGGCCATGGCGCAGGCGGGGCGCGCCAATGATTTTGTCTGTCCGTCGCTACCGGCCTCGCCCGCCGCGGCCATCGCGCTCATCGTCGAACGCATTGCCCCAAGCGAGCGCGATGTGGTGGTGGGCAGTTCGCTGGGCGGCTTCTATGCGCGCCATCTCGCCGAATCGTGCGGCGCCCGCACTGTGCTGCTGAACCCGTCGATACGGCCGGCGGAGTCGCTCGCCCGCCACCTGGGCCGGGGCACGCTGTTTCACAGCGATGAGCCCTTCGAGTTTATCGCCGAGCATCTTGCGGAGCTGCGCCACTTCGAAGTGCCAAGGGTCAGTCGGCCCGAGCGCTCTCTTCTGATCGCCGCAACAGGCGACGAACTGCTCGACTGGCGCGAGATGGTGGCCGCCTGGGCGGGCGCGCAGACCCTGGTGATTGAGGGCAGCGACCACGCGCTATCGGACTTCGAGCAGCACCTCGGCCGGGTGCTGGCCTTTGCCGGCATCAGGCTCCCGGCACAATGACGAGCCGATCACGAACTGACCGGAGAACCCCGCTTATGAAACTCAGAAACAAGGTGGCCATCATCACAGGCGCCGCCAGTGGCATCGGACTGGCCACCGCACATGTCTTTGCCGCCGAGGGCGCGCGCGTGGTGCTTGCCGACATCGATGCGAGCCGCACCGAGACAGCCAGCGCCGCGGTTGCGCAGGCTGGCGGCGAGACGCTCGCTGTCCGGGTGGATGTGACCGACCGCGAAAGCGTCGACGCCATGGTTGCCGCCACGCTCAAGCGCTTCGGGCGCATCGATTGCCTGGTCAACAACGCTGGCATCACCAAGGATTCACGGCTCGTCAAGATGACCGAGCAGCAATTCGACAGCGTGATGTCGGTCAATCTGAAGGGTGTCTTTCACTGCACACAGGCCGTCGTGCCCACCATGCTCGAGCAGGAAAGCGGGGTGATCCTGATCGCCTCCTCGGTGGTTGGCCTCTACGGCAACTTCGGCCAGACCAACTATGCAGCCACCAAGGCCGGGGTGATCGGATTTGCAAAAACCTGGGGCCGCGAACTGGGTCCTAAAGGTATCCGGACCGTGGCTGTGTGCCCAGGGTTTGTCGCCACCCCCATTCTGGAGACCATACCGCCTGCGGTGATGCAGAAAATGGTCGACAAGGTGCCCATGGGAAGGCTGGGTCGGCCCGAGGAAATAGCGCGCGTCTACGCGTTTCTCGCTTCTGACGATGCAAGCTACATCAACGGCACCACAATCGAGGTCTCTGGCGGCATCATGATGTAACCGATTGCCGCTGGCGCAGGACCGCTTGGTCCGCGCGCTGTTCCTCACCACAGACCGAAGATCCATACGGGAGACGCTGCCGTTGGCTGCGATACAGGTTTTATTTGAAGAGGCGGGCGACTTCAAGGCAGCCACCGTGCTGAGCGAAGCCGGCGCGAGCCTGCAGGTGGAGCTCGCGAGCGGTCGTCGCGTCAAGATCAAGTCGGCGCATGTGATGCTGCGCTTTGACCGACCTTCGGTCGAGGCGCTGCTGCCCGCCGCCACGAAACTCGCCGAGGAGCTCGACATCGAGTTTCTCTGGCAATGCGCTCCTCAGGAAGAGTTTGGCTACGAGACGCTCGCGACCGAGTATTTCGGCGCCGCGCCCGACGCGATTCAGTCCACTGCACTCCTTCTGCGTCTGCATGGTTCGCCCATCCATTTTCAGCGCAAAGGCCGTGGGCAGTATCGCGCGGCGCCTGAGGAAACCGTACGCACTGCGCTCGCCTCGCTCGCGCGCCGGCGGGAGATCGAGGCCCGGATCGAGGCAATGGCTGAACGACTTCGGACGGGTGAATTGCCGGCAGAGCTCGCAGCTCGGCCAGCCAGCCTGCTGGTGCGCCCCGACAAGCAGAGCATTGAGTGGCGGGCTTTCGATGCGGCGCTGCGCACGAGCCACCTCACCCCCGAGCGGCTGCTGCTACAGGTGGGCGCGTTCGATTCAGCGCACGCGCTCCACTTCGGCTGCTTTGCGGCTGAACATTTTCCCGCCGGATTGCGGTTCGAGGGGCGCGCGGAAGCCGCAGGGCTTGCCGCCGACCCGCACGCCGAGCTCGAACGAGCCGACGTCCAGGCTTTTTCGATCGACGATGAGACCACCACCGAGATCGATGATGCGCTCTCGGTGACACCGCTAGAGGGCGGTCGCTGGCGAATCGGCATCCACATCGCAGCGCCTGCGCTCGCCCTGGCGCACGACTCACCGCTCGATCTGCTCGCGCGCGAGCGCATGTCTTCGGTGTACATGCCGGGCGACAAGATCACCATGCTCCCCGATCCGGTGGTTGCGCGCTATTCGCTCGATGCGGGGCGTGAAGTGGCTGCGCTCTCGCTCTACCTCGACGTGAGCGCTGATGGCAGCGACATCGAAGCCTCGCACTCGCGGATCGAGCGGGTTCCGATTGCAGCCAATCTGCGACACGAGCAGGTGTCGGCACAGGTCACCGAAGCCGCACTCGCAAGCGACGACACCGCCCGAGACTTGCACTTCGGTCCGGCGCTGAGGGTCCTTTGGCGCGTGACGCTCGCCTCGGTGGCACGCCGCGAGCGCATGCGCGGCAAACCCGAGCCGCGCTTTCGCGCCGATTTCAGTTTCCGGATCGACCGGGGCCCCGATGGCGAGCGCGTGCGGATCGAGCAACGGCTGCGCGATGCGCCACTCGACCGGATCGTCGCCGAAATGATGATTCTTGCGAATAGCCAATGGGGGGGGCTGCTCGCCGAGCACGCGGTGCCGGGCATTTACCGCTCGCAGCAGGCGGGACGGGTACGCATGAGCACCCAGGCGCTGCCCCACGACGGGCTGGGAGTGAGCCAGTACATCTGGGCCACGTCGCCGCTCAGGCGGTATGTTGATCTGATCAACCAGCGACAACTGCTTGCGCTCCTGCGTGATCAGCCACCACCGCTTGGTGCGAAAGACGCAGCCCTCTTTTCGATCATCTCGGCGTTTGATGCACGGCATACCGCTTATCAGGATTTTCAGCAGCGGATGGAACGGCTCTGGTGCCTGCGCTGGATCGCGCAGGAGCAGCTTGATCGCACCGACGCGGTGGTGGTGCGCGAAGACGTCGTGCGGCTCGCGCGCGCGCCCTTCTATTTTCGCCTGCCCGGCCTGCCCACTGTGGCGCCGGGGCGACGGATTGTGGTCGATCTGAGCGACCCCGATGAGGTGGATCTTTCGGTCCAGGCGCGTTTTGTTGCGCTGTCCTCCGAGACTGATACAGACGACATTCAGGGCGAGGAAGCCCCTGTCGAGGAGACCCCGAGCCCCGCTCAGCCGGGCCCGGCTGCAGCGGGCTGACAGCCGTTTTTCCGCGCATGCCGCCTGCGCGGCACGCGCGCTCTGTGAGACGATTCGGGCTCACCTCCCCGATGCCTGCGCAGACGCCGATGAACCCGAGCACCGACCCCCGCCGCGAGGGCCAGGAACCCGCCGCGCCGGCCGCCCCCGCGGACCGGCAGGCGTCGCTCGAGCTCGAGCCGGCGCGCCCGACCAAAACCCAAGCGCAAGCCCGCGAAAGACCCGCTCGTAACGAACCGACAGAGACACCCGCCGCTACCGCTGAACCGGAATCCGGCGACGATCAGCAGCGCGATCCCGAGGAAGCCTCACGCGCGCTAAACGAGGTGCAGGAACTCCTCCGACGTCACCGGGTAGTGCTCGACCTCGCCCATCGCCAACAACACGGTGAAGACGCTGAACGCCACTCTCTGGTGGAACAGCTCGTCGAGCGGCAGCATCTGAACGAACTGCGGCTGCGGTTGGAGCGCTTGCACCCAGCCGATGTGGCCTACATCCTCGAGGCGCTCCCGCAAACCGACCGGATCACCGTCTGGGATCTGGTGAAGGCCGAGCGCGACGGCGAGATCTTGCTGGAGGTCTCCGAGTCGGTTCGCGAGTCCCTGATCCGCTCGATGGATACCGAGGAGCTGGTCGAAGCGGTCGAGACACTCGATACCGACGAAATCGCCGAACTCGCGCCCGACCTGCCCTCCGACGTGGTGGAGGCGGTCCGGCAGGGTTTGAATCAGGAAGAGCGCGAGCAGCTGCGTGCGTCCATGTCCTATCCGGAAGGGTCAGTGGGCGCACTGATGGACTTCGAAACCATTTCGGTGCGCGCTGATTTTTCGCTCGAGGCGGTGCTGCGTTATCTGCGCACCCTCGATGAACTCCCCGATCACACCGACCAGATCTTCGTGGTCGACGAGCACGATCAGCTTGAGGGAAGCCTTCCGCTTGACCGGGTGCTCATCAACCAACCTGAGGTCCTGGTGGCAGACGTGATGCGCAGAGATGTGCTTGCGCTTGCACCCTACGACAACGCGAGCGAAGCGGCGCTCGCATTCGAACGCTATGACCTGGTCTCGGCGCCGGTGGTCGATCCCCACAACCGACTGGTAGGCCGCGTGACGGTGGCCGAGGCAGTCGACGTGATCCGCGAAGAGGGCGAGTCGGTCGCGCTCGCCCAAGCGGGTCTGCGTGAAGAAGAGGATCTGTTTTCAAGCGTCTGGCAGTCGGCGCGTAACCGCTGGCTCTGGCTCGCGGTCAACCTCTGCACCGCGTTCTTCGCCTCGCGCGTGATCGGCGCGTTTGAAGGCACCATTGAACGCGTGGTGGCGCTCGCCGCGCTCATGCCAATCGTGGCAGGAATTGCCGGCAATTCGGGCAATCAGACGATGACGCTGATCATCCGTTCGCTGGCGCTAGGCCAGCTCACCCGCTCAAACGCCCGTCAACTGCTCACCAAGGAGATCGCCATCGCCGGGCTGAACGGCGTGGTCTGGGGTAGCGTGGCCGGGCTCTTTGCGTGGTGGCTCTATTCGGACACGCATCAGGGGGCATTACTGGGTGCGCTGATGCTGCTTGCGATGACCCTCAACCTGGTGGTGGGTGCGCTGATCGCCATGGCGGTGCCGCTCGCGCTCGAGCGCAGCGGCCGCGACCCAGCCATCGGGTCGTCGGTGCTACTCACGTTCAGCACCGACAGCATGGGGTTCCTCATTTTCCTGGGGCTTGCGACCCTGCTTTTCCGCTAAGGCGGGGCTGGCCTGGGCGCGGCAAGCGTATTCAGCTGCGCGGCACCGGTGTCCCAATGACATGGCCCACCTGCCATGGCCGCGGCAGCGCGGCGTGGGCGTCCATCACCGCTTCGAGCCGTGCGAGCAGTTCAGGCCCCATGGGTGCGGTACGCCTTGTGCGCAGGTCCACATGCATCGAGAGCGATTCATAGGTGGCCGCGAGAAAGCCTTCCCCGGCATGGAACATTTCCATCAGGAAATGGATGCGCTTTGCGTCATAGGACAGAAGCCGTGCGGCAAAGCGAAGCGCCTCGCCGAGTTTTACCTCACGCAGAAAATTCAGATGGGTCTCGAGCGCAAAGGTAGTCACCTGATGATGCGACCGATACTCGGGCGAGAGGCCCAGCCAGTGAAAAAACGGCGTTGACGCATCATCAAAGGCGACATGGTAGTAGCCCACATTCATGTGGCCGTTGTAGTCGATCCACTCGGGCTTGACGAAGACACCCGGCGGCTCGAAAGGCGTTTCAGGCGCCGCCCGTCGCGCGGGCGGTTGCTTGTCAGATGAACCCATGGCCGCCCCGTGCTTCAGGTTTCAACATACCAGCGCCCGTCCCGCTCAACGAGCGGGAAGGTGCGTAGCGCCGGGCACTCGGGCCCTTCCACCAGTTCACCGGTATCGAGCCGGTACTGCGCCTGATGAAGCGGACACTCGATCAGGTCGCCGAGTACAAACCCATCAGTGAGACGCGCATGGGCATGGGTGCACAGATCGGCCACTGCAAACACGCCGCTATCGCCGCGGCAAAGCGCGATTTCCTCGCCTCCCGCCTCGAGCGCGCGCGACTCCCCTGCTCCCAGCGATTGCACTGCCTCGGTGACGTCGATCGTTGCCATGGCCCACTTCCCTTTTGTTCAAACGACGAATTATCGCGCACAGAGCACGGCCGTCGTGTAACGGCGTGCCGCTTCCGCGATCAACTCGCGCGCGAGCGGTGCCGACGGGCGCAGCGCGGCGGCGAGCGGCACGGCATGGGCTGCAATCAGCGACTTGAGCGGCGCGGCCGCCACCGCAAAATTGACGTTCTGCGGAATGTCGCCGGTCACCTGCGCCACCCTGAGCGCATTGAGCTTGGAAACCACCACACCAATCACCTCGCCGTGGGCATCAATCAGGGGGCCGCCGCTGTTGCCAGATTGCACCGGCACGTCGATCTGCATCTGTAGCGGGTTGTCGCGCAGGCCTGATAGTGCGGTCACCATCCCGGCCCCGAGCTGCCCCGACGAAGAAAGCACCCCACGAAGCGGAAAGCCGTAGATCAGCACCTCTTCGCCCTGGCGTGGCCGGGCATCGGCCCTGAGCACCGCCGCATGCTCAACCGGCCCAGCCTTGAGGAGCGCGAGGTCGGCGCGCCGGTCGATGGCAATCAGCTCGGCAACCTGGCCGTCGCCCAGCTTAATATCGCGGCAATCGCGAACGACATGTTCGTTGGTGATCAGGTGGCCCGCACGGCTCACGAAAAAACCTGAACCGGTGGTTGAACGCGGGCGCGGCGCAGCTGGCTGCGCGGGCGCCGCGCCGCTGTCGGTTGCCACGGGCGCAGGCGGCGCGGGCAGCGCGCCAGGCGAGGCACTACGCGCTGACGCGACCGGCGGCTCGACCCCGGGCGGCAGTTGTAGCGCAAGCGACTGCGGCCGCCACTCGCGACTCATCCTCTGCCCGTCGATCAGCTGGTCGCCGGTGAGTTGCCCGGCCGCCTGGCGGCGTACCGCGGCCGCGCGCTGGGACAGCGCATCGGCGAGCGCCGCATCCCCCACCCGGAGCGCCGACTCGGCCGCAACCTGCGCCCAGGCATACGCGTAGAGCGGCGAGCGTTCGACCATCTGTCCGGTCAGATACCACTGGGCAAGCCCAAGCTGCGCAGCCGGGTTTCGCCGATCGGCCGCATGCTGCATCCACTGCGCGGCCCGCACCGTATCGCGCTCAACGCCCGAGCCGGCCTCGTAGGCGCGAGCGAGCGCGAGCGCTGCATTCGAGTCGCCTGCGAGCGCCGCCCGACCGAACCAGCCAGCTGCCGTCACCGGATCGCGATCAACACCGTCACCGCGCTGCAGAGCAAGACCATAGGCGGTCTGGGCGTACGCGAAGCCCGCCTCGGCCGCGCGCCGATACCAGTCTGCCGCCTGTCGCTTGTCGGCTGGCCGTCCCCAGCCGCGTTCATGACATTGCGCCAGACGCCACCAGGCACGTGGCAGCCGTTCGCGCGAGGCCTGTTCGAACAACTCACACGCCGCGCCTGGGTCGCGGCTGTCGGCAGGCACCCGAAGCATGCGCTCACCCTCGCGCAAAGCCGCGTCGGCGGCACTGGGATCGGCGAATGCTTGACCGGAAAGTAGCGTCATCAACAGCACAAGCAAGGGGGCGAGCGAGCGCATGACGGGCGGATGGGGCGAGGTACGGTCGCGTGAATCAGCGCCCCGCACGACGGTCCTCCCGCTCTTCAAAAAACCGCGCGCGCAGTTGGCGCAGTCTCACATCGACCTGAGAGCTCGCGTAAAAATCGAGTTGCCGGGTGCGCTGTGCCGCCTGCAGTTGCTCGATCGCGGCGACCCACACACCGTTGATCGCGTGCATCTCGGCCATCGCAAGGTGGGCCTGCGCGTCGCGACCCAGCGCAGACTGCGCACGCGCAAAAAGCTCCCAGAGTTCGGTGTCAGTACGCGTGGACTCAAGCGCCTGCCCCCCCGCCGCCACCGCCTCGGTCCACCGACCGAGGGCCGACAGGGCACGAATTCGGAGGCGGACGAGTGCGCGGGTGGTCCCGAGCGCTGCGATGGCGCGCTCGGCGGTGGCAAGCGCCTCCTCGGGCTGGCCGGCGTCGAGCTCGGTCTGCGCGGCCAAACTTTCGATGAACGCGTACGGTCGGGCCGCGGCGCCTCGTGCGGCGGCGATCGAACGTCTGGCGCCTTGCGTGTCGGCGGCCGCGAGCGCGCCGGCTGCGATCGCGTAGTGCCCCGCGATGGGCGCGACCGCACCATCCTCCACCTGTCGTGCAATCAGCTGGCGCGCACGGTTAAGCCCGTCAATGCTTCGATCAGCCAGCGCCCGGAAACGAGCCCGCAGCATGGTGAATTCAAGGCTGTCGGGATGCTGGCGGTAGCGCAGCGCCATCACCCGGTTTTGAATGTCGCTCATACGATCGCCGGTGAGCGGGTGGGTGCGCAGATAGGCAGGGAGGGCGGTCTCAGACAACCGCGACGCTGTCTGCAGCCGCCCAAAAAACTCGACCATGCCCTGGGGATCAAATCCCGCCTGCTGAAGCATCTCCAGGCCCACCCGGTCGGCTTCCCGCTCGGCGTCGCGCGAGTACCCCAGGATCTGCTGCATCTGTACGGTGCTGCCCAGGGAGGCGATACCCACCGCAGCCTGCGGGTTGGCGCGTGCCGCGAGTAGCGCCGCCGCCATGGCGGCCATGAGCACGGTGGAGCTCTGATTTTGCGTGGCGAGCATGCGCGCGATATGCCGCTGCGTGACATGGCCGAGCTCGTGCGCAAGCACCGAGGCGAGTTCGGACTCGGCCTGCGACGAAGCGACCAGCCCGGTGTGCACACCGATAAAGCCGCCAGGGAGCGCGAATGCGTTGATGCTGCGATCCTCAACCGCAAAAAGCTCAAAACTGAAACCCGTCGCCGCGGGCTGCGCCGCAAGACGTGCCGCCAGCCGGTTCAGATAATCGGTGAGCTCAGGGTCATCGAGCAGGGCCCGGGCGCGTCGAATCTCGCGCATGATCGATTCGCCCAAGCGCCGCTCGGCAAGCGGCGACAACTGGTCGCCGGCGGCATCGCCCAGCCTGGGGA
The DNA here is from genome assembly GCA_903866395.1 of uncultured bacterium. Classification (GTDB taxonomy): domain Bacteria; phylum Pseudomonadota; class Gammaproteobacteria; order Burkholderiales; family Burkholderiaceae_E; genus SYIM01. The sequence continues at coordinate 36,453 of CAIPNM010000291.1, forward strand.
GTTCGGCCGGCTGGGCCCAGGCCAAACCCATTGGCGAAACCGCCAACAACAGGCTGATCACCCCCGAAAGCGCCCGGGTCAGAAGCGGCCGACGTGCATGCAGGCTCATCCGGCTATCATAGCCGCAGTCCCCCTCCTGCAAGTTCCCCATGCTCACGCACTTTGACGCCGCCGGCCAGGCGCATATGGTCGACATCGCCGACAAGGGCATCACCCGCCGGATTGCGATCGCCGGCGGCTCGATCCGGATGCTGCCTGCAACGCTTGCCAAGATCCGCGAAGGATCGGCCGCCAAGGGGGATGTGCTGGGCATCGCCCGCATTGCGGCCATTCAGGGCGCCAAGCGCACCGCCGACCTCATCCCGCTCTGTCACCCAATCGCGCTCACGCGCGTGACGGTCGACTTCACAGTCGACGAGGCCGGCGCCACGGTGCACTGTCGGGCGCAGGCCGAGTGTGATGGCCGGACCGGCGTGGAAATGGAAGCGCTCACCGCCGTGCAGGTGGGGTTACTCACCATTTACGACATGGTGAAGGCCATTGATCGGGGCATGGTGATCACCGACGTTCGCCTGCTAGAAAAGCACGGCGGGAAAAGCGGCAGCTTCGTAGCAGGGCAGTGACGGATGTCATCCGATCGCGCGCCCCCAGGAGCGCGACCGTCCGGGGCCGCGGCCGCGCGACGATGACCGCCTGCCTCATCACCGGCGCAGGCGGCTTCGTGGGCGGCGCGCTCGCGCGCACGCTGATCGAAAAGAGACCCGCCCGCCCGAACTTACCCGACAGGCCAATGGCCGGGCGCCTCATCCTCTCCGACCGGATACCGCGCCCCGACTGGTGTCCGGCCGATCGCGCTGACATCGTCTGGATGCAGGGCGACATTGCATCGGCCGACCTCCTCGAACAGCTGTTTTCCGAGCCGGTGACTGCGGTTGCGCATCTGGCAGGCGTCGTCAGTGGGGCCGCCGAGGCCGACTTCGATCTCGGTATGCGGGTCAATCTCGATGCCACCCGCGCGCTGCTTGAACGCTGCATGGCCCAGGGCCACGCGGGCCGCCCGCCGCGGGTGGTCTACGCCAGTTCGATTGCCGTCCACGGGGTGCCGCTCCCTACGGCGATTCACGACCCTACACCCGCCTCGCCCAGCCTCTCCTACGGCGTGCAGAAACTGATCAACGAAATCCTGATTACCGAAGGATCGCGGCGCGGCTGGATCGATGGCATCAGCCTGCGACTGGCCGGCGTCGTGGTACGCCCCGCGCTACCGAACGGCGCGCTATCGGGCTTTAACAGTGACCTGATCCGCGAGACGCTGGCCGGCCGCAGGGTGGTCTCGCCGGTTTCGCCCGAGGCGGTGATCTGGCTGCAGTCACTGTCGTCAGCGCGCGATGCGTTCGCCATTGCGTTAGCGGGCTCGGGCGGCGCGCCCGATGGCGCCCGCGTCGTTCAATGTCCTGCGATCGCAGCGAGCATCAACGAGATCTTGTGTGCAGTGAGTGCAGCGAGCGGCCATGACGCGCATGCACTGGTCGACTTCCGTCCCAACCCGGCGATCGAGCCCATGTTCGGCCGCTGGCCTCGCCATATTTCCTTCGACCGGGCACGGCGTTTGGGCCTGCCGGAAGACCGCGATCTCACCGAACTGATTGCCACTGCACACGCCGCGCGCAAAAGCTCAGGCGAGCCCAGCGCCGCTACTTGAAGAGGACGCCGGGCAGCCACGTCGAGATCACCGGGAAGGCGATCAGGATCGCCAGCCGAATGACGTCGGCCACGACGAAGGGTGCTACGCCACGATAAAGCGTCATGGTGGAGACATGCGGGAGCAGCGTTCTGAGCACAAAGAGATTCATGCCGACGGGCGGGCTGATAAGACCGATCTCGACCACGACCACCACCAGAATGCCAAACCAGATCGGGTCAAAGCCCAGATGCACCACGAGCGGAAACAGCACGGGCACGGTGAGCAGGATCATTGACAGCTCTTCCATGGCGGTTCCGAGTAGCACATAGATTGCGCAGATCGCCACGATGACCGCCATCGGATGCACTTGGAACTGCGAGACGAAATTCTTGAGGTCGTCGGGCATCGAGGTGAAATTCACGAAGTTCGCAAAAATCAGCGCGCCGATCAGGATGCCAAACAGCATCGCGGTGGTGCGTGAGCTTTCTACCAACACCTCCACGAGTGTTCGCCAGGTGAGCGCGCGGCGCGCGAGCGCAAACACAAACGCGCCGAATGCGCCGATCGAAGCGCCTTCGGTGGCAGTGAATACCCCGCCATAGATGCCCCCCATCACCACCACGAACAGTACGATCACGCCCCACACGCCCTGCAGCGCGCGCAGCCGTTCAGGCCAGGGTGTACGTTCACCGCGCGGCCCGCTCTTCGGATCACGCCAGGTCTGCCAGGCGACTGCCGCCATGAGGAGCAGCGTGGCGAGCACGCCCGGAATCAGACCAGCCGCAAACATGGCGCCAATGTTGACCTCGGTCATGAGGGCATAGATGACCATGATCACCGAGGGCGGAATCAGAATGCCCAGCGTGCCGCCCGAGGCGATCGCGCCGCAGGCGAGCGCATCGCTGTAGCCGAACTGCCGCATGGAGGGATAAGCCACCCGAGCCATGGTGGCGGCGGTGGCAATCGAGGAACCGCAAATCGAACCGAACCCCGCGCAGGCGACGATCGTGGACATGGCGAGCCCGCCTCGCCAATGGCCGATGAACGCATACGCCGCCCGAAAAAGTTCCTGCGACAACCCCGCCCGACTCACGAAATTACCCATGAGGATGAAGAGCGGCACCACCGACAACGTATAGGAAAACCCGGTCTCGTACATGAGCGTTCCCGCCGAGGCGAGCGCGGGGTTCCAGCCACGAACGATCGCAAGGCCAAAGAACCCGACCAAGCCCATGGCGAACGCGATCGGTAGCCCCGCGAGCGCGAGCAGCATCATCGCCGCCAGCCCCAGGAGCGCCTCCGTCACAGCACGCCTCCACCGTCTTCATTGGCGGCCTGCGGGCCGGGCTCTGGCGACCGAAGCGCCTGCCACGCGAGCACCACGTGGATGAGGGCGGTAAAGAGCGTGAGCAACGCCATCAGTTGTACGACCGGGGCAATTGGAAGCTTGAGCGTCTGGGTGACGTCGCCGGCTGCAGCGAAGCGCGAGCCCTTGAGCCATAGCAGCCAGGCCATGCCGACCAGTGCGGCGGCGCAGCCCATCTGCACCGCCAGTGAACTCACGCGACGAAAAAACGGCGGCGCAAGCCTCACCACGGTATCGATCGCGATGTGTTCACCTTTCCGAGAGACCATCGGCAGCCCGGCGAAGATCAGCACCGCCATCATGGTTTCGCTCACCTCAAAACTGCCGCGGATCGGCGCATTGAAAACATAGCGCAGCACCACATCAACAAAGGTGAGCACCATCATCGAAAACAGCAGGGCTGCGGCGAGCATCTCGAGCGCCCGCTCGGGTCGCAGGCGATCCGCCCAACCCTCGTTGCGCGCCGGAAACTCCGGTGGGGTCTGCAGATTCGAGCCGCCGCTGGTTGCTTGCGGTTGAGTCACGCACGAGTCTCCCAAAGTTCGTGTCGGGGATGAAGCCGCGCGCACCGTAGCGCGACTGCGCCTCGCGCGCGATCGGCTACTCTATCAAGCTTTCGACCTAGATCATTTTCCCGGAGTCCAGCATGTCCGACGCTGCACCCGAGCGACGCCTGCGCTCGCGCACCACCGTTGAAGGGCCCGATCGGGTCGCCCATCGTACTTTCCTGCGCGCCATGGGCCTGGATGACGAGGCCATCGCCAAGCCCTTCGTGGGCGTGATGAGCACCCACGGCGAGAACACCCCCTGTTCGCTGTCGCTTCGCCCACAGGCCGAAGCCGCGAAGACCGGTGTCGCAATCGCCGGTGGCACGCCGTTTGAGTTCACCTCGATTTCGGTCTCGGATGGCATCTCCATGGCGCATCAGGGCATGCGGATGAGCCTCGCCTCCCGAGAGCTGATCGCCGACTCGATCGAGCTCGTGGTGCGCGGTCACGCTTATGACGCGCTGGTGGGCTTTGCCGGCTGCGACAAGACCCTGCCCGCCATCATGATGGCCATGGTGCGGCTCAACGTGCCCTCAGTCTTTGTGTATGGCGGGGCCATGCTGCCGGGCCGGCACCAGGGGAAAACCGTGAGCACGGTGGATGCTTACGAGCGCGTGGGCGCACTGCACGCCGGCACGGTGTCGCTCTCGGAACTCGATGCACTGGAGCGCGACTGCTCGCCCACCTTGGGCTCGTGCCCGGGCCAGTTCACCGCCAACACCATGGCCATGGTCTCAGAGGTGCTCGGTCTCGCCCCGCTCGGGTCGGCGATGTTGCCCGCGGTGTATTCCGAACGTATTGCGCTCGCCCGGCGTGCCGGCCAGATGGTGATGCGCCTGCTGAAAAATAACGGGCCGCTGCCGCGCGAGCTGGTCACGCGAAAAAGTCTGGAGAACGCGGCCGCAGCGGTAGCCGCCACGGGCGGGTCCACCAATGCAGGACTGCACTTGCCGGCGATCGCGCACGAGGCAGGCATCCGCTTCACGCTTGATGACGTGGCCGACGTGTTTCAACGCACCCCGCTGATCGCCGATATGCAGCCCGGCGGCCGATTCCTCGCCCGCGATCTACACGAGGTGGGGGGCGTGCGAGTGGTGCTGCGTGAACTGCTTCGCGGCGGCTGGCTGCACGGCGACTGCCCCACGATCGAGGGCCGGACGCTCGCCGAACTCTGCGAAGAAGCGCCTGAGGCCGACGGCAGCGTGGTCCGCCCGGCGAGCGCGCCTCTCCATCCCACTGGCGGCGTCGTGGTGCTCAAGGGCAACCTCTGCCCCGACGGCGCGCTCATCAAGATCGCTGGATTGAAGCGGCTCAGGTTCGAAGGCCGGGCCCGGGTCTTTGAGAACGAGGAAGCCTGTACAGCAGCAGTACGCGAACGTCGCTACCAGGCGGGCGATGTACTCGTGATTCGAAACGAGGGCCCGCGCGGCGGCCCCGGCATGCGCGAAATGCTGGGCACGACTGCGTTGATCTACGGTCAGGGCATGGGCGAGGCCGTGGCGCTTCTCACCGACGGCCGCTTCTCGGGCGCAACACGAGGGCTATGCATTGGCTACGCCAGTCCTGAGGCCGCGCGTGGGGGTCCGATTGCGCTACTTGTCGATGGCGATCCGATCCTGATCGACTGCGAGGCACGGCGCATTGACGCGCTGATAAGCGAGGAGGAACTCGCCCGCCGGCGTGCGGCCTGGACACCAGCGCGCCCGGTCCGGCTGGCGGGCGCGCTCGAAAAATATGCGGCCCTCGTGGGCCCCGCCCATCTCGGCGCTGTCACGCACAGCGGCAATCTGGAATGGCCGCTCGAATGACTGCGCTCGCCTTTCTCGGCACTGGCCTGATCGCCACGCCCATGATCCGTCGCCTGCTCGCGGCGGGGCACACGGTCCGAGTGTGGAACCGCACCCGCAGTCGTGCCTTGCCACTCCTTGCCGAGGGCGCGCTGTGGGCCGAACATCCGGCAGAGGCGGTCGAAGGCACGTCCGCCGTGATCCTCTGCCTCACCGATACGCGGGCGGTTGAGACCGTGGTGTACGGGCCAAACGGGGTTACCCAGGCAAGCTCACCGCCCCCCATTCTGGTCGATCACAGCAGCATCGACCCACAGGCCACCCAGGCGTTCGCTTCCCGCTTAAAGGATGCGACCGGCGGCCTCTGGATCGATGCCCCGGTGTCAGGCGGTGTCGCGGGTGCCGCTCGCGGCGAGCTCGCGGTCATGTGCGGCGGCGCCGTTGATGCAATCGAACAGATCCGACCCGTGCTGGCCGCGTATTCGGCGCAGGTCACTCGAATGGGCGACAGCGGAGCGGGTCAAGCCACCAAGCTCTGCAATCAGGTGATTGTTGCGGCGAGCATTGTGGCCGTCAACGAAGCCGTGCGGCTCGCACGGGCCAGCGGGGTTGACGCAGCGCGACTTCCCGAGGCGCTTGCCGGCGGCTGGGCGGATTCGAAACCCCTGCAGGTGTTTGCGCCGCGAATGCTCACCGATGAAGTTGAGCCCATCGGCGCCTCCGACACCATGCTGAAAGATCTGGATACGGCGCTTGCCGCCGCCCGTTCGGCAGGCGTTCCAATGCCAGTCGCTGGCGCAGTGACTGAGCTGTTCCGGCAACTGCAGGCCTGCGGGCTGGGCGCGGCCGACCCCTCCAGGATCGTGACGCTCTACGAGCGTCGTTGAACCGCGCCCGGTAGACCGCTCGTGGCAGATTACTGCCCGGCGGCTACCTTCTTCAGTTCGGCGCGGTATTCGGTAACGATCGCAGCGCCATTCATGCCTTTCTCGTTGACCGCCTTGACCCACTCCTGCTCGAAGCGGGCCGTGCGGTCGGCCACCGCCTTCACCAGCGCGGCATCGGCCGCGATGATCTGGCCACCCGCCGCCTTGAAGGCATCAAAGCCCGCGCCAGCATTCTTGTCCCAGGCCTTGCCAACCGCCCGTGCCATGGCTTCGCCCGAAATGCGGTTGATCGCATCCTGATCGGCTTTGGAGATTTTTTTCCAGGCCGCTTCATTCATGATGACCGCGTGGCTGTCGGAGTAAAGACCGCCAGGAAAAGCGGTTGCGAATTTCACGATCTTGTCGAGCTTGAAGGACACGATGCTCTCGCCGGGGAACATCACGCCATCGACCACGCCGGTCGAGAGCAGCTCATAGGACTCGGGGGCGGGCTTGGACACCGCGATGGCACCCAGCGCGTTGGCCACGTCAGCGGCGATTCCACCGCCCACCCGGATTTTCAGGCCGGCGAAATCTTCCACGGTGCGAATCGGTCGCTTGGCGTTCCAGAACACCCCCGCGCCGTGCGTGTAGATGGTGACCAGCTTCACGCCCTTGTGCTCATTCAACTTGGCGAAGTGCTTGTCGTAGATGCGCCAGAGCGCCACCGACGCCACCTCGGCGCTATCGCCCGCGAACGGCAGCACGCCGATCCGCGTCATGGGAAACCGCGCCGGCGTGTAGCTGTGTGAAATGAAGGCCACGTCGGCAAGGCCCTCCGCCACCGCATCGAGGTGGTTGACGGCATTCGCCGCGGCCTTCGGCAGCAGGCGCATCTTCACCCGGCCTTCGGTCACTTTTTCGACTTCCTGCATCCAGGGCATCATGCCGTCGCGAACCAGCATGTGCGAGGGCGGCACCCAGGCGGAAAAACTGAGCGTGACCGACTGGGCCGACGCGGTGGTGTGGATGCCGGCGGCCGCCAGCAGGGCGATGCAAAGTGCGCGGAATTTCACAGGACCCCTCCGTTGTTCGTATCAGAAATGCGGTGACGGCAGCCCGACGACGATGTGCAACCAGACTGCCCGATGAACGCGCGGTCGCGGCAGGCACGACCGTGAATCCGAGCGTAGCACGCGTGCCGCCAGGCTGCACCGCCCGGGTTGGTGTCAACCGTTGGCCGCACCGGTATCGCGTGCTGCTACCGGCCCTCGCCGCGGTCGCGCCGCGCACCCGCGCCGGTTAATCATTCGGCGCTCGAGCCGGAGCGCCTGTCCAAAGCGCCTCCGGTAGCCATCGCCCATTCCCGCCGTCCCCAGGAGGTTCTATGCCAAGAGAGATGCCTTTCAGTCGCCTGCTTCCCCTTGCCCTCGCACTCGCGTTGATCGGGCTGACCGCACTCTGGGGTGGATGGCTTGCGGCGGGTTCGGGTAGCGACGGTCACTGGCCGTTTGCACTCAGCGCAGCGCTCTGGCCGGTGCTCGCATGGGCAGGATGCCGCAGCCGCCGGCGCGCAGCGTACGCAGGGCGCATACAGCCAAGGGCGCGCACCGGGCACACACCGCAGGCGCAGTCCGCGCAATCAGCACCGCCCCCCGTGCAAGCCCGCAACAGCGCAACACCGACCTCGGCTTCGGCAATCGCCGCCTCACCAGAGGCCGAGCGCGAGCCCACCGGCGAGCGTGGCGCCGAGTTCGCGGGCGCCTTCAAGCGCTGACTCGGGGAGGCGCTTGTCGGCGAGTATTGCCTCGGGTGTCTGTGCGTGCGTGCAGACAATACGGGCGGGCGCCACCGCTCGCAGCCGCCAGCCGCTCGCGATCCGCTCAATCTGACGAACCGCACCCTCGCCGTCTGACCCCGCACTCACGATGAGCGCATAAGGTTGCCCCGACAGGCGACCGAGCGCCGGATAGTAGGCGCGATCGAAGAAGTCCTTCATCATGCCTGCGGCGCTGCCCAGCATCTCCGGACAGACGATGAGCATCGCATCAGCTCCGCACAGGTCATCGGCATTCGCCTCATCACAGCGAATCATGCGCACGTTGATTCCCGGTTCGGCGGCAGCCGCGGCGGCTGCCGCCGCTTGCGCAAGCGCACGCGCCGCGCCGGTCATCGACCACCAGACAATCAGAAGCGTTCGCACAAGGTCAGGTCTGCTACCCGTCAACTAAGCCGCGCCGCGCGCACCGCTCAGGCGGCGAGCCTCGAGGCAGGCAGGGGATGGAAGCTGTCGGGGCGGGCACGGTCCCACCAGGCCCGGTAAACCGGACCACAGTCGGCAGCACCACCCGGCACCAGTAGCGCGCCTTCCGGGAGGAAGGGATGCACCTCCGACAAGGGCCGACTGTCGTCCTGACCGATTCGCCGCATGATGTGATGCGGGCGAAGCTGAGACGGGTGCACCAGCCCCGCCGACTGGAGCAGTTCGCGAAGCGCTTCCAACGTGTGGTGATGAAACTGGAACACCCTCTGAGCCTTGTCTGGCACCACCAGCGCGCGCTGGCGAAGCGGGTCCTGTGTGGCCACGCCGGTGGGGCAGCGATCGGTATGGCAGCTAAGCGATTGGATGCAGCCGAGCGCAAACATGAAGCCACGCGCGGCATTACACCAGTCGGCCCCAATCGCAAGCGTGCGGGCAATATCGAACGCTGTGATGATTTGGCCCGCCGCGCCCAGGCGGATCTGCGAGCGCAGGCCACACGCCACCAAGGTGTTGTGAACCAGAAGAAGCCCATCATGCATCGGCATGCCGGCACGATCCATGAACTCGGCCGGCGCAGCGCCGGTGCCGCCCTCCTTGCCATCGACCACGATGAAATCGGGTGTGATGCCGGTCTCGAGCATTGCCTTCACGATGGCAAAGAGCTCCCAGGGATGGCCGACCGCGAGCTTGAATCCAGTGGGCTTACCACGCGAGAGCCTGCGCATTCGTTCAATGAAAGCGAGCATCTCGATCGGAGTTGAAAACACCGAGTGGCGCGCAGGCGACTCCACCGTCACCCACGGCTCCACTCCGCGCGCCTGAGCAATTTCTGGGGTGACCTTGGGCGCAGGCAGCACCCCACCGTGGCCGGGCTTGGCGCCCTGCGAGAGCTTGAGTTCGACCATCTTCACCTGTGGCTGACAGGCGTTCTCGGCAAAGCGCTCGTCACTGAAACCGCCGTCAGGCTTGCGAGCACCGAAATATCCCGAGCCGATCTCCCAGATCAGGTCACCTTCCGCCTCGCGGTGGTAGCGCGAAATCGAGCCTTCGCCCGTGTCGTGTGCGAAGCCGCCCATCTTCGCGCCCCGGTTGAGCGCGAGAATGGCATTGGCCGACAGCGCGCCGAAGCTCATCGCCGAGATGTTGAACACCGAGGCGCTGTAGGGCTGCTCGCGCGTGGCGCCAATGGTGACGCGGAAATCCGAGGATTCAATCGTGGAGGGCAGCACCGAATGGTGAATCCATTCATATCCGTCACGATACGGGTCGAGCTTGCTACCGAAGGGGCGTTTGTCGAGCACCCCTTTTGCGCGCTGATAGACGATCGCCCGCTGCTCACGCGAAAATGGAACGCGCTCGGTATCGGACTCGATGAAGTACTGCCTGATCTCGGGCCGTATTTCTTCAAACATGAACCGGAAGTGGCCGATGATCGGGTAGTTGCGCAGCACCGCATGCCGGGTTTGCAGCAGGTCGTGAATCCCAAGCACCACCAGCATCAGGCAGATGACCGGCACCACGCCGTGCAGCCAGCCGCCCGCGTAGGCGCCCGCCGAGGCAAATAGAGCCAGTAACGCCACGCCCAACGCCCAGTACCGCTGCAGGTTCGCCATGAAAGCTCCTTGCGCTTGAGTGGCCCAGTCTGCCCGTGGCGAGAGGGGAACTCAAGCCCCCTCGCGCGCACCGGCCGCACCATTGGGGGTTTCATCCCACACACCACGCGAACACGCCGTATGATCGGACACATGACACGCTGCCATCCACCAGCCAACAGACCGGATAGAACCTGCCGGGGCGCTGTTGACCTGTGCATGCAGGCGGCGGCGCGCCTGCGCCACGGCCTGCTGATCGCATTACTCGCCCTCGCGCCGGCTACGCCGGCATTGAGCGCGCCGGGGGGGCATGGACACGTGCACGGGCAGGCGCGGCTCGACCTCACGCTTGAGGGCGCTCGCCTTACCATCGAGGCCGAGCTGCCGATGGAAACCCTCACTGGCTTTGAGCGAGCGCCACGCACCGACGATGAGCGGACTCGTCTGCAGCGCGCGCTCGATGCGCTCCTCGCAACCGGCGTTTTTCGCCCGACACCCGACGCGGGCTGCAAACCCGCCACGCAGGCGCTTCGCTGGTCGGGCTCCGCCGAACCGGCCACGGCGACGAGCGGACTCCCAGGCGATGACACGCATCTCGATCTTCTGGTGACACATGCGTTCGACTGCGATCGCCCGGCTCGTTTGGGCATGCTCGAAATCGGCCTTTTCGATATTCTCAGCCGGCTGCGCCGCATCGAAGCGCGCTTCGCAGGGCCCGGCGGCACCCAGGCGCGTACCTTGCAGCGCAACCGCAAGGTATTCGAGCTCGCCCGCTGAGTGCGCCGCGCCCAGCCTGCAATCCGCACGCAAAGCGCTCGATATGTCGACCGACTCCGATCACCCGTCAGCTCAATCCGCTGAGCATGCGGTCGTCGAAGTAAACGATCTCGTCTTCCGGTACCGGCGACAGACCCGCGCGGCGCTGGCAGTGAACCATCTGAGGGTGGGCGCAGGCGAGCGCCTTTTTGTTTACGGGCCAAGCGGCGGTGGCAAGAGCACGCTCATGTCATTGCTTGCTGGCGTACTGATTGCACAGCAAGGAACGGTGCTGCTCCTTGGCACCGACTGGCGCTCGCTCGGCAGCTCAGCGCGTGACCGCCGGCGTGGCGATCATGTCGGCTACCTGTTTCAGCAGTTCAATCTGCTCAGCTGGCTGCCAGTGCTCGATAACGTGTGCCTGCCCTGCCGATTTTCAGCGCGGCGCGCGGCACGCGCGGCAGCTCGCTCAGGGTCGGTCGAGCGCGACGCGAGCAGCTGGCTCGCAGCGCTCGATCTCGCCCCGGATCTCTGGCGCCAACCCGCGGGCACGCTGTCGGTGGGCGAACAGCAACGCGTCGCGGCGGCACGAGCTCTGATCGGTGCGCCCGAGCTCGTGCTCGCCGATGAACCCACCTCGGCACTTGATGCAGACCGGCGAGACGAATTCATGGCACGGCTGCTGGCGGCCTGCCAGGAAGCAGGCAGCGCCCTGGTATTCGTCAGCCACGACCGCTCGCTCGAGCCGCTTTTCGATCGCAGCCTGGCACTGGGCGCGCGTACCGACCCCAATAACATTCGCCCATTGTCTGCGAGCCAATCGGCCGAGGCCCCCTCGCCCGCGGGAACGTCGTCATGAAGGCCATGATCGTGCTCGCTGCAAGGAGCGCCTGGGCCCGTCGCTTCACGCTCGCCCTCACCATCATCGCCGTTTCACTCTCTACGGTGCTGCTCCTTGCCACCGAACGGCTTCGCCACGATATCCGCAAGAGTTTTTCGCAGGCGCTTTCAGGCACTGACCTGATCGTGGGCGCACGCGGCAGCCCCACTCAGATCCTGCTTCACACCGTGTTTCATCTTGGCCCGCCCACGCAGGCGGTGACCCTGAAACGAATCGAGGCGATCGGCGAGCTGCCCCAGGTCGCCTGGGTGGTGCCGATTGCGCTCGGCGATACCTTTCGCGGGTTTCCGGTGATCGCGACCGATGAACGCTTTTTGCGCCATGTACGGGTGGGCGATCGCCAGCCGCTCATGCTGGCACAGGGCCGCGAGCACGGTCGCCACGCCGAGGCGGTGATTGGCGCGCAGGTCGCCCGGCAACTGGGCCTCGGTGCAGGTGCCCGGATCACACTCAGTCACGGCAGCGGTCCGCTCGCCGAGGGCTCGCATGACGATCAACCCTTCACCATCACCGGTGTCCTCGCGCCATCGGGCTCGCCAGTCGATCGCGCGGTGCTGATCAGCCTCGAGTCAATGCATGCGCTTCACGCGGGGTGGGTGGCCGGCGTTCGACCGGCCCGCGGGTCGCAGCCCTCGACGGACCCGGGTGCGCGCCCGGTCACGGTGTCGGCAGCCCTGGTGGGGCTGCGCGCGCGAAGCACGGTCTTCTCTGTGCAGCGCCGGCTGCAGGCCGAGCCCGAAGAACCGCTCACCGCAGTATTGCCAGGGGTCACGCTCGACGAGTTGTGGAAGGCGCTGGGTGTGGGTGAGAACGCGCTTCGCTTAATGGGCGCGCTGGTGGCGCTCGCGAGCCTGGCCGGCCTGGTATCAGTGATTCTGGCCGGCCTTGATGCCAGGCGGCGCGAACTCGCCATCCTGCGCTCTGTGGGCGCAAGCCCGCGTACGCTCGTCATCCTGCTCATTACCGAAGGCACACTCGCTTGTCTGAGCGGCATTGCGCTGGGGGTGGCGGCGGGTGCGCTACTCACCCTGTTCGCGGCATCACCGTTACAGGCGCAGTTCGGCATCGCGCTCGGCACGGATTTTCTGCGTGCTGGCGAGTGGCTGTTGCTTGCAGCGGTGCTCGCCACCGGTATCCTCGCCAGTCTGTTACCCGCTTTGCGCGCGTGGCGGTTGTCGCTTGCCGACGGACTGTCCCCGCGATCCTGATTGTTCAACCTGCGCCCGACCATGACCCTTCACCGACTGCTGCGTGTTTTATGCCTGCTGATGGCGGCCAGCTGCCTGGTGCTCGCCCCAGACGAGGGCCTCGCACAATCGGGCGGCGCGCCGGCCTCGCAGCCGCCGGCAGCCCGCGGCGGGGCCACCTCCCGGCCCGCTGAGCCGATCAAGCTTCCGGGTCGCCTGATCGGGGGGGGCGTACGTGAAATCGGCTGGGACGACCTCATGCCGGAAGATTGGGACCCCCTCAAGCTTCTTGAAGGTCGGGGGCTTGAAGCCATCAGCGATGGCGATCCGCGTAGCGAGGCACTCATGCGAGAAATCCGCGAGCAATGGGATCAGGCGCCCACGCGCAGCGAGCTCGAGGGCCTGCGGATCCGGATTCCCGGCTATGTGGTGCCGCTCGACATGCTGGGCGGCGATATTCGAGAGTTTCTGCTGGTGCCCTACATGGGCGCATGCATCCACACCCCGCCCCCGCCCGCCAATCAGATTATTCAGGTGGTGTCGGCGCGGCGTCAGGCGCTACAGACCATGGACGCGGTATGGGTCGTTGGCACGCTCAAGGTTGGGCGAAGCGACACCCGCATGGGCGTGAGCGGCTACGTGCTCGATGCCACGCGCATCGAGCCGTATCGCGGCCCATCACGCTAACGCCAAAGCGCGCCTCGGGTCAGTGGTTATCACGCGGCAAGCCGCGGGTGACGGCAATCCGCTGATAGCTCACCGCAAAGTCCAGGCAGGCGCCATCAGAGAGCTGCGTGACATGGCGACGCTGCAGTTCCTGCCAGGGCGTCTGGCTCGCTGGATAACTGGGTGTCCAGGCAGCCCGGCGGCGCTCATACTCCTCCTCGCTCACCAGAATGTCAGCGCGCCGGCGGCCAAGATCGATTCGCACCCGGTCGCCGGTCTGAAGGAGCGCAAGGCCACCCCCCACCGCCGATTCGGGCGACGCATTCAGGATCGAGGGACTCGCCGACGTACCCGACTGCCTGCCATCGCCCACGCAGGGGAGAAGCGTAATGCCCTGTCGGACCAGTGCATCGGGCGGCAGCATGTTCACCACTTCCGCCGCCCCCGGGTATCCGACTGGCCCGGTACCGCGAATGAACAGGATGCAGTCGGCATCGATCGCAAGCAACGGGTCGTTGATGCGCTCGTGGTAGTCCTCGGGCCCTTCAAAGACGATCGCACGCCCCTCAAAGGCCTCGGGGTCGGCCGGATTCTCGAGATACCGGCTACGGAACTCGGGCGAGATGACCGAGGTCTTCATGACGGCTGAGTCGAACAGGTTGCCCGACAGCACCGCAAAGCCCGACTGGCCCAGCATGGGTTCCGCATAAGACCGGATCACCCGTCGGTCACTCGCCACCGTCTGAGCGTAGACCTCGCCGATCGTGCGCCCCGACACGGTGAGCGCCTCGGCGCGCAGTTTGCCGGCACCCAGAAGCTCGTGCATGACGGCGGGCACGCCGCCTGCGCGATGAAACTCTTCGCCCAGGTACTCACCCGCTGGCATGCAGTTTACGAGGAGCGGAATGTCATAGCCGATCCGGTCCCAGTCGGTGATCTCGAGCGGCACCCCCATGTGGCGGGCAATGGCCGTGACATGCGGCGGGCAGTTGGTCGAGGCACCCAGCGCACTCGCTGCAACAATCGCATTGTCAAACGCAGCGCGCGTCATGATTTTCGACGGCCGCAGGTCTTCGGCCACCATCGCCACGATGCGGCGTCCGGTCTGATAAGCCATCTGCGCGCGTTCGCGATACGGCGCGGGGATGGCTGCGCAACCGGGAAGCGACATACCCAGTGCCTCGGCAAGCGAATTCATCGACAGCGCCGTGCCCATGGTGTTGCAGTGGCCCGCCGACGGCGCGCCCGAGGCCACCATCTCAAGAAATTTGTCGTAGTTGATCCTGCCGGCCGCGAGTTCCTGGCGCGCATACCAGACGATGGTGCCGGAGCCCGCAAGCCCGCCGCCATAGTAGCCATTGAGCATCGGCCCGCCCGACAGCACGATCGCGGGCAGATCCACGGTGGCCGCGCCCATCAGCATGGCCGGCGTGGTCTTGTCGCAGCCCGTGGTGAGCACCACACCGTCCATCGGGTAGCCGTATAGCACCTCGACCAGGGTCAGGTAGGCGAGATTGCGATCGAGCGCTGCGGTGGGGCGCTTGCCGGTTTCCTGGATGGGGTGCACGGGAAACTCGATCGGAATGCCGCCGGCATCGCGGATTCCGTCGCGCACCCGCGAGGCGAGCTCGACATGATGGCGGTTGCAGGGCGAGAGGTCACTGCCCGTCTGCGCGATGCCGATGATGGGCTTGCCGCTGGTGCGCAGCTCATCAAGCGTAAGACCGAAATTCATGTAGCGCTCGAGATAGAGCGCGGTCATGCCCGGGTTATCGGGATTATCGAACCAGGCGCGCGAACGAAGACGGGCTGGGCGGGCAGCATCGCTGGATGACATGAGCGGGCTCCAATGACTTGACGGCCAGCAGTGTATCAACCAGGCATCGCAGGGCTCACGATGCGGCAGGCAGCTGTTTACGGTAGGCTAGGCCGGTTTTAACTCCGCATAACTCCGCTTGGATGCTATTCCGCTCTGGGTCTCTCTGATCGCGCTCGTCGTGCTGGTGCTGATCTCTGGCTTTTTTTCCATCGCCGAGACCAGCATGATGGCGTTGAACCGGTTCCGGCTCGGGCATCTGGTGCGACAGGGGCGACGAAGCGCGCGTCTCGCCTCGTCGCTTCTCAGCCAGACCGACCGTCTGCTCGGCACCATTTTGCTTGGCAACAACCTGGTCAACACCGCGGTCACTGCGATCGTCACGTCGCTCGCCATTCGCGCCTTCGGACACAACGATACCGTGCTGCTGTCGGCCACCGCAGTGGTGGCGCTGGTGCTCATCATCTTTGCCGAAATCACCCCGAAGGTGATCGGGGCCACCTGGCCCGAGCGCGTTGCGCTGCCGGCCGCCTACCCGCTGCGCATACTGATGACCTTGTTTGCGCCCGCAGTCTGGGGGGTAAACCTGATTGTGGGGCGCATGCTCGCCGTCGTGGGCATTGATCCGCGCGAGCCGCAGCAGACCCGATTGTCGCTAGATGAAATGCGCACCATCGTGCTCGAGTCAGGCCATTTTTTTCCGGCCAAACACCGCTCGATTCTGCTCAACCTCTTCGACCTCGAGCGCATCATGGTCGATGACGTCATGATTCCGCGCAGCCGCATCGAGGCGCTCGACCTCGCAACCGGCGAGGCCGGTCTTAGAGAGCAGCTTGCTACCTGCTATCACAACAAGCTTCCAGTGTTCGAGGGCGAGATCAATCGGGTGGTGGGAATGCTCCATGTGCGGCGCGCCCTCTCCCTCTTGCAGCGCGACAGCTTTGATACCGCCGATCTGCGCGAGTTGCTGATCGAGCCTTACTTCATTCCGAGCGGAACCGCAGTGTTTCCGCAGCTGCAGTTCTTCCAGGAAAGCCGGCAGCGAGTCGGATTAGTGGTCGACGAATACGGCGAGGTGCTGGGGCTGGTCACCCTGGAAGACATCATCGAGGAAATCATTGGCGAATTCACCACCACCACGCCGGGTGGCTCGGACTCCGATCTGCACTGGGACAGCGCTGGCGAGATTGAGGTTGACGGATCGGTGAGCCTGCGTGAACTGAACCGTCGGCTCGGCACCCGCTTTCCGCTCGACGGTCCACGTACACTCAATGGGCTGATCCTCGAAGCGCTACAAGATCTTCCGGAGTCGAGTGTTGGGCTTCGCTTCGGTCCCATCGTGGTCGAAATCCAGCACGTCGAAGACCGGATGGTGCGACGCGCGCGGCTCCGACTGATGCCCGCCAACCCATCGTCTGGGCGCGAGCAGGCCGACGACATCGCGGCGAGCGCCTGATGTCGCCCACCGACGCTCAGTGGGCCATGGGGGCGGCCGGTGTGGCGGGCCTGCTGATCGGCAGTTTCCTTAACGTGGTGATTTATCGCCTGCCAAGAATGCTCGAGCGGCAATGGCAGCAAGACGCGGCCGACCTCCGCGGCGAAGCCATCGCCGCCACGGCACGCTTTGACCTGATTCAGCCGCGCTCGCATTGCCCGGCGTGCGCAAAGACCCTGAGGCTTCGCGATCTGATCCCGGTTGCGAGCTGGCTCGCGCTGCGCGGCCGGTGCGCGGCCTGCAGCGCACCGATCAGCATTCGCTACCCGCTGGTTGAGCTTGTGACGGCTGCGCTCTTCGCGTTCTGCGTGGCCCGGTTCGGCCCGAGCGCAGCGGCCGCGAGCGCCATGCTGCTTGTCGCCGCGCTGCTCGCTGCAGCACTGATCGATGTTGATACCCAACTGCTGCCCGACGCAATCACACTGCCGCTCGTCTGGGCCGGACTCGCCATCAACCTCACAGGCGTGTGGGTGCCCATCGAGCAGGCGGTGTTGGGCGCCATGGCAGGCTATCTTTGCCTATGGTCAATCCACCATGGATTCCGGATGGCTACCGGCCGGGAGGGCATGGGCTATGGCGACTTCAAGCTGCTCGCTGCGATCGGCGCCTGGCTGGGCTGGCAGCCCCTGCCGGCGGTGCTGCTTCTCGCATGCGCGGCGGGCGCGAGCTTTGCCATCATTGGCGGGCTCACGCGCCTGCGCGAACCCCAGGCCCCGATCGCCTTCGGGCCATGGCTCGCCGCCGCAGGCCTGATCGCTCTATTTGCCTACCCAGCCCTGACAGACTGGCTGGTCGGCAGCTGACCCGAACACTCTGCCCTTCCTGTTCCCATGACCATTCCCCCTTCTCGATTCATCATCGGCCTGACCGGCGGTATCGGTAGCGGCAAGTCCACGGTGGCTGATCGCTTTGCCGCCCTGGGCGCCACGCTGGTGGACACCGATCTGATCGCACACGCGCTCACTGGGCCGGCCGGCGCGGCCATGCCCGCGATCGGCGCGGCCTTTGGCCCCGAGGTGATCGCCGAAGATGGACGACTTGATCGCGCCGCCATGCGCGCACGCGCGTTCTCAGATCCCGAGGCGCGCAAGCGCCTGGAGGCCATTCTTCATCCGATGATCCGCGAGCAATCACAGCGCGAGATCAAAGCTGCCACCGGCTGCTATGTGATGCTGGTGGTGCCCCTTTTGGTGGAATCAGGCGCCTGGCGCGAGCGGGCGCACCGTCTGCTCGTGGTCGACTGCCCGGTCGAGGTTCAAATTGAGCGCGTGATGCGGCGCAGCCACCTGCCACGCGAACAGGTCCTCGCCATTCTTGCCGCGCAAGCCACCCGCGAAGCGCGGCTCGCCGTCGCCGACGACCGGATCGACAACAGCGGCGACCCAGCAGCCCTCGGGCCACAGGTTGATGCCCTACATGCGATCTATCAGGCCCTTGCCTTGCAGGCGGCGGTCACTGCCGTTACACCGTAAGCGGCCCGCCTGACAGCCTCTACCCCATTTTTCGTTTGAATTCCCAGGGCCTTTGGGCCAGAATCGGCAGATGAGCGCCCAGGCAGGCATTTCCGTGGTGGCGAGCGGCCGGCAGACGCGCGTGGTTCCGCATCGCCCTCTGCTCCAATACGAGTATCCCCTCAACGAGCGGATACGCGCCTTGTTGCGCCTAGAAGATCTGTTCGAGCGCTTCGAGATTTTTTCGCTGCGCGATGACGCCCATGATCACCACGTCGCGCTTCTCACGCTATTCGAAATCCTGGAAGTGACGGCGCGGGGCGATCTGCGCTCAGACCTTCTGCAGGAGTTCGAACGACAGCGCCAGACCATCAGCTCCTTCCGCGGCAACCCCTCCGTGTCGGTTGATGCGCTCGAGGCTACGCTCGCACGCATCGAGGACGCGGTGGGCGGGCTCACCCGCCTGAGCGGGCGCACCGGGCAAAACCTGCGCGATAACGAATGGCTGATGAGCATCCGCAGCCGCACTGGCATTGCGGGTGGCGCCTGCGAGTTTGACCTTCCCTCTTACTACGCCTGGCAAAACCGGCCGGCGGAGGCGCGCCGCGAGGACATCATCCGGTGGGCGACGCCGCTTCAGCCGCTTCAGGTGGCGCTCACTGTGGTGCTCGGCCTCCTTCGGCGTAGCGGCACCTGGGTGCGCGTCTCTTCTCAGCAGGCAAGCTACCAGCAGCCGCTAGGCGGGCGCATTTATCAGATGGTGCAGGTACGGCTCGACCCAACCGTGGGCGCCATCCCCGAAATCAGCGCCAACCGCTATCTGCTCTGGATCCGCTTCACCTCGCAAACCGGCGACCAGCGGCCCCGTGCATTCGAGGGCGATGTCGATTTCGAGCTGGCGCTCTGCAACCTCTGATCACAGATGGCTGTGGCTGGTTCGTCCCGCACGCTGCTCGTTGACTGCCCGGCCTGCGCCCGCAAGACCGAGTACAGTCCGACCAACCGTTGGCGTCCGTTCTGCTCTGAGCGCTGTAAGCGGATTGATCTGGGCGCCTGGGCAAGCGAGCAGTACCGGATCGCAGGCGCGCCGCTCGACCCCACCGACCCGGCCGAGGCGAGCCCCGAGCCTCACCCCTCGTCAAAGAGCATGCACTAGGCTGCGCCCGCAGCGAGCCGTTCGATCACCGGTACCGACGCGGGAAGCAGTGGGCCCACCGCTACCGCAGCCGGCTGCTGCCAGCTAAACGCCTGGCCCTCGCGCGAGCTGGGCTCGCCACGCCAGCGGCTCACCACCAGGAAATGAAGACGCACCCGGGCGTGCGGATAGGAGAACTCGACCACTTCGAGCGGGTCGCCATCTTCGATCAGGATGCCGAGTTCCTCCTGCAGTTCTCGGGCAAGCGCCTCGAACACGCTTTCACCCGCCTCAACCTTACCGCCGGGGAACTCCCACCATCCCGCGTAGGGCTTGCCTTCGGGGCGTTGGGCAAAGAGGAGCGCACCATCCGCGCGGCGCAGGACGCCTACCGCCACCTCGACCGGGGCGCGTGAGTCGGCCGGCGTGGCCGACGCCGCTCCCTCGGCAGCAGCCTGGGTGCGAGCAGTCGACACGGTGCGCTGCTCGCGCCTAGCGGCGGCGGCCGGCCCGGGCCGGCTTCAGGCGCGCCTGGCCAGCCCAGTCACGCGCAAACTGCCAGGCTACCCGGCCGGAACGCGATCCACGCTCGAGCGCAAAACGCAGCGCATCGCCGCGAGCGTCTTCGATGTCGGCTGCTGAGCAGCCGAAGTGAAGAAGCCAGTGCGCGACCACCTCGAGGTATTCCTCCTGCCGGAACGGGTAGAACGACACCCACAGCCCGAAGCGCTCGGAGAGCGAGATTTTTTCCTCGACCGTTTCACCCGGATGAATTTCGCCGTCTTCCTGGTGTTTCGCCGTGAGGTTCTCGCTCATTTTCTCTGGCATGAGGTGCCGGCGATTGGAGGTGGCATAGATCAGCACATTGTCTGACTGCGCCGCCACCGATCCGTCCAGCGCCGACTTGAGCGCCTTGTATCCGGCCTCGCCTTCCTCAAACGACAGGTCATCGCAAAACACAATGAAGCGCTCGGGGCGATCGGCCACCAGTTCAACGATGTCATAGAGGTCAGCCAGATCACTTTTGTCGACCTCGATCAGCCGCAGGCCCTGCTTGGCATACTGGTTGAGGCAGGCCTTGATGAGCGAGGACTTGCCGGTGCCACGCGAGCCTGTGAGAAGCACGTTGTTGGCGGGAAGACCGCGCACGAACTGTCGGGTGTTGCGGTCGATCACCGACTTCTGTTCGTCGATGTTGTGCAGATCGGCCAGACGAATCGATGAGGTCGTGCGGACCGGCTGGAGCTCGCCGCGCGAGCCAAACGCCGAGACCCGCCGCCGCCAGCGGAATGCGGCGGCTGCCGACCAGTTGGGCGCCACCGCACCCGGCATCAGTGCGGCGAGCTGGGACAGTAGCGGCGCCGCCCGCGCCAGCAGTTCGGCAGCCGGGTCAACGGTGCCAGCAGGTTCGGCCAGCAGGACGGATTTACGAGCGGTAGTCGGCATTGATGGAGACATAGTCATGGGAAAGATCGCAGGTCCAGACGGTGGTGGCGGCCGCGCCGCGGCCCAGCACCACGCGTACCGTGATTTCGGTGTTCTTCATCACCCGCTGCCCTGCCTCCTCAAGGTAGGCCGGATGCCGGCCGCCACGCGTAGCCACGTGAACATCATCGAGAAAGAGATCAACTGCGTTGACATCGAGATCGGTCACGCCCGCGTAGCCCACCGCCGCGAGAATGCGGCCCAGGTTGGGGTCGGAGGCAAAGAACGCGGTCTTCACGAGCGGAGAGTGGGCAATGGCATAGGCCACCGCGGCCGCCTCGGCCTCGCTTCGGGCCGCTTCCACCCGGATGGTGATGAATTTGGTGGCCCCTTCACCATCGCGCACGATCGCCTGGGCGAGTTGCTGGGCGGTGGCGGTGAGCGCAGCCAGCAGTTCGGCCGCGCCAGGATCGGTTGCGTGCTCGATGCTTACGCCCGATGCGCCGGTGGCGATCAGGATGAATGAGTCATTGGTGGAGGTGTCGCCATCGACCGTCACCCGATTAAAGCTCTGATCAGCGATCTCGCGCACCCAGCGCTCGAGCAGCGGCTGCGACACAGCCGCATCGGTGGCGAGAAAACCGAGCATGGTCGCCATGTTCGGGCGGATCATGCCCGCACCCTTGGAGATGCCCGAGATGGCGACCGGGCGACCGCCGATCGACAAACGGCGCGAGGCGGCCTTGGGCAGCGTATCGGTGGTCATGATCGCTTGCGCAGCATCGAGCCAATCAGCCTGGCCCAGCGCGCCAGTGGCCAGCCCGATCCCTGCATCCAGCCGATCCATGGGGAGATGCTCCAGGATCACGCCGGTGGAAAAGGGCAGCACCTGGTTGGCCTCGCAGCCGAGCGCTTTCGCCACGCTTTCACAGCTTGCTCGGGCGTTATCCAGACCCAATTCACCGGTGCCGGCATTGGCGCAGCCCGTGTTCACCAGCAGCGCCCGAATGGCGCCCGCGCTCGCCTGCAAATGGTCGCGGCACACTTGCACCGGCGCGGCGCAAAAACGGTTCTGTGTGAACACACCCGCCGCACGCGCGCCCGCCGCGAGCTTGAGAATCAGCACGTCGCGGCGGTTGGCCTTGCGAATGCCCGCCATGGCGGTACCAATCGACAGGCCCGCCACCGGGGAGAGCGCCGAGCGTTCGGGAATCGTGAGATTGACTGGCATCGCGCCCTCCGAGGCCGGGAGACAGTAAAAGAAGCAACCGCCCCTCAGGCGAGGCGGCCGTGGCAGGCTTTGTATTTGCGACCCGACCCACAGGGGCAGGGATCGTTACGCCCGATCTTGCGGCCATAGCGCTTGAACGGCTGCTGGCCCTCATCGTCGGCGCCGGGCACCTGCTGGAGCGAGAGGGCAAGCGCCTCGGCGTTTGCTTCATCACCGGCAGCGGCCTGCGCCTGGGCAAAGTCGGCATGCCCGTAGGACACATTGACCGGTTCGGCCGGCGCCAGTTGCTCGCCCGCCTGTTCGGCCTGCTCGGCGGTTTCCACGCGAACCGTCATGAGAAGGCGGGTGACATCGTTACGAACCCGGTTCTGCATGAGCGCAAACAGTTCGAATGCCTCGCGCTTATATTCCTGCTTGGGGTTCTTCTGCGCATACCCGCGCAGATGGATGCCCTGACGCAGGTGATCCAGCATGGCCAGATGCTCGCGCCAGTGCTGATCGATTACTTGCAACAGCACCGAGCGCTCGAAGCCCGCAAAGGCCTCAGCACCCACCGTGTCGACCTTGCCCCGGTATTGGGTATCTGAAGCGTCGAGCACGAGCCTGACGATGTCGTCATCGGTGATCTGCTCGCTGGCGGCCACCTGGTCGACAAGCGCCACCGCAAGCAGCCACTCGCTCTCGAGCGCCTTCTGAAGCGCCGCCACATCCCACTGTTCTTCTACCGACTCGGCCGGCACGTGGACGCGAACGAGTTCGGTAAACACCTGATGGCGGAGTTCGGTGATGCGCTCCCCCACTTCGGCCGCATCCAGCAGCGAATTGCGATCGGCATAGACGATACGACGCTGGTCGTTGGCCACATCATCGTATTCGAGCAATTGCTTACGGATGTCGAAGTTGCGGGCCTCGACCTTGCGCTGCGCCGACTCGATAGCGCGAGAGACCATACCCGCCTCGATCGCCTCACCGTCCGGGAGCTTCAGCCGGTCCATGATCGCCTTCAGGCGGTCACCCGCGAAGATGCGTAGCAGCGGATCTTCCATGGACAGATAAAACCGCGACGAGCCCGGATCGCCCTGGCGCCCCGAGCGACCGCGCAGCTGGTTGTCGATCCGGCGCGATTCATGCCGCTCGGTGCCCACAATGTGCAACCCGCCCGCCGCGATCACCTGATCATGGAGGAGTTGCCAGTCGGCACGAAGCTTCTGGACGCGCGCGGCGCGCTCGTCGGCCGCGCGCGACTCATCGGCCTGCGCAGCATCGATCTCGCGGCTGATGTTGCCGCCCAGCACGATATCGGTGCCACGGCCTGCCATGTTGGTGGCAATGGTGATCATGCCGGGACGGCCGGCCTGGATCACGATTTCGGCCTCCCGCGCATGCTGCTTCGCGTTCAGCACCTGATGCGGCAGCTTCTCCTTCTCCAGCATGCCCGACAGCAGCTCAGAGTTTTCAATGGAGGTGGTGCCCACCAGCACCGGCTGACCACGCTCGTGGCAGTCACGAATATCGGCAATGATGGCGTTGTATTTCTCGCGCGCGGTACGAAACACCTGATCCTGGCGATCGTCGCGAACCATGGGCCGATGCGTAGGCACCACCACGGTCTCAAGCGAATAAATTTCCTGGAACTCGTAGGCTTCGGTATCGGCAGTACCGGTCATACCAGCCAACTTGCCGTACATGCGGAAGTAGTTCTGGAAGGTGATCGAGGCGAGCGTCTGATTCTCGGCCTGGATGTTGGCGCCTTCCTTGGCCTCGACCGCCTGGTGCAGACCCTCGGACCAGCGGCGACCTGGCATCAGACGGCCAGTGAACTCATCAACAATGATGACCTCACCGTCTTGCACCACATAGTGCTGGTCACGGAAATAAAGCGTGTGAGCGCGTAGCGCCGCCATCAGATGGTGCATGAGCGCAATGTTGGAGGCGTCGTAGAGGCTCGCGCCACCCGACAGCAGCTCGAGTTGCTCCAGCACCTGCTCGGCCTTTTCATGCCCGGCATCAGACAAGTAGACCTGATGTGCCTTGCGGTCCACCCAGTAGTCACCGGGTGGTTCGGGCTCATTGGCCTTGGGCTCATGCGGCATTTCGGTGAGAAGCGTGGGTACCGCATTGACCCGACGATAAAGCTCGGTGTGGTCTTCGGCCTGCCCGGAGATGATGAGGGGCGTGCGCGCTTCATCGATCAGGATCGAGTCGACCTCGTCGACGATTGCGTAAAACAGGCCGCGCTGGCGCCGCTCACCGGCGCTGTGTTCCATGTTGTCACGCAGGTAATCGAAGCCGAATTCGTTGTTGGTGCCATAGGTGATGTCGGCGGCGTAGGCGATGCGCTTGGCTTCGGTTTGCTGCTGCGACAGGATGGTGCCAACGGACATGCCAAGGAAGCGGTAGACCTTGCCCATCCATTCGGCATCACGCGCAGCCAGATAGTCGTTCACCGTCACGACATGAACGCCGCGGCCGGCAAGCGCGTTGAGATAGACGGGCAATGTAGCGGTGAGCGTCTTGCCCTCGCCGGTGCGCATCTCCGCGATCTTGCCGTGGTGGAGCACCATGCCGCCAATCAGCTGCACGTCGAAGTGACGCATACCCAGCGCGCGAACCGACGCTTCGCGGCAGACCGCAAAGGCTTCGGGCAGCAGCGAGTCGAGGGCTTCGCCTCGGGCGATCCGTTCGCGGAACTCGACCGTGCGACCGGCCAATGCCTCGTCAGACAGCTTCTGCACATCGGGTTCGAGCGCATTAATGGCCTCGACCGTCTTGCGGTACTGGCGCAGCAGCCGCTCATTGCGGCTGCCGAAAATCTTCTTTAAGAGGTTTTGCAGCATCGTCGTGGTGCGCTCTGGTCGCCTGGCCGTGTGGCTCAGTCGGTGTTGTTCCGTCAGTGCCGTCCGATCAGGCCCGGCGCATGTGAAGCCTAGCCTGGGAGCCCTGCCTGGGGGCTGGCGGGTCCGCGCGGGCGACCGACGAGGGTGAAACCGCGGGAGTCTAGCACGCGCAACTGCGCCGCTCGTGCTAGCCTCCAACGGGCGAGCACCGCTCATCCACGAGCACCGCCCCGCCATGAACCAACGGTTCAAGGACACCTTAGAACGGCCGCCCGACCACAGGCCACCCTGCCATCAGGAGATCCGATGCTCCGTTCGTCGCCGCACCTGCGGCTCATCCTCAAAGGGTCGTGCGGACTCGCGCGCGCGCAAGCTTTCAAGCCTGGGCGGCTCGCGCGCGGCCGTGTCGAGATCGGCTGATGAGCACTGAACACAAGCGGGCAAGCGCTATCGACTGGCTGAAGGTCGAGCCCGCTTTCCGCGAGGTGGCCAGCCGGCTCGCGAGCATGGTCGAACTGCAGGCGATGGTGTCGGCGAGCTACTCCCAGTCGCCGCTCACCGTGCTCAGCCTGTCCGAAGATGGCACGCTCGCGATCGCCGCACGCAACGCCGCCGAAGCCGCCCGCCTGCGCCAGCTTGAACCCACCCTGGTCGACAACCTTAGGCGGCGGGGCGCAGCGGTCGCCCGCCTTCGGATCCGCACTCGTCGCAACACGGCTGATGCGGTTCGGCCGCCCCCGGGGCCGCCACGCACCCCGATCCCGGAGAGCGCGCTATCAGGATTCGAAGCGATTGAGGCGAGTGCACAGTCAGAGGGGCTGCGACGGGCCCTCGCCGCGCTGATTCGTCGCCAGCGGGCGGAACACGACCGCTAGCCTGGCAGCCTCAGGCGGTTCGCCAGTCAAGTTCAAAGAGCCGGGGCGCCTCGCGCGAGCCGCTGAAGGTGGCCCACTGCCAGCAATCGGTCCGCGCAAGCAACTCGCGAAGCAACAGATTGTTCAGGGCGTGGCCGGATTTGTGCGCCACATAGCCCGCAAGCAGTGGATGCCCGACCAGGTATAGATCGCCGATGGCATCCAGCACTTTGTGCATGGCGAATTCATCGTCGATTCGAAGGCCTTCATCGTTCAGGACCCGGTATTCATCCATCACGATGGCGTTACCGAGGTTGCCGCCCTTGGCGAGCCCGTTGGAGCGGAGCGCCTCGACATCGCGCATGAAACCGAAAGTGCGGGCTCGCGCCACCTCACGGGTGTACGAGCGCTCGGCGAAATCGACCACGATGCGCTGGCCGGTGGCGTCAATGGCGGGGTGGCCGAAGCTGATGGAGAAATCGAGCCGAAAACCGAAGTGCGGCTCAAGACGCGCAAATTTGTCGCCCTCGCGAACCTCAATGGGTGCGATCACCCGAATGAATCGCTTGGGCGCGGACTGCTCGAGGATGCCGGCCGAACGCAGCAGATACACGAACGACGCCGACGAACCGTCGAGAATCGGGATTTCGGCTGCATCAACATCGACGTGAAGGTTGTCGATGCCCAGGCCAGCGAGCGCCGACATGAGATGCTCAACCGTGGCCACCCGAACGGTCTCTGCTCCCGGCGCCTGCGCCGACAGCGTAGACGCCATGCGCGTGTCGTTGACCGACTCGGCGCGGGCAACCAGAGAAACCGGCGGCTCCAGATCGACCCGGTGAAAAACAATTCCGGTGTCGGGCAGAGCGGGCCTGAGCGTGAGCTCAACCCGCTCACCGGAGTGAAGGCCGACACCGACGGTGCGGACTCGCTCGCGAATCGTACGCTGCCGCATCATCGGATCGCCGGCCTCAGACCTGCCTCAAAGCTTGGCGAGCATCGCCTCGGCGCTCGAGGCTTCGTACTTGCCCGGGGCTTCGATATTGAGTTGGCTCACGACGCCGTTGTCGATCACCATCGAGAAGCGCTGCATGCGAACGCCCATTCCCCGACCGGTCAGATCGAGCTCCAGGCCCAGCTTCTTGGTGAACTCGGCGCTGCCGTCGGCCATCATGCGCACCTTGCCGCCCGCCTTCTGATCACGCGCCCAGGCGCCCATCACAAAGGCGTCGTTAACCGACACACACCAGACCTCGGAGATGCCCTTAGCTTTCAGCGCATCAAAGTGCTTGACGTAGCTCGGAACATGCTGCGCCGAGCAGGTGGGGGTGAAGGCACCAGGCAAACCGAACACGGCGATTTTCTTACCACTGGCGATATCGGCAACCTTGAAGGCGTTGGGGCCGATCGAGCAGCCATTGCCCTCGACCTCGATGAATTCAAACAGCGTGGCATCCGGCACGCGATCGCCAACCTTGATCGTCATGGTGAGGGCTCCTGAAGAAAATTGAAGGGGAATATGGAGTTTAACCGGTCGTCTGGCGCCGCCGGTCAATGGCCATGCGCGGGTCAGGCCCGCGCAAACCGCGCAAGCGGCTATCCGGGTGGCGGGGAGACGTCCGCCACCCGGAAGCTGCCTTACGCAGCAGGCAGGCCTGCCTCAGTCGGCTTGCTTGCGCAGAAACGCCGGGATGTCGAACCGCTCGACCCCGCTTTCCTCCAGCGCCTGCACCTGCGCTGCGGCGCTTGCACGCGGATTGCGCCAGACGGTGGGCTGGTCGAAGCGGTCGTAGCCGCCCGTCGCGTCAGCGATCGGCGCATTGTCGGTGCCGGTACGAAGCGAGGTCTGCGGCACCAGCACCGGGCGCGAGGCACGCTTGCCGATACCGGTTGCCACCACGGTCACGCGCAGATTGTCGACCATGTTCTCATCGAACACCGTGCCGTGGATGATGGTGGCGTCATCGGCGCAGAACGCCTTGATCGTGTTGATGACCTCGTTGGTTTCCTTGAGCTTCAGGCTCCGGTTGGCGGTGATGTTTACGATCACGCCGCGCGCGCCCTGCAGGTCAACGCCATCGAGGAGCGGCGAAGCGACGGCCTGTTCGGCAGCGATCCGCGCCCGATCGAGCCCGCCTGCTTCACCGATTCCCATCATCGCCTTGCCCTGCTCACCCATCACGGTGCGTACGTCGGCAAAGTCGACGTTGACCAGACCCGGCACATTGATGATCTCGGCGATGCCGGCCACCGCGTTATGCAGCACGTCGTCCGCGCGCTTGAAGGCGTCCTCGAGGCTCGCGTCCTCTTCCATGACGTCAAAGAGCTTCTGATTGAGCACCACGATCAGCGAATCGACATGCTCAACCAACTGATCGATCCCAGACTCGGCGACCTGCATCTTGCGGTTGCCCTCGAAATCGAAGGGCTTGGTGACCACGCCCACCGTCAGCACGCCAAGCTCTTTAGCGATCTCGGCGACTACGGGCGAGGCGCCAGTGCCCGTGCCCTTGCCCATGCCGGCGGTGAGAAACACCATGTGCGCACCGGCGAGCGCCGCGCGAATTTCGTCGCGCATTGCTTCAGCGGCAGCGCGCCCCGCCTCGGGCCGCGCGCCCGCGCCCAGACCGTTGCCACCCAGCTGAATGGTGTGACTTGCGAGCGATCGGGCAAGCGCCTGCCGATCGGTGTTGAGCGAGATGAAATCCACGCCCTGCACGCCCCGCTGCACCATGTGGTTGACGGCGTTACCCCCCGCCCCACCGATACCGATCACCTTGATGACGGCGCCCTCAACTTCCTCTTCGATCATTTCAAACGACATCGCGGTCTCCTTAAAAATTGCCCGTGAACCAGTCCTTCATGCGTCGCAGCGTCTCCGTGAAGGAGCCTGACTGTTCCGCCACCTTCCTGCCCCTCAACCTCTGCAGCTTCGCCTCCTCAAGCAGGCCCACCGCCGTCGCGTAGCGCGGCGAGCGCACCACGTCAGCGAGCCCTCCCGAATACACCGGCCGACCCACCCGGACCGGCTTGAGAAAAATATCCTCGGCAAGCTCGGCCACACCCGGCAGTTCAGCACTACCGCCGGTCAGCACGATTCCCGAGGAAAGCAGCTCTTCGTACCCCGACTCGCGGATCACCTGATGGACGAGCGAGAACAGCTCCTCCACGCGCGGCTCGATCACCGCCGCAAGTGCCTGGCGCGACAGCTGTCGCGGCCCGCGATCGCCCAGCCCCGGCACCTCGATTTTTTCTGCGGGATCGACCAGCGCCTGCTTGGCGATGCCAAAACGCAGCTTGATTTCTTCGGCGTCCTGCGTGGGTGTGCGCAACGCCATCGCGATGTCATTGGTGATCTGGTCGCCGGCAATCGGAATCACCGCGGTATGCCGGATGGCGCCCGCCGTGAAGATGGCAATGTCGGTGGTGCCCCCGCCGATATCGACCAGTACCGCGCCCAATTCCTTTTCGTCCTGCGACAGCACCGACACTGACGAGGCAAGCGGCTGCAGGATCAGGTCCTGCACTTCAAGTCCACAGCGGCGCACGCATTTCACGATGTTCTGCGCGGCCGATACCGCACCGGTCACGATGTGCACCTTCACTTCGAGCCGCACGCCGCTCATTCCGATCGGCTCGCGAATATCTTCCTGGCCGTCGATGATGAATTCCTGCGGCAGCACGTGCAGGATCTGCTGGTCGGTGGGGATGTTGACCGCCTTGGCGGTCTCGATCACGCGAGCCATGTCGGCCTCGCTCACCTCCTTGTCCTTGATCGCCACCATGCCGCTTGAGTTGAAACTGCGGATATGGCTGCCCGCGATCCCGGTGTAGACCGTTCGGATCTTGCAGTCGGCCATCAGCTCGGCCTCTTCCAGCGCGCGCTGGATCGAAGCGACCGTGCTCTCGATGTTGACGACTACGCCCTTCTTCAGGCCGCGCGCCTCATGCTGGCCGAGTCCGACCACTTCGTAGTGGCCATCGGCATGCATCTGCGCGACGATCGCCACCACCTTGGAGGTGCCGATATCGAGCCCGACGATCAGATCTTTCGCATCCCTGCTCATCGCCTTGTCCTGAAAATTCCGTTCATGGCCGCCTTGACCCGCCAGCCGCTTGCGGTTCACGGATTGCATCACCGCCGAAGGCCACCGGCCGCAGCGCAAACCCGTTCGGGTAACGCAGGTCGATCGTCTGCACCCGCTGGTTCAGACGTCCGGCAACCTTCGGATAGACCTCAGCCCAGAGCGCTAGCCGCTCTCGTACCGACACGCCCTGATCGCGGCCAAGCAGCAGCCGCGAACCATCAGACAGACGCGCGGTCCACGCCTCGCGCGGAGACAGTTCGAGATCAGCCGGCGACAGCCCCAGGGGCTTTAACGCGTCGATCAGTTCAAGCCAGCGTTCCATCACCAGCTTCTCGGTGCCGACCGGGCCCGAGAAGTGGGGCAACGCGCGCTCTTCCTCGGCCTCGTCGAGATTGGCGGCAAACGACTCGCCATGCGTGTTCATGAGGGCTTCGCGATTCCAGATGGCGAATGCGCGGTGCTCTTCGAGCGTGACATGAAGCGAATCGGGCCAGACCCGGCGGACCGTTGCGCGCCGCACCCAGGGCACGGCCTCGAAGGCTGCTCGAACTTCCTGAAGATCGATCACAAAGAAGTTACCGCCGACCCGATCCCCCACCACTGCGCGCAGCACCGGCTCATGCAGGTAACGCAGCGTGTGGCCGGCGGCTGCGTCGACCCGGATTTGCTGGATCGTAAACATCGGCCGCTGCGATAGCCACCATAGCGACGAGCAGAGCAGCGCGCCAAGCGCTGCCGCAAAGAGCCCATTAGCCACCGAATTGAGGAGCCGGGTATCGTGCCAGGGCGTACTCATGCGACCTCCGGGGTGACACGCTTTCGCGCTGGCGGTGCAACGGTTTTGAGCGAAGCCGAGCCGAGCAGATCCAGGCACAGGTCTTCATAACTGATACCGGCTGCTCGCGCTGCCATGGGCACGAGCGAATGACCCGTCATCCCCGGCGAGGTATTGACCTCCAATAGCCACGGCCGGGAGTCGGCACGCGCGAGCATGAGGTCGACTCGGCCCCAGCCTTCGCAGCCGATCGCACGGTAGGCGGCGAGCGATATCTCGGCCACTTCGCGCGCCACCTCGGGCACCAGCGGCGCCGGACAAAGGTAGCGGGTGTCGTCACCAAAGTATTTATTCTGGTAGTCGTAGTTCCCGGCTGGCGCACGAATCTCGATCACCGGTAGTGACCGCGCGGCCGCGCCTGAGCCAAGAATGGCCACCGTGAGTTCGGCGCCATCGATGAATCGTTCGATGATGACTTCACTGTCGTACTGACGCGCGAGCGTGAACGCGGCCTCCAGTGATTCCGGCGATTCGGCGCGTGAAAAACCAAGGCTGGACCCTTCGCGGCTGGGCTTGACCGCCAGCGGCAGGCCGAGTTCATTGACCGCTCGGCGCGCGTCCTCGAGCGTTGCGGCACGTCGAAACGCTGGGGTCGGCAGACCACGCGCAAGCCAGATGTCCTTGGTGCAGGTCTTATCCATGGCCATGGCGGAAGCCAGCAAGCCCGACCCGGTGTAGGGAATGCCCAGCAGCTCAAGTGCGCCCTGAACGCTACCGTCCTCGCCGAATCGGCCATGGAGCGCGATGAAGGCGCGCGCGAAGCCCTCGCGACGCAGCTCACCCAGCTCGCGCTCGGCCGGGTCGAAGGCATGCGCATCCACCCCGCGTTCGCGCAGCGCCGCCAGCACCCCCGCGCCGGACATGAGCGACACCTCGCGCTCAGCCGATGCGCCACCCATCAGAACCGCTACCCGGCCAAGTGCCCGCGCTTTGTCTTGATGTGCGGCTTCAGTCACGACTCGCCCCCCCTTCGGCCCCGCTCGCGAGTTCGCGAACGCCGCCTGCCACCTGACCAATCGATCCTGCACCCATGGTGAGCACGACATCGCCATCGCGAACGCTATCGAGAATCGCGCGCGGCATCTCGTTGATGCGTTCGACAAAGCGCGGCTCGACCCGGCCCGCCACCCTGACTGCGCGCGCAAGCGACCGTCCGTCAGCAGCAACGATCGCGGCTTCACCTGCGGCATAGACCTCGGCAAGAATCAGCGAATCGACGGTGCAAAGCTCCCGGACGAAATCCTCGAACAGATCGCGCGTTCGCGTGTAGCGATGAGGTTGGAACGCAAGCACCAGACGCCGCCCCGGGAACGCGCCGCGCGCTGCAGCGATGGTTGCGCTCATTTCGGCCGGATGGTGGCCATAGTCGTCAATCAGCGTGAAAGAACCACCCCCTGATGACGTCGGCACCGCCACTTCGCCGTGGCGCTGGAAACGCCGACCGACCCCGCGGAACTCGGCCAACGCGGCGACGATCGCCTCGTCGCTCACGCCCAGTTCATCGGCCACGGCAATCGCGGCAAGGGCATTGCGCACGTTATGAACACCAGGAAGATTGAGCACCACCGGCAGCGGATCGGCGTCTTCACGAAGCACCGTAAAGCGCATGGTGGGGCCCTCGGGCGTGACATCGATTGCGCGAAACTGTGCGCCTTCGGTGAGCCCGTAGCTCAACACTGGCTTGGACACGAAGGGGAGGATTTCACGCACCTGCGCGTCATCAATGCAGAGCACGGCTGCGCCATAAAACGGCAGCCGATGCGTGAACTCGACAAACGCCTGTTTGAGCCGCGCGAGGTCATGGCCGTAGGTGTCCATGTGATCGGCGTCGATATTGGTGATGACCGCGATCATTGGCGACAGGTTGAGAAACGAGCCATCCGACTCATCGGCCTCGACCACGATGGTGTCGCCCGCGCCTAGACGCGCGTTGACCCCGGCACTGTTCAGAAGCCCGCCGATCACGAACGTGGGGTCCATGCCCCCGCGCGCGAGCACCGACGCAATCAGGCTGGTGGTGGTGGTCTTGCCATGCGTGCCCGCCACCGCGATGCCCTGCTTGAGCTTCATCAGTTCGGCGAGCATCAACGCCCTCGGCACCACCGGGATGCGCTGATTGCGGGCGGCAATCACTTCGGGATTGTCGGGGCGCACCGCCGAAGACACGACCACACAGTCAGCGCCCCGCACGTTGGCCGCCTGGTGGCCGGTGATCACCTGAGCGCCCAGGGAGGTGAGCCGCCGGGTAACCGCCGAATCAGCAAGATCGGAGCCGCTGATCCGGTAGCCGAGCGTGAGCAGCACCTCGGCAATGCCGCTCATGCCGGCCCCGCCGATACCCACAAAGTGAATACGCTTCACCTTGTGCTTCATGCCCGGCCTCCCGAAGCGAGTGCCTCACAGATGTCAGCGACTTCGTGCGCAGCGCGCGGACGCGCAAGCGCCCGTGCCCGCTCGGCTTGCTCTGCGAGCGTCTCGCGACTTGCACCGGCAATCAGCGATGCGAGGCGCTCGGCGGTGAGATCGGCCTGGGCGATCAGCGTGGCAGCGCCCTGCTCCGAGAGGAAGCGGGCATTGCCAGTCTGGTGGTCGTCGACCGCGTGGGGAAATGGCACCAGCACGCTCGCGACGCCCACGGCAGCGAGTTCCGCAACGGTCATCGCACCGGCCCGGCAAATCACTAAATCGGCCTCGGCGAGCGCGGCGGCCATGTCATCAATAAAACTCGGCACCTGCGCCACCACACCCAGGTCGCGGTAGCGCGCGGCGAGCGCCTCAGCGTGTGTCCGCCCTGCCTGATGGGTCACCTGCGGCCGCTGGTCGGAATCGATCTGCGCGAGCGCCTGCGGGACGATCTGATTGAGCGCCTGCGCACCCAGGCTGCCGCCCACCACCAGAAGCCGCAGCGGGCCGCTTCGCGCCTGATACCGCGCCCGCGGCGAATCGGCGCAAACCAGGTCGGCACGCACCGGGTTGCCCGTGCATACCGCGCCGGCGAGCGTTCCGGGGAAGGCTTCCAGCACCCGGTCGGCCCACCGCGCGAGCAACCGATTGGTGAGCCCGGCCACCGAGTTCTGCTCGTGCACGACCAGGGGATAGCCCACCAGCGCGGCCATCAGCCCACCCGGGAACGCCACATAGCCGCCCATGCCCAGCACCACCGCGGGTCTGATCCGCCGCAACGCCGACAGACTTTGCCAGCAGGCTCGGGCAAGCCGCAGGGGCATGGCGAGCGCATTGAGCAGGCCCTTGCCGCGCAGGCCCCCGATTTTCACCGGCTCGAGCGCGATCCCGTACTTGGGGACCAGCGTTGCCTCCATGCCCTGCGGATGACCCAGCCAAACCACGTTCCAGGCGCGTTCGCGCATCACCTGTGCCACCGCCAACCCTGGCATGACATGCCCACCGGTGCCGCCTGCCATCACGAGGAGCGTGCGCGCGTTCATTTGGCGCCTCGCATCAGCATGCGGTTCTCGAAGTCGACCCGCAACAGGATCGCCACCGCCACGCAGTTGGCGAGGATGCCGCTTCCGCCATAGCTCATCAGCGGCAGCGTCAACCCTTTAGTGGGCAGCAGCCCCACGTTCACGCCCATGTTAATGAAGGCCTGCAGACCCAGCCAGAGACCGATGCCCTGCGCCACCAGGCCGGCGAATGTGCGATCCAGACGAATGGCGAGCCGACCGATTTCGAAGGCTCGCCGCGTCAGCCAGAAGAACATGACTACGATCGCGAGCACCGCAACCAGCCCGAGTTCCTCTCCGATCACTGCCAGCAGAAAATCGGTATGCGCCTCCGGCAGGTAGTGAAGTTTTTCAACCGAGCCACCCAGGCCGACGCCGAAGAGCTCGCCCCGACCGAAGGCGATCAGCGAATGCGACAGCTGATAGCCCTTGCCGAGCGCATTCTGTTCGCTGAACGGGTCGAGATAGGCAAAGATGCGCTCTCGGCGCCAAGGCGAGAGCATGATGAGCGTCCCAAATGTCACCACGCCGACCGCCACCAGCCCGGTGAACAACCGCCCGCTCACCCCGCCCAGGAACAGCACCCCCCCTGCCACCACCGCGATCACCATGAAGGCGCCCATGTCGGGTTCGAGAAGCAGAAGAAGCCCCACCGCCGCCACCGCCGCCCCGATCGGTAGCGCGCCCTTCGAAAAGCTGAGGATCACGTCCTGCTTGCGGACGGTGTAGTCGGCCGCGTAGAGGATCACGAAGATCTTCATCAGCTCTGACGGCTGGAGGTTGAGCACATAAAGCGAGAGCCAGCGGCGCGCGCC
>CAIPNM010000292.1 GCA_903866395.1 uncultured bacterium
GATCTCCACACGCCCAGAGTCGACGGGCTCGAGACCGGCAATGATGTTGAGCAGGGTGGACTTGCCGCTGCCCGACTCACCAAGCAATGCAATCCGCTCTCCCGGCTCGGCTCGTAGCGTCAGATCCTCGAGGATGATCCGCTCGCCGAAGCGCTTGTGAAGTGCCTCGAGCAGGACGGCGGGCGGATCCTCCCGCTCAGCCATTCGGTGAATCTGCGATCCCGCCCACGGTCTGGCTGAATCCGCCGTCGACATAAGTGATTTCGGCGGTGACACCGCCCGCAAGCTCTGAGAGGAGGAAGGCCGCGACGTTGCCAACGTCTTCGATGGTGACGTTGCGGCGCAGCGGCGCATGCGATTCGACGAAATCAAGGATCTTTGAAAAGCCCTTGATGCCGCTTGCTGCGAGTGTTTTGATCGGACCGGCTGAAATGCCGTTGACGCGAATGCCCCGCGGGCCGAGGCTTTCGGCCAGATACCGCACCGATGCTTCGAGGCTGGCTTTGGCCAGACCCATGGTGTTGTAATTGGGCACCATGCGTACGGCGCCGAGATAGCTCAGGGTGAGAAGCGCCGCGCGCCGGTTGGCCATGAGCGGTTGGGCTGCGCGCGCGAGCGCGATGAAGCTGTAGGCGGAGATGTCGTGCGCCATACGAAAGGCCTCGCGACTCGCGCCCTCGAGAAAGTCGCCTGCGATGGCCTCGCGCGGTGCAAACGCAATGGCATGCACCAAGCCGTCGAGCCCGTCCCATTGCTCGCCCAACGAAGAGAACAGTTGCTCGATCTGCGCGTCGTCGGCGACATCACAGGGGAAGATCTTTGTTGACCCGAAGGCCGCTGCCATGTCGGCAACGCGATCACGGAACCGATCTGTCTGGTAGGTGAAGGCGAGCTCGGCGCCCTGCGCATGGCAGCTGCGGGCGATGCCGTAGGCGATGGACCGATTGGACAACAGACCGGTGATCAGGATGCGCTTGCCGGCAAGAAAACCCATAGTCGAGGTCTCCGCTAGAATCGAACGTCGTTTATTGTCGCACGCGTCATGTTGAAGGCAGTCGTCGTCAGAGCCCTGCAAGCGATCTCTCGTCTCCGGCCCTGCCGGCGACCGGGTGCGCACGCGTTTGCCTGGGTGGTCTCAGCCGCACTGGCGGCGCTCTCTCATGCGCCTCTGCAGGCGGGGCACGGCATTGCCTGGGGCGAAGAACTCAAATACCCCCCGGGGTTCTCGCATTTCGAGTACGTGAACCCCGCCGCACCCAAGGGCGGCTCGGTCAACCTCGATGGCTATGGAAGCTTTGACAAGCTGAACCCCTTCACGCTGAAGGGGATCGCAGCGGCCGGGATTGGCACGCTGATGTTCGAAACCCTGGCTGAGCCCAGCAAGGACGAGCCGTTTTCCATGTATGGGCTCCTTGCCGATGACATCCGTTTTGCCGAAGACGGCCTGTCGATCACCTTTCGACTCAATGCAGCCGCGCGATTTTCCGACGGTTCTCCGGTGACGGCGGAAGATGTACGGCACTCTTTTGTCACCCTCACCAGCCGGCAGGCTCATCCGCGCTACCGTCAAAGCTTTGCTGACGTGGCGCGCGTACGTGTGATCGATGCGCGCACGATCCGCTTCGACTTCAAACGCCGCAACCATGAGCTTCACATGATCATCGGCATCCAGATGCCGGTGTTCTCGCGCAACTGGGGCAAGGGAAAAAATTTCACCGATCTGATTGAAGACGAGCCGATCGCAAGCGGGCCCTACCGGATTGAACGAATCGAATGGGGGCGGTCCATTGTGTTCAGGCGTAACCCCAACTACTGGGCTGGCGATCTGAACGTGCGGCGCGGCATGTTCAATTTCGACCGTATTGTCTACAAATACTTCAAGGACGAAACCGCGCGACTTGAAGGTTTCAAGGCCGGCGAGTTCGACTGGATCTACGAGAATTCGGCGCGTAATTGGGCACGCGGCCACACCGGCCCGCGTTATGCGAGCGGCGAACTCGTCAAGCGCGAATTCCCGCATTCGAACGCCGCTGGCATGCAGGGCTTTGCCCTTAACGCGCGACGTCCCCAGTTCGCGGATGTGCGGGTGCGGCGCGCCATCGCGCTCGCGATGGATTTCGAGTGGATGAATCGCCAGGTGTTCTACGGTCAGTATCGGCGTACGCCCAGCTTTTTCACCAATACCGACATGGTGGCCACGGGTCAGCCCGATCAGGACGAGTTGAGCTATCTGGAGCCGCTTAGAAAGCAGCTTGCGCCAGAGGTGTTTGGCGAAGCGCCACTGCCGCCCACCACCGCTGCGCCGTCCTCGCTCAGGGCGAACCTGCGGCTCGCGCGCAGCCTTCTGAGCGACGCGGGCTGGCGGGTCGATGACGAGGGGGTTCTCCGAAACGCAGCCGGGCAGGCGTTCGGATTCGAATTCCTCACCTACTCCAAGGCCTTCGAGCGCGTGGCTGAATCCTGGGTGCGCAATCTCGCCAAGCTCGGGATTGAAGTGACCATGCGCACCACCGATCCGGCGCTTTATCGCAAGCGTATCGAGGAATACGACTTTGACGCCATCGTCCATGTGTTCAGCGCCAGTCAAACCCCCGGCAACGAGCTGGTGGAGAGCTACACCTCCGGAGCGGCCGCCGAGAAGGGCTCGCAAAACATGCCTGGCATTCGCGACCCGGCGATCGATGCGCTGGTATCACGCATCCTCGAA
>CAIPNM010000293.1 GCA_903866395.1 uncultured bacterium
AAATTCCGAGACCATCTGATTGAAGAGCATGGGCTCCTCCAGGTTCATTGCATGTCCGCACATCGGAAGCATGGCCAGCCCGGCATGCGGCGCATGGTCACGGATGAAACGGCAGGCTTCGTGCGAGGGAAAGTCCTGGTCACCCGTCATGACCAGCACAGGTAATTCGAGTTGCCGCAACGGCGCGGCCAACGCAGTGACGGGTAGACGGTCGGTGAGCGTAATTCGCATCAATTTCTCAGCTGCAACCGGTGAGAGATCATGGAGCAGCCCGAGAAAATCTTCCCAGCCACGCGGATCTTTGGTTTTGAAAATGGCACGCTGCGGCGCCTCTTCAATGGCGGCGAAAGCCTCGCGCGTACCGCGCGTTGCAATGTCATCAGCCAGTGCCCGCGCGCCCGCCAGCCACCGCTCACGGTCGGTGGTGCCTGCCCCGGCACCGATCACCACCAGCCCCATCACGCGCTCGGGGTGGGCAATCGCAAAATTGAGCGCGACGTTGCCGCCGGTGGCCTGGCCCACTACATGCGCCCGCTCGATGCCTAGCGAGTTGAGAAGTGCGGTCAGGTCGTCAATGAGATGCCGATGGAGCCAGCTCTGGTCGTCAAGCGGCACCGATGACGGCGGATAGCCGCGCCCGTTGTAGGCGATGGCGCGGTAGCGCTGCCCGAAATAACGCAGCTGCGCCTCCCAGGCTCGCGCATCACTCGCGTATTCGTGACAGAACACCACCGGCCGACCCGACCCCACACTTTCATAGTGGAGTCGGATCCCGTTCGCATCGACGTAGGGCATCAGCCGGTCAGCGCTGTGCGTCAGCGACTTCTTTCAACAGATCGGCGCCCACCATTGTGGAGAAGAACTTGTGCACGCCGGCCACCGCATTTTCAAACGGGGGACGCTCGGGGCGGATCAGCTTGACGCCGTTCTTTTCCATGAGGGCAATCGCGTCCTCGTTGGCCTTGGCTGCGCCGGCACGCATGGTTTCGCCCGCAGCACGCGATGCTTTCAGCACGACTTCCTGATGCGCCGGCGACAGCGACTGGAACTTCTTCAGGTTCATCACGTAGACGGTGGCCGTGAAGATGTGGTCGGTGATCGCCAGGCTCTTGGCCACTTCAAAAAGCTTCGAGTCGGCCATGCCGTGGTAGTTGGTGTCCACGCCGTCGATGGTGCGCTGCTGAAGCGCGGTGTACACCTCGGGCCACGCCATCGGAACCGGGTTGCCACCAAAAGCCTGCACGGTCCGGACGTAGAGCGCGTTTTCGATCACGCGGATCTTCTTGCCTTTCATGTTGGCCGGCTGGTTGATGTCGGTGCCATTCATGAGAAAGCCACGGAAATCCCAGACGCCCCAGGACAGGCCCTTGATGCCCTTCGACTCGAGCGTGCCGAGAATGCGGGTGCCGGTCGGGCCAGTGAGCACCTTCCAGGCCGAATCACGATCCTTCCAGATGTAGGGCAACTCGGTGATGCTGAACGTGGGTTCGATCGCCGCGACGATGCCCGATCCGTTCATCGCGATGTCGAGCGTGCCCAAGCGCACCTGCGAAAGCATTTCGAGTTCGCCGCCCAGCTGCCCGTTGGGAAAGAGCTCGATTTCAACTTCGCCGTTTGAGAGCTGGCGCGCGGCATCGGCAAACGCCTTGCCGCCCTGGCCCGCGATGGCGGTGGCCGATGTGACATGCCCCAGGCGGAGCTTAACCTTGGCCTGCGCATGGGCCTGAACCGAGAACGCACCGAGCGCAGCCGACAACAGACCGGCCATTAACCATCTGGACTGAAGCATGAAAATCCTCCGATAGGGATCGTTGTGAATCGATTTGAAGACCGATCGTCAATCGGTCAAGGTGCCCCACGGTACGCGACGATCTTTTGACGCGTCAAGCGCGGGGGTGAAATTCCGCCGGCCGGCATCAGCCGCATAGCGCTGTGCCGATTGCCGGTACCCGCGTGTACAGGGCTTCGCGTTTGAAGTATGGTTCCCGTCTGCACCCGAATCGAAAAGCTCCCATGACTCGCGAACCGCATCGCTTGACCGCCATCGAAGCAGCGGCCCAGATCGCCGCTGGCAACCTGAGCGCTGAAACCCTTGTGCGAAGCTGTCTTGAACGCATCCAGCATCGGGATCCCCTGGTGCACGCGTGGGTCCAACTCGACCCCGAGGCTGCGATCGCCAGCGCGAAACGCGCCGATGCCTCGCCCCGCGCCGGCCTGCTCCATGGCATCCCGGTTGGCTTTAAGGACGTGATTGATACGTCCGATCTGCCGACTGCGTACGGATCGCGCATCTATGTCGGCCATCGCCCCGTTGCAGACGCTGCCTGCGTGGCACTCAGTCGAGAGGCAGGCGCACTGGTGCTTGGCAAAACCGCCTCCACCGAATTTGCCTATCGACATCCCAGTGACTGCACCAATCCGCACAACCCCGCGCACTCGCCTGGCGGCTCCTCATCGGGCTCCGCTGCAGCCGTGGCGGACTTCATGGTGCCGCTCTCGGTCGGCACGCAAACGAGCGGCTCGGTCATCCGTCCTGCCGCTTACTGCGGTGTGCATGCCATCAAGCCAGGCTACGGCGAGCTGAGCTTCTCCGGGGTGCGGCATCTCTCCGAAAGCCTCGACACGCTAGGCTGCATGGGGCGAAGCATCGAGGATCTTTCGCTCTTTCTCGCCGCTTTGCAGATGCGCGAATACCGTGCGGTGGGTAACGGTCTCACGCGCGCCCCGCGGCTTGCGATCTACCGAAGCGACCTTTGGGACGATGCCCGGCCCGATGCCCGCAAGCAATTCGATGAAGTCATCGAGCGACTCGGTCGTGCGGGTGCCGAGCTCACCGAAGTGGCCAACCCCGGACTCGACCGAAAGTTGCTTGATGCCTGCTGGCTGGTTACCAAATTCGAGGCGGGTCGGGTGCTGGTGCACGAATACCGCCATCATCGCGAAGCCATGTCGCCTGCCGCGCAGGCGCTGGTCAATGACGCCAAGGGCATCGATCTTGCCTCCTATCACGCAGCGGGCGCTGAACTCGAGCGCGGCCGCAACCACCTGCTCGCCCAACTCGCACCGTACGACGCCACGCTCACCCTGTCAGCAGTCGGCGAGGCGCCGCTCGGCCTTCAGGACACCGGGCCGGTTCTGTTCAACTATCTCTGGACCCTCGCGTGGACACCGGCGCTCAATTTGCCGGTCATGAAAGGCGATAGCGGTCTACCCATCGGCCTGCAGGTCATTGGTCCACGGCGCGGCGAACACGCGCTGCTCGCCACTGGCCGCTGGATCGAGCGCCAACTTGCCTGAGGAAATCCGCCATGAATGATCTGAGCCGCCCCACCTCGCCCGCCATGCACCAGCAACCTATCCCCAAGCCCTATGCCTGGCGGCGGGACGATGTCAGTGAAAGCGACTGGCGCGTACCCGTTCCCGAGCGTGCGATCGCGGAAATTGATGAGGTGATAGCGATTCTTCGCGCCAATCCCATGGATATCCGTGCGCTCTGTCTCGATGACTATCCGCTGGATGCCTGCCGCATGCTCATGAACGAGGTACGAAAGCGACTCGATCATGGCGTGGGCATGGCTGTGCTCGACCGGCTTCCGGTGGAGCGGCACGACAAGGAATCGCTTACCGCCATTTACTGGATGCTGTCCTCGATGATCTCAAGGCCGGTGGCGCAGTCTTATGACGGCCGACTGCTCTATGACGTACGAGACACCGGAAAGAAAACCGACACCCGGGTGCGTGCCGACCTCACCAACCAGGAAATTTCCTGGCACAGCGATTACGGCTTCAACTATCCGCCCCCGTACCTGGGCCTGCTGGTGCTGCGAACTGCGCGCTCGGGCGGCGTCAGCAAAGCGGCATGCATGATGAACGTGCATAACGAGCTTCTAGAAAAACGCCCAGAACTTCTGCGCCGGCTCTACGAACCGTTCCACTGGAATCGGCAGGGGGAGCAGCCCGAGGGCGACCCGCTCACCAACCTCCATCCAATTTTCGAGCTCCGCGGCGAACAGGTGTGCTCGCGCTTCAATCCGGCGCTGGTGCCCAAGGGCTATGAGCTGGTGGGTCTACAGCCTGATGCGCTGGGCCTGGAGGCACTGCGCGAGGCCGCCCGCATCATGTCCGAGGAACAGAACCACATCACGTTTGTGCTGAACGCAGGCGAGATCCAGTACGTGAACAATTTTCGTCTGGCGCATCTGCGAACCGATTACCAGGACTACGACGAACCTGACCGCAAGCGCCACCTGGTGCGTATCTTCCTGCGTGACTTCGGTCGGCGCTCCTACATGGGCTGACCTGTGCATCGTTCCCCATGACCACGCCGCGCGAGACGGCTGCGGTGGCCTCGCTTAGTTCGCATACGCCGATGATGCAGCAGTTCCTGCGCATCAAGGCCGAGTATCCGGAGATGCTGCTCTTCTACCGGATGGGCGATTTCTACGAACTCTTCTATGACGACGCCGATAAG
Source organism: uncultured bacterium (assembly GCA_903866395.1). GTDB lineage: Bacteria > Pseudomonadota > Gammaproteobacteria > Burkholderiales > Burkholderiaceae_E > SYIM01. Next base: position 4,472 of record CAIPNM010000293.1, read on the forward strand.
GCCGCGCGCCTGCTGGGCATCACACTCACCCGGCGTGGCGTCTCGGCGGGCGAACCGATTCCGATGGCGGGTGTGCCGGTTCACGCGGTCGAGCAGTACCTCGCGCGGCTGATCCGGATTGGCGAGTCAGTCGCGGTGTGCGAGCAGATCGGCGATCCAGCTCTCTCGAAGGGCCCGGTGGAACGCAAGGTGGTGCGCATCGTTACGCCGGGCACCATCACCGACGCACAACTGTTACCCGAGCGCGAAGACCGAGTGCTGCTGGCACTCAACCCGGGCCCGCGCGCCGACAGCCGCTGCGGGCTCGCCTGGATGGTGGTGGCGAGCGGCGAGTTCTGGCTGGCCGAGGTCGAGGCGCCAGCGCTCGCACAGGAGCTCGACCGGCTGCGCGCAGCCGAGGTGGTCGTCGCCGACGGCCGAACCCTTGCGCCGGCCCTGCTCACCCTGATCGGCGCGGCCCCGGTGGCGCGCTCGCCCGACTGGCACTTCGAGTCCGAGCGCGCGGAACGAACACTCACCGAAGCCTTCGGGGTCCGTGATCTGGCGGGTTTCGGTGTGAGCGATCAGCCGCTTGCCGTAGGCGCAGCCGGCGCGTTGTATCAGTACGTGGCGCGCACGCAGGGCCAGGCCCTGCCTCACCTGCAGGGCTTACGTGTTCATCAGGGTGGCGAGTTCATCGAACTCGATCCGGTGGCAAGGCGCAATCTCGAACTGGTCGACACGCTGCGCGGCGATGAGGGTCCCTGCCTGATTCGAATCGTGGATCGCTGCGCGACCGCTGCGGGCGGGCGACTGTTGCGTCGCTGGCTGCAGCAGCCGCTGCGTGATCCGCATCAGGCGGCCGCCCGTCATGATCAGGTCGAGGCCACAGCCGCGATGCGACTCGCGCTTCAGGATCAACTTGCCCGCCTTCCGGACCTTGAACGCGTTGCCACCCGGATCGCGCTGGGCAGCGTGCGCCCGCGCGAATTGGCGGCGCTGCGCGATGCGGCGCCAGCAATTGCTGCCGTGCGGACGCTGCTTGCCGGTTCCCCGCAGAACCGGTTCGACGATTTGCTGAGCCGACTCTCGCTGCCCGATGCCGCCTGGCAACCCATCGCTCTCGCGCTCCTCGATGAACCGGCCGCGCTCGCCCGCGAGGGCGGCGTGATCCGCGATGGCTTCGATGCCGAACTCGACGAGCTGCGTGCAATCGACCGCGATTGCGACAGCTTCCTCGCCCAGATGGAACTCGCCGAGCGCGAGCGAACCGGTATCGCCAATTTGCGCGTGGGCTACAACAACGTGCATGGCTTCTTCATTGAAGTCACCCACGGACAGTCGGAAAAAGTGCCGATTGACTATCGGCGACGACAAACCCTCAAGAACGCTGAGCGCTACATCACGCCCGAGCTCAAGGCCTTTGAGGACAAGGCACTGTCGGCGCGCGACCGGGCACTTGCCCGCGAGCGTCTGCTCTACGAGCAGTTGGTAGGACAGTTGAGCGCAACGGTCCCGGCCTGGCAGCAGGCGGGACGCGCGATTGCCGAGATCGACGTATTAGCGAATTTTGCCGAGCGTGCAGCCACGCTTCGATGGACTCGCCCGCGTTTTGTCCGAACACCGGGCATTGAAATCCGCGCCGGGCGTCACCCAGTGGTCGAAGACGGCGTCGAGACTTATGTTCCCAATGACTGCGTCATGCGCGAGAACCGCCGGATGCTGCTCATCACCGGCCCGAACATGGGCGGCAAATCTACCTACATGCGCTCGATCGCCCTGATCGCAGTGCTCGCATGCTGCGGCAGCTTCGTGCCAGCCGATTCCTGTGAGCTCGGACCGATCGATCGGATCTTCACCCGCATTGGCGCTTCCGACGACCTGGCCGGTGGGCGCTCGACCTTCATGGTCGAGATGACCGAAGCGGCAGCGATTCTGCATGCAGCAACCGAACATTCGCTCGTGCTGATGGATGAAATCGGCCGCGGCACCTCCACCTTCGACGGGCTGTCGCTTGCGCACGCCATCGCTTCACGGCTGCTGTCGCACAACCGCAGTTTCACGCTGTTTGCCACCCACTACTTCGAGCTCACAGAGCTCGCCGCCACGCACCCGGGCGCGGTCAACCTGCATCTGTCGGCCGCCGAACATCGCGGCGGCATTGTGTTTCTGCACGAGGTTCGCGATGGTCCGGCGAGTCGCAGTTATGGCCTGCAGGTGGCCCGACTTGCCGGCGTGCCGCAGCCGGTGATCCGCACTGCGGGCACCCTGCTCTCCAAGCTCGAGGCACGCGCGCGCGCCGACCAACAGCAGTTCGATCTTTTTGCGGCCGAACCGGCGCCGGCTGGCGATGTTGACAGCCGTGAGGCCGCGACTTCCTACCCGCTAGATGATCCCGGTCATCATCCGGGAAGTGCGCCCACCGCGGCGCTCAATCACGAAGACCCGACGCGGGTCGCGAAGGCGCTTGTGCTTTGCGAACAGCTGCTCGAGATCGATCCCGATTCGCTCACCCCTCGTGAGGCGCTCGCGCAGCTTTACGCACTGCGCGCGCAGCTCTCGCACGACTGAGCTTCGTGCCGGCATGACCGCGACCGTCTCGCCCGGCCGTCGCAAGCTGCTCGCCGCAGGCCTGTCGGCCGCGACATTGCCGGTCACCATGCGGGCGCGTGTTGCATGCGCTGTAACAACCACGCCTGCTTCCTCCAGCGTTTTCGCGGCCGCTGCCACGTCCTATGCTGCCGCAGCCCCCAGTCCGCCCGGCGCTCGCACCAGTTTCGCCCTGATCGGCGATCTCCCTTACTGGCGCTTTGAGCTCGCCAACGTGCCCGCGCTGCTGGGCGAGATGGCCGAGCAGTGCGCGTTTGGCATCCATGTAGGCGATGTGAAAGGCGGCTCTGAACCTTGTTCCGATGCGCTGCTCGAGTCGCGGCTCGCACTCTTCGGGCAAAGCCGCATCCCGCTGGTTTACACCCCGGGCGACAACGAATGGACTGACTGCTGGCGTCCCGCGGCTGGCGACCACGACCCTGCCGAACGATTGGCCTGGTTGCGTCGCCGCGTATTTCTCCGCGAGGCGCCCTGGCTCGGTCCCCCTGAACGCGCAATCTGGCAGCAGCTCGCAACCCCGGCAGCCGAGCCGCTGCTTGCGCGGGGTCCGGTGCGTCAGTCGGATATCGAGGGGGGGCCGCCCGAAAACCTCATGTGGACCGCAGGGGGCGTACTCTTTCTCACCCTGAACCTTCCCGGCTCGGATAACGGTAGGCGCTCCCCGCTCGATGATGCCGACCGACTGGAGCGCGATGCGCACAACCGGCGCTGGCTCGAGCAGGCAGGCCAGCGCGCCGAGCGGGCCAGCCTGCCAGCCATCGCCCTGGCCATTCACGCCAATCCCGGGTTCGGCCGTGGCATTGATCCGTCCAGGGTTCTGGGCGACGACGGTTACGCCACCTTTCGTCATGATCTCGCGCAACTCAACGCCCGCTTTTCTGGCCATGTTCTGGTGATGCACGGCGACACCCACCGATTCCGGGTGGACCGGATTCTTCCCCGTCTCACTCGCGTGGAATGTTTTGGCAGTCCGTTCACCGGATCCTGGGTGAGGATTGAGGTGATCCCCCAACGGCCCATGCCCTTCGAGATCACGGTTCGGCCGGCCGCGCCGCCGCGCGACGAAAGTACGCCCTGACGCGACGCAGGGCGCGATTCGCACTTCAGGCTCAAACTTCGGCAAGAAGGCGTTCACACTTGTGCCGCAGGGGTCGTTGGACGGAGTTCCAATTTGCCTCAGACTCCTGTCCGACGCTACAATCGTCGGTTTCGCGCTTTCCAGACAAGCCAATTTTTGTAGAGATTTTTCCAATGAAAGACGGCATTCACCCCAACTACCGAGAGGTCGTGTTCCTCGACATGGCCAGCGGCTTTAAGTTCATTACCCGCTCCACGATCAACACGCGCGAGTCCATCAAGATGGACGACGGTAAGGAATACCCCCTCTTCAAGCTCGACGTGACCTCCGAGTCGCATCCTTTCTACACCGGGGCTCAGCAGCGCATCATCGAGACCGGTCGGGTGGAGAAGTTCCGCCAGAAATTTGCCCGCAGCAGCGCCAAGCCCTCCTGATTTTCAGGCAGGTTCACGCCAGCTCAGCGGGGAGCTAGGCGCCAGCGTATGTCTTCCCCCGCCTTTATCGTGACTCAGCACGAGGCCCGGCGCCTGCCCGGCCTCGTGTTGTTTTTGTTGTGCGCGCTTTTCATTCTCCCGGGACTACTGGGTCGCGATCCGTGGGGCCGGGCTGATGCCGAAGGATTCGGCCTGGCGCTCACTATGGCGCGTGGCGCAATCGACGATTGGCTCGCGCCCAATGTCTTCGGATTGCCCGTTGCGGAGGAGGGGCCGCTGCCCGGTTGGCTGGGCGCGCTCGCCATTCTGTCGTTCGGCCCGCTGGTGGGCGAGCCCGCGGCTGCACGCCTGGCCAGTGGTCTGGTCACCGCATTAGGGCTGCTGTGGGTCTGGCGCGCCACCACGCTTCTCGCAGCCCGCCCCGAGATCCAACCCTCCGACCCGTTCGAAGTGTCGGCTCGCGCGGCCGACATCGGGCGCGCTGTCGCGGATGCCGCGCTACTCGTGTGCGTGGCCACCTGCGGGCTGATCGCCCGCGTCCACGAAACCTCATCCATTGCATTCCAGTTCGCCTGGCTGGCAGCCTTTGCGCTAGGCGCCGCAGTGGCGATCGAGCGGCCGCTTCGGGGTGGGTTGATCGCAGGGGCCGCCATCGCGGCGAGCGCCCTCACACGTGGCCTGCCGATCGCAACGGCGCTGGTGGCAGTCCTCGTCCTTCTGCCAGTGTTAGCGCAGCGCTACCGATTGGTCGCGCTCCCCATGCTAGGCAGCGCGCTCGCAAGCGCCGTCGTGCTCGCTCTCCCCTGGCCGATCGCCCTGGTGGGTCAGCATCCCGACGGCGATGCGTGGTTACGCGTCTGGCTGGGTTGGAACGCATCCGAAATCGGCACGGGATCGCTTCGTTCGCTTGTTTTTCTGGCCCGCAATCTGCCCTGGTACCTGTGGCCTGCGTGGCCGCTCGCGCTCTGGGCGGCATGGCGCTGGCGCGAGCAATGGCGAACCCCAGCGCTGTCGCTGCCTCTACTGATGGCGGGGGCTGCGGGCGTAGTCATGCTGCTCGCGCCGGTGCCTAGCGAAGCCATGATGCTGCCCGCTGTGGTGCCCGCCGCCATGTTGGCCGCGCTCGCACTACCGGTGGTCGAGCGTGGCCTGGTGAGCCTTCTTGACTGGATTGCCGTAGCCACGTTCTCGCTGATTGGCGTGGTGATCTGGGCCTATTGGCTCGCGCTCCTCACCGGTTTTCCGCCGCGCATGGCCGATAGCGCCATGCGACTTGCGCCGGGCTTCGCATCCGATACAGCAGGGCTGCAGACCCTCGCGGGGCTGAGTGCGAGCATCGCGTGGCTGGCACTGGTGTGGTGGCGCGCGTCGCGACGGCCACGCGCGATCTGGCGCCCGATGGCGCTCTCTTCGGGCGGGTTGCTGCTCGCGTGGGTGTTGCTCATCGTGTTGTGGCTTCCCGCTTACAACGCGCGGGTGAGCTATCGCGGCGTGGCGACCGACCTCGCCGCGGCACTTGGCAGTACCGATGGGTGCGTACGTGGCGAGCCACTCGACGCTGCCCAGCGCGCGAACCTCGCCCACTTTGGCGGCATCCGGTTCGGCCGACCCGGCGAGCGCTGCGACTGGTTGTTGATTCGCGACGACGCGCGCGCCCGCCAC
>CAIPNM010000294.1 GCA_903866395.1 uncultured bacterium
CCGAACCGAACTTGAGGGCGCCCGAAGGCGCCAACGGAATTGAGTCAATTCGTACCGCACCCAATGTGTCGCCAAGATTTGCGTCCGCAAATCCGAAGTCTGTCGCAGCAAACGCATACTCGGAATCCTCCGACATCACCACTGTCTTGTTAGCACCCGATGGGGCTGCATTAGCCGGCACAGCGGCGATCACCAGCACCGGATCAAAACCCAGCGACTTCAGCTCCGCTGGGTAATAGACCCGAAAATTGTCGGCAACGTCATAGCTATTAACCTCCAGGACCGTCCAGTTACCAAGATTGGCCTCGCCAGTCAGCGACATCCCCCAGCGATCCAACTCGGAACGACTGAGCAACATTGACAATGTCCAAACACCGCCCTCCGACACTGCCGCGCCCGACTTCCACAACTTAACCCCACTCGGCGCTGCGAGTTGAAAACCCACGCTCGAGACGCCACTCAAATCGTCGCTGAATGAAATCGATACATCGATACCGCCACCAGCCGATCGATTTTGAGCGAAACTCATTGACGACAGGACGGGTGCAGAACCATCGCCCTGAGGATTCACCACTGAAAAATATGGATTGGCACCCGCTGCGGCCAGACTGTCCACGTACTGAACGTGCATTCCCTTCTTGTCAAACCAGGTAACTTCGTTGACCCGCCAATACCCGTTCTCCGCAAAACGCCCGAGTGGTAAGGTGATCGACATCTGCTGATCGGCAATCGGGACTCCGGAGTAAAACTGACGACTCAACCCGGAAGGACTATAAAAATGAATCCCACCAACGGATGTCCCATCTTCAAGATTCGAAAATTTGATCGTGACCTCAACGGTGCCCTCTTGCCCGGTTAAGGTGAGCCCGCTTTTCGAAAAGGTGATGCTGGAAACAGTGGGCGGCAGCGCGGCCACTGGTTGCGTCACCTCCGATGAAACTGCTTCAGCAGTTCCAAAGCGGTCTACCCACGTGGCACGAACCTGAATGGGCTTACCGATGTGGGCAGAGGTCAAAGTAAGTGTCGTCCCGGTAGCTCCGGTGATCGGACTACCGCCCGCCCACCACTGGTAAGCCATCGCACCCAATCCTGATGTCGGGATGCCGTCTGCGTCGGCCAGGGCGCTGTTAACCGACAAGACCTCCCCCTGCTTGGGCAGGCCTAAAATTGCGAGAGAGCCGGAGGGTGGATCATTGACGTTTGCGACCTTCGGTAATTGAGAGCCGCCGCTATTCAGGAAGTACCAGGTCCCGACACCCCATCCGGAGGCGATTACGTCTGGTCGACCGTCCCCATTGAAATCCCCGACTCGCAGGTCGGTGAGGTCACCGATACCTGTACCGCCAGAAGCGGTTGGGCCCCCACCAAGGCCGAGCCCATACGCCTGCTGGGATCGGAATCCACCTGCGCCATCCCCCAGCGCAACAGAGATTCCGTTCCGATAAACCGCAAAGACAATATCCTGATTGCCATCACCGTCGAAATCTCCGGCGCTGACAGCGAGTGCCCCTCTGAAGGCATCACCCATCCCCCGTGCAGCGAAGCCGCCTTTCCCATCGCCAATATACAGGGTGCCATCTGCGAAAAAATCCTGTTTCTCGTCATTGTTAAAGTCGGCGATTGCGATCGGAGAGTAGGAATTATTTTGCTGATACTCAAATGACTTGCTAAAGCCTCCAGACCCATTGCCAAGCAGTACTGCGCGCGGGGTTAACAAATCCTGTCGCCCGTCGCGATTGAAATCGGCACTCAGGGCACCATCGAAACCGCTACCAGTTAATGTGATGACCCCCTCATCAACAAACCGACCATTTCCCAAACCCCAAACCACTTTGAAACCCTGGGCGGTTCCTACCACGAGATCAATCAGCTGATCATCGTCGACATGCGTAGCAACAACATGCGACTGACGAGAAAGTCCGCTGACCCCGGTATCAAACGGATCGCCAAAACCAAGCTTCTCCGGATCGAACACTTCCGATCCGACCGGCGGCGTCTGGAAGAGCACCACCAGCCTGCCGGACGGATCTAATCCAAAAATATCGGAGCGACCATCACCATCAATATCTGCGATACCAAGGAACTGCGAGTTCGTCCCCCACCACCCCGACGGCGCGGTTACAGAACGCTGCGCAATATTCTGCGCGCCCTTATCCCATTGAATCCATCCGCCCAAAAGAGGACGCTGGAAAACGAACGCGTATTTCTCGGTTTCTGCGCCGGTCTGGAGTAACTCGACCCGATCGCCCCCGGCGACCCCGAACTCACGGCCGAACACACCGCTCGTGATGGACTCTCGACTCCCAAACCCGTCGGTAAATTCGACCAAGACGCTTATCGAACTACCCACCTGCGCCTGAGAAAGTTCCAGCAAGCTTCCTGTCTTACCGACGATCTCCCGACCGTCTGCGAACCAGCGATATTCAAAGCTCCCCAATCCGTCGGCGTCCGATATTGCACTCGTATCGGCCTGAAGCGATTGCCCCTGGAGGGAGGTTCCGCGGACCACCGGCGCGCCCACTGGCGCGTCGTTAACGTTGCCGACCGGGGTCGTTGCAGACGAGACCACTGACTCGGCCGTCCCCAGCATATCGGTGTAGCTCGCACGGACACTTATCGCCTTGCCGACCGCGGCCTGGGTTAACACAAGCGACATACCGCTCGCCCCGGGAATCGGGATCCCGTCTGAAAGCCACTGATACTCAATAGCCCCGTTGCCTGAGGCTGGAATTCCGTCGATATCGGTCAAAAAGCTCTGGACAGTAAGAACCTGCCCCTGAACTGGCGACCCGGACACCTCCACAGAACCGGAAGGAAGATCGTTAACGTTGCCCACTGCGCGGGTTGCGGCCGAAGCAACGACCTCATACGAACCTTGCTGATCCGTGTAGCTGGCACGTACGCTCAATGCCTTGCCAACCTGCGCCTGTCGAAGTTTGAACGTCGACGCGCTGGCCCCGTTAATCACATCACCATCGGCGAACCACTGATACACAACAGCGCCAGCGCCCGAGGCTGGAATTCCGTCGGCGTCGACCAGTGTGCTCACTGCGGTCAGGATCTCGCCCTGCGTCGAATTACCTGTGATCGTGACGCTTCCAGTTGGGGCGTCATTGATATTGGCCACCACCGCCGTCGAAGCAGAAGGTATCGCCTCAACCGCGTCAAACAGATCTGTGTAGAGAGCAGTTACGCTGATCGTCTTGCCAACGTCCGATTGATTCAGCACCAACGTCG
>CAIPNM010000295.1 GCA_903866395.1 uncultured bacterium
AACGGGCATCGAACCCCGCCATGTTGCGGCTTTTGACAATGATGTCTTTCAACACCTTGTTCACCGCATGACCGATGTGGATGTCGCCATTGGCATAGGGCGGCCCGTCATGCAGCACCCATATCGGGCGACCTTTGCAGATCTCGCGAATGCGCCGGTAGGTGCCTTTGTCCTGCCACGCGGCGGTCCAGCCCGGTTCGCGGCGGGCGAGGTCGCCCCGCATGGGGAACGGCGTGTCGGGCAGGTTCAGCGTGTCGCGCCACGTCTGCTTGTCGGCGGCGGAAGGTTTGCCTTCGGGCATATCAGTCTCTTGAAAAGGATGCAGCTTGAAACGGGTGCGCAGCATGCCAGGCGCGGGCCTGATCCGCGTCGCGTGCGATTTGTTCGGTGAGGAGTTCGAGCGAGTCGTAGTGGCGCTCTTCGCGTAGTCGGCTCATGAACTCCACGCTGACCACCTGACCGTAGACCTCTTCGGAAAAATCGAACAGGTGAACTTCGAGCAGCAGTCGGCCGTTGGCTTCCACCGCCGGCCGGGTACCGAGGCTCGCCACGCCCGGCAGGGGGTGACCGCGAAGGCCGTGGACACGAACCACGAAGATTCCGGCAAGCGCTGGGCGTTCGAAGGGGATCCGCAGGTTGAGCGTGGGGAAGCCGATGGTGCGTCCGAGTTTGCGACCGTGGAGAACATGACCGGTGAGCGTGAAGGCCCGCCCGAGCAGGTGCCGGGCGCGATCGAAGTTACCGGTGGCGAGCGCCTCGCGTACGGCCGAGCTAGAGACTCGCATGCCGTCGACCTCGAACGAGTCGATACGCGAGCAACCCAGGCTGCGCTCGGCGCAGAGCGCGCTCAGCATGGCGAAGTCACCCTGCCGCTGATGGCCGAAGCGGAAATCGTCGCCCACCAGAAGATCCCGGGCGTCGAGCCCCTCGACGATGATGTTTTCGAAAAAATCACGCGCTGACAGGTTGGCTAACCGCGCATCGAAGGGGGCGAGGCACACCCGGTCGACGCCGCATTCGGCGAGCGCATTTAACTTGTCGCGGGTGGTCTGGATGTGAGCGGGCGCACGCGACGGGTCGCCCGAGCGTTTGGCGAAATATTCGCGCGGGTGCGGCTCGAAAGTGAGCACGCAGGTGGCGAGCCCCCGGGCGCGGGCGCGCGCGGTCAGGGTCTCGATCACCGCCTGGTGGCCGCGATGCACGCCGTCGAAATTGCCGATGGTGAGCGCACAGGCGCGGCGCTGGTCGGGCGGCGGCAGACGTCGGAAAACCTCCATGGGGCGGGCTCGAAAAGGTGACGCAAAACCTTGAATTATAAGATTTTGGCGGGCCTTAAGGGGGCAGGCCGGGTGGTATCATCGGCCGGATGAAAAAAATCGTCGTGCTGGTGTCCGGACGCGGCACCAACATGGTTGCGCTGCTCGATGCCTGCGCGGCGCTGCGCTGGAATGCCCGGATCACGGCGGTTGTCTCCGACCGCGCAGAAGCGCCCGCCTGCCAGATCGCGCAGTCCCGTGGGGTGCCGGCGGTCGTGGTCGCCCGTCGCAATTTCGCCACCCGGCCGGCGTTCGATCATGCGCTTGCCGAACAGCTCGATGCTCTCGCCCCGGATCTGGTGGTGCTGGCGGGCTTCATGCAAATCCTGCCCGCGGGGCTGGTCGCGCGCTATCAATCGCGGATGCTCAATATTCATCCCTCCCTGCTCCCTGTCTTTCCGGGTCTGAACACGCATCGGCGCGTGCTTGAAAGCGGCGCCCAGATTCACGGAGCAACCGTTCACTACGTCATCCCCGAGCTTGATGCCGGGCCGATCGTGGTGCAGGCGGCGCTGCCCGTACTGCCCCATGATGACGAGCCCTCGCTTGCAGCTCGGGTGCTCGCTGCCGAGCATCGCATCCTGCCCCTTGCAGTCGGCTGGCATCTTGGCGGACGGCTGCGGATCGACGGACCCCGGGTGGCGCTCGAGGCGCCCGGGCCCGATGAATCGCAACTCCTGTGGCTACCGTGACCCGGCCGACCGGATCTTCGAAGGCGCGCGGGGCGGCGGGTAAGTCGCGCTCGGGTGGTGCCGGTCGACCGCGGCGCGCACAGGGTTCGAACCGCGCGGTGCGCCGGGACGAACCCGATCTGCTCAGCCAGGCGCTTGGTGAGGCCCTGGCCCTGAGGCTGCCGGCCGATGCGGTACTGCGAAAATTCTTTCGCGAACACCCGGAACTTGGTCGTCGCGATCGTGCTGACCTCGCCGATACGGTGTTTGATGTGCTGCGTCATCGTCGCCTGTATGCCCACTTCGCGCAGGCGGGAGACGGCGCCATTGAGGAGCGGCTGATCCAACTGTCCCGCGCCTGGCGTGCACGTACGGCGTCGGCAGGCACGTCGGCGGCGCTCGGTCGTCCCGCGCCCGAGACCACGCGCGGTCTGGCCACCGCCGATTGGCTCAACCGAATCGGCGCGGCTGATCTCAATAGCTTGCCGGCGGCGGTCGCGCTCAGTCTGCCCGATTGGTTGTTTCAAGCGCTTTGCGAGCGGTTCGGCGAGGAGGAGGCCCGCGCGCTCGGCCGCTCGCTGCTCGAACCCGCACCACTTCAGCTGCGCGCCAACGCGCTAAAGGTTCGGCGCGAGGCGTTGATCGAACAGTTAGGCGCCGAGGGCATTCGTGCCCGGGCTATTGACGCGGTACCGGGCGCGCTGGAGGTCGAGGGTCACCCCGCGCTTGAGCGCAGCGCCGCGTTCGCAGCCGGCGCTTTTGAAGTGCAGGATGCTGGCAGCCAGCTACTCGCGCTTTTGGTTGGCGCGCGGCGCGGGCAGCGGGTCATCGACCTCTGTGCGGGTGCAGGAGGAAAAACCCTTGCGCTTGCCGCGATGATGAACTCGCTCGGGCAGGTGTTTGCCTGCGATGTCTCGATTGCCCGTCTGCAGCGCCTTCGGCCCCGTCTCACCCGCAGCGGTGCCACCAATGTGCAGCCGTTTGCGATCGATAGCCTCACCGACCGCAAACTCGAGCGGCTGGCGGCGCGCGCCCACGCCGTGCTGGTGGATGCGCCCTGCACAGGAACCGGAACCCTTCGTCGCAACCCCGATTTGAAATGGCGCTTTGGGCCGGATGATTTGTTGCGCCTGCGCGACGAACAGCGCGCTATTTTGTCGGCTGCGGCCCGACTGGTCGCGCCTGACGGGGTGTTGGTCTACGCAACTTGCAGCCTGCTCGCGGCGGAAAACGAAGAGCAGGCGCAGTGGTTCGAGGCTTCGCATCCCGAATTCGAGCGCGAGGACGCAGCCGCTCTGCTGTCGGCTGCGGGGGCTGTGCTGCCTGCGGATGCGTTTCGTGATCGGGCACTCGTGTGCCTGCCACATCGACACGGTACCGACGCATTCTTCGGCGTTCGATGGCGGCGCGTCAGGCCCGAGTCGAAACAGGGTGCAGACACCCTGGCAAGCAGCTAAAATTAAAGATTGGCGAGTGGGATCGCAATCTGCGAACCCACTGCAGCCTGTTTCCGACAAGGATGCGCCGTGCCTTCCAACCTCCGGTTTGAGCAGGTGTCACACCAGCCGCGAGAGACAGGCGCCACGCAGGAGGGTTTGTTTTGATCGATTCCGTATTGCAGTTTCTGAACGCTGGCCTACTCGACTTGAGCGGCTGGCAGGTGTTGGGTGTCACGCTGCTCTTCACCCACATCACCATTGCGGGCGTCACCATTTACCTGCATCGCTGTCAGGCCCATCGTGCGCTTGATCTGCACCCGGTGGTGTCGCATTTCTTCCGTTTCTGGCTCTGGCTCACCACCGGCATGCTCACGCGCGAATGGGCCTCCATTCATCGCAAGCACCATGCGAAGTGCGAGGGCCCGGAAGATCCACACAGCCCGGTTCGCTTTGGTCTGCGCAAGGTGCTGCTCGAAGGGGCTGAGCTCTATCGGGAGGAAGCCACCAACCGCGAGACCATGGAGAAATATGGTCACGGCACCCCCGACGACTGGATCGAACGCAACCTCTACACGCGGTTCCCGATTGGCGGCATTCTTTCGATGCTCGCGATCAACGTCGCCCTGTTCGGCGTGATCGGCGTATCGGTGTTTGGCGTGCAAATGCTCTGGATTCCCGTTTTTGCTGCGGGGGTCATCAACGGCCTCGGGCATGCGCAGGGTTATCGCAATTTCGAATGCCCCGATGCCAGCACCAACATCGTGCCCTGGGGCATCCTGATCGGCGGCGAAGAACTGCATAACAACCACCACGCATTCCCCACGTCAGCCAGGCTGTCCAACAAGTGGTACGAATTCGACATCGGCTGGCTCTATATCCGGCTGCTATCCATGGTCGGCCTTGCGCGGGTGAAGAAGATCGCACCCACGCCCAAGCTCACCCACGCGCGCACCAGCATCGACCTTGACGCGGTGCAGGCGCTGATCGCGCACCGCTACGATGTCATGCAGCAGTTTGCGCGCTCTCTGCGCAAGGCCTGCGCTGAAGAGGCCGCACGCCTGTCGCAGCTGCGTCGGCCTGAAGGCCAGCTTCTGAGTGCTGCCCGACACTGGCTTCCGCTTGATGCGGTTCGCTGGAGTGGCGACCAGCGTGCTGCGCTGCCCGAAGTGCTGGCGGCGAGCGAGCGTCTGAGCGTGTTGGTGGAAATGCGCCGCGAGCTCGGCGTCATCTGGGAGCGGTCCAATCGCTCCCGCGACCAGCTGGTGGTGATGCTTCAGCAGTGGTGCCAGCGGGCTGAATCAAGCGACATTCCCGCGCTCCGCTCAATGTCGGTTCGTATCCGTTCCTACGCGGCCGCGTAAGGGGTAGGAACAGGAAAAAAACGGCCGCCTGTTCTGGGCGGCTGGTTTAGCGTGGGGAGTGTGTTCTGCGGGTTTGAGCTCGGGTGGTGAGCTTGGCTCAAACCACCTGACGGAATTGCGCGCTGTCGTTCCGCGCCGCGGTGAAAGAGCCGGGTATAAAACCCCGGCTCAAACCGCCAATTACTTGATCTTGGTTTCTTTGTAGGCCACGTGCTTGCGGGCCACCGGATCAAACTTCTTGATTTCCATTTTTTCGGGCATCGTCCGCTTGTTTTTGGTGGTCGTGTAGAAGTGACCCGTGCCGGCGGTGGATTCCAGTTTGATTTTTTCGCGCATGATCGAAGTGTCCTGCTAAAGGGGGCAATGAGCGAAACCGTTGGGTTCCGAGATGTCCTGTAAGCGTTGCAGTTAAACGGCTTGGCCGCGGGCACGCATTTCGGACACCACCACATCAAGCCCTTTCTTGTCGATGAGCCGAAGCGCGGCGTTGGTAAGGCGAAGCCTTACCCAGCGGTTTTCGCTCTCGAGCCAGAACCGACGGTTCTGAAGGTTGGGCAGAAACCGGCGCTTGGTTTTGTTGTTGGCGTGAGAAACGTTGTTTCCGACCATCGGCGCTTTGCCGGTGACCTGGCAGACTCGGGCCATGGAAGGCTCCTGGGTATGGGGTGAGTAGGGAAAATGCGAAACCGATGATTGTAATCGCGAAAGGCGTCTGGCCGCAAATTGACCTGCAACCCGCTACAGGAGCCCGGCTTCCGCAAAGGAGAAGCACTGGTGATCGGCCACGATGACATGGTCGAGGATGGGCAGATCGAGCAGATCGAGGGCGTGACGCAGTGCCCGGGTGAGTTGCTGGTCGGCGGCGCTGGGGGTGGGTGTTCCGGATGGATGGTTGTGCGCGACGATCAGCGCGCAGGCGCGGGTTTCAATAGCCCGACGGGCAATTTCGCGGGGGTAGACCGTGGTTTGGGCAACGGTTCCCTGGAACATTTCTTCGGCGCAAATCAGCCGGTTCTGGCTGTCTAGAAACAGCACTACAAAACATTCCCGAGGGCGTTCACGCAGCCAGAGTTTGAGGAAAGCGCGGAGTTCAGCCGGCGAATTGATGGGGGAGCGAGCTTGTAGCGCTTCGCTCAGACATCGGCGACTGAACTCCAGGGCGGCCTGAAGAATGGCGCTGCAGTGCCTGCTCTGGCTGAATTCCGGCGTGGTTTCGCGCACTTCGCAGCCGCTCGACCCAGGCTGGGAGCCAATGCTTGCCCGGGTGCCCTGGGCTTCTTGGAGGTGGGCGAGCTCGCGTAGCGAGCCGCGCGACGCCGTGAGCCGCCGCAGCGCTGCGTGGGCAGTTGGCCGGACACCCGACGCGCGCGGCCGCACGGGATCGTCGCCCAGGAGTAGTGCGACCAGCTCGGTATCAGCAAGCGTGTGTGCTCCGTCGCGCAGTAGCCGGGTGGCAAGTGGCCCGATTGAGCTTGCAGTGGCACGGGACCGGGTGGTTCGCAGGGTCTCGGCTGGCATGGGTGTTCCTTTAGAATGGACCTATGAATGCTTCTTCAATGCCAGACACCGTGCCCATGAACTCCGCAGACCCCGCCGCTTCGGTTAACGATGGCACGAGGGTAGGGGCGGATTCGCACCTCACGCTGCACTATCGACTGACGCTTGCCGAACGCGGCGCTGACATCATCAGTACTTTCGGGGGAAAGCCCGCCACGCTCCAGATCGGGATCGGCCAATTGGCTGAGCCCCTTGAGCGATGCCTGATGGATTTGCGCGAAGGCGAGCATCGCCGCTTCGCTTTGGCCGCGGGTGAGGCGTTTGGTCCTCGCAATCCGGAACTGCTGCAGCGCCTGTCGCGATCAGTATTCGACGCCCACACCACCGCAGGCACCACCTATGAGCCCGGCGATCTGGTGGAGCTACCCGCCCCCGGTGGCGGCCGGTATGCCGGCGTCGTGAAGGAAATCAACGATCAGTCGGTGTTGTTCGATTTCAATCATCCGCTTGCCGGCCAGGCTATCGACTTCGAGGTCGAGATCCTGGGCGTGCTGTGAGGAGTCTTTGATGGATGTCGTCCTGGCTCAGCCTCGGGGTTTCTGCGCGGGCGTCGACCGCGCAATCGAAATCGTTGAACGCGCGTTGCAAAATTTCGGCGGACCGGTCTATGTCCGGCACGAAATCGTTCACAACGATCATGTGGTGGGTGAACTGCGCGGCAAAGGCGCGGTATTCGTCGACTCGGTCGATGATGTGCCCGATGGCGCCGTGCTGATTTTTTCCGCGCACGGCGTGTCGCGTGCGGTGCGCGTGAAGGCGGAGGGGCGCGGGCTACAGGTATTCGATGCAACCTGCCCGCTGGTCACCAAGGTGCACGTCGAAGTCTCGAAAATGCGGCAAGACGCGCGTGAGATCGTGATGATCGGACACGCCGGGCACCCCGAGGTCGAGGGCACGATGGGCCAGATCGATGACGGTATCCACCTGGTGGAAACCGTGGCCGATGTCGATGGGCTTCGGGTCAGTGATCCTTCGCGGCTTGCCTATGTCACCCAAACGACGTTGTCGGTGGACGACTGCCAGGCAGTGATTGATGCCCTCAGGCGGCGTTTCCCGCTGATCGCCGAGCCCAAGAAGCAAGACATCTGCTACGCCACCCAAAACCGTCAGGACGCAGTCAAATTCATGGCGCCGCAGTGCGACCTGGTGCTGGTCATCGGTTCGCAGAGCAGTTCCAACAGCAACCGCCTGCGTGAGGTTGCCGAGAAAATGGGCTGCGATGCCCGGCTGATTGGCTCGGCCGCGCAGCTCGACCCCTCCTGGGTGGTGGGGCGGCATCGCATCGGCGTGACCGCGGGCGCGTCGGCACCCGAAGTCCTGGTCACCGAGGTGGTGGCGCGACTGCGTGAACTGGGGGCGGCGCGCGTCAGCACGCTGCCTGGCGTGGAAGAGAAGGTGACCTTCCCGTTGCCGCGTGGGCTTAGCGCGAAGTGAGCTGCAGCATTGCCCGCCACTGATCGGGCATTACCGGCGTAATCGATAGCC
>CAIPNM010000296.1 GCA_903866395.1 uncultured bacterium
CCACTGCCACGCTCGCAACGGTCAATGGTGACCTGCGGATCGTCGCAGGCGATGATCTACTCGATCAAGTCACCCTTGGCAGCGTCACGGCGAGCGGGGCGAATGTCTCGATCGCCACGTCGGGCTCGGTAATCGACAGCGACGCGGCCACTGCTCAGGCTGATGACAGCACCGTTGACGTCGTGGCGCTCGGCCTCCGCGTGGATGCCGGTAAGGGATTCGGCCTGCTCGCCGCTAACAGCCTGGAACTGCCCGTCAACGCGATCGAGACTTCGGTCCAGACCTTGTCGGCAGTCGTCCGCGGTTCGGATGGCTTGAATGTGCTCGAGACCGATTCGATCGCGATCGGCAATGTTGCCAATCCGTCCGACGCCAGCAAATCGGTGGTGATCCAGACGGTAGGACGCGATGGTGCGACCGCCACGGTATCCGAGGCGGCGCAGAGCGATGTCGTGACGCTGTCGACAAACGGCGGGAACGGCGCGATCGTGCTTCGCACGGTGTCGGGTTCGATCACGATCAGCGAAGGTAGCGCAGCCAACGACATGGATCCCGATGCGGCCGTCGTAGCCAATGGTTCAGGTAACGTCCTGATCTCGGCAGGCGGCAGCACGTCGGACCTGACGCTGCTCGCGAACGGCGACATTCGTAGCACCACCGGCCACATCACGCTGAAGGCCGGTAGAACCATCGACCTCCAGACACAGGCTGGGGTGGCGACCACCGGGTCGGGAACGCTTGACATCGTGGCCATTGCAGGAAGCCTCTTGATGGCTGCCGATGCTGGCTTCGCCTCGGTGAACGGCGATATCCGCCTGTCCGCGGGGAACGATGTTGGCGATCAGATCGCTCTTGGGGTGATCGTCGCAGCCAACGCCAATGTGTCGATCAGCACCACGGGTTCGGTTGTTGATGCCGACGCAGTCTCTTCAGCCGATGACACGACGGTGGATGTACGGGCACTCGGGTTGCGTGTCGACGCCGGCAAGGGCTTTGGCCTGCTAGCGGGCAACAGTCTCAATTTGGCAGTGAACGCCGTTGAAACCACGGTGGAGACGCTCTCGGTCATCGTTCGCGGATCCGACGGTGTGAACGTGCTCGAGACCGATGCCCTTGGCATCGGCAATGTCGCAAGCCTGGTCGACTCGACCCAGGCAGTATCGGTTCAGACGGTTGGCGTCAACGCCACCACGGGCGCGAGCAGCGAAGCTACACAGAGCGATGTTGTCACTCTGGGCACGAACGGAGCGAACGGCAGTATCGTGATTCGCACGCTGGCTGGAAGCCTCACGCTCTCCGAGGGCACGGCAACCAACGACCCGGATAGCGACGCCGCAGTTGTCGCGAATGGCTCCGGCAACGTCCTGCTGCAGGCGGGCGGCGTCGGCGCCGACCTCATCGCCCGCGCGAACGCCGATGTGCAGAGCACGACCGGCCACATTACGCTTAAGGCTGCTCGCGCGGTCGACCTCCAAGCCGCTACTGATGTGTCGACGTCTGGCGCTGGAAGTCTTGATCTTCTTGCAGCCGGCGGCAGTTTCACGATGGCTGCTGATGCCGCGCTTGGCACGGTCAATGGCGACATCCGGGTGGTTGGCGGGAGCGATGCTTCACATCAGGTCTCGGTCGGCGTGATCCGAGCAACGAATGCCAACGTATCGATCACCGCATCGGGGTCGGTGCTCGATAGCGATAGCGTCACGGCGCAGGCCGACGACTCCACCGTTGACATCGAGGCGCTGGGCCTGCGGGTCGACGCCGGTAAAGGAATCGGTTCGCTGGCTGGCAACAGCCTCAATCTGAACGTCAATGCGATCGAGACCAAAGTCGCGGTACTGGCGGCCGCGGTACGCGGATCGGACGGCATGAACATCCGTGAATCGGACGGGCTCCGCATCGATGATGTGTTCAGCCTGGTTGACGCCGATTCCAACCCCGCTACGCGGTTCGCGGCGTCGGTTTATTCCGTTAAGCCGGATGCCGGCACTCAGGTCGCGACCGAAGCGGCGCAGAGCGATCTCACAACAGTCGCCAGTGAGGCGGGTGGCGCCAACGGCACTATTGTGCTCCGCACTTCAACGGGCGATCTGGTGCTCGAGGGCGGTAGCTCCACGGGTGCGGGGTCAGCGGTGACCCTTAGCGGCAGCGGCGGGCTACGGCTCGAGGCCCTCGCCGGCGCGATCCGGATTAATTCCGACGTAACAAGTGCCACCGGTCACCTCACGATGCTCGCGGGCTCGGGAATTTCGGTCGGGTCGACCACTGCCGCTGGCGTCGATATCCGCTCGGCCGGTCAAGGGTCGGCGCTTCTGGATGCAGGCTCTGGGGCAGTGACCTTCGACGGTACGGCGTCGCTCGACATGGGCGGCAATGTTCAACTCCGTGCGGGCACCTCGATCACGCTCGCTGCCCTCAAGGGAGCATCGGTCAGCCTGTCGGCCGTGGGCGGCGCGATTTCACCGGCAGCCAATTACGCTGGTCCCGTCTGGGTGATCACGGCCGATGCGCTCAAGCTCGATGCCACCGGTGCGATCGGAACACCGACGTCGCCCTTTGCGCTCGATGTCGGGAAGCTTTCGGCGCGAACCGGGGGTACCGGCAATGCGGGTCTGTTCCTGCGCGAGCGTAACGACCTCGTGATCGACAGTGTCAGTGCGCCGCTGAAACTCGTCGGTATCGATGGTCAATTCACTGACCGCTCCGATGCCTGGGCGGGTGATCTAGTGGTCGCGTCAGGCACCGGGGCGATCGTGCTCACCACCGAAGCAGGTTCGATCGAGCTTCGTGAAGGGCGCTCGCCTGATGTCACCACCGCGACGACGGATGCGGGGACTGCGGTGAGCACTCCGGGGTCGGGTAATGTCCTGATCCGCGCCAATGGAGCGGGCGCCACATTGAGTGTCCAGGGCGATATTCGCTCGGGCTCTGGCGATATCACCCTCATTTCCGAGGGTTCGCTGTCGGTGGGAAGCGAAGCGGTTCCGGGTGTCGACATCATTACCGGACAGCCCGCCCAAGGCGTCGCGCCGTCCACGGTCCTGATTGATTCGAGGGCGGGTTCGGTTCTGATGCGCGGCACCAGTGCTGTGGGTGCGCCAGGCGACGTGCTGATTCTCGCCGATCAGGATATTTCGCTGGGTAGCGTGACTGCGGACGGTTTCTCGGCCAAGGCTGCGAAGGGCAAGGCGTCTGCAGGCGAAGGCGGCGCTCCACAAACCACGGTGTCCGAACTCCTCCTCAGCGCGGTCGGCAGCATCGGCACGGCCGCGTCGCCGCTGCGTGTGGAGGGCGGCCGGCTGACGGCACAGTCCGCAAGCGGAGACATTTACCTGCAGTCGAAGGGTGAACTCCGGGTGGTGTCTGTTGGGATCGACGTTCGTGAGGTACAGGCCAACGGTTCGAGCGTGGCGAAACCCGCGCTGTCACAAAACGGCATCCGCAGCACAACCACCGCGCCTTCCACGGTCGCGATCGACGTTGAGCAGGGCAACCTCGTCATCGATACCGGACTGATCCGTGCTGATACCGTCAGCATCACCACGCGCCAGGGCTATGTCGTGGACGGAAACGACGGAGCGTCGGGCAATTTCGTCGACGCCGATCTCGACATCGATGCCCGCCGCCTGATCCTCGATGCACCTTGGGCGGCGCTTGCGCAGCAGAACAAGCTGGTACTGCTCGACGCATTCGCCACCCGACCCACGCTTTCAGACGGCACGAACGCGAGCCAGTTCCTGTTTGGCGCCATTGGTGATAACGACTCGCGCGCCGCAATCGAATACGCGGTGGCGTCCCAGACCGAATACGAGTCGTGGCTCTATCCGAACAAGGTCGGTAACGACAACGGTCCGGCGGATATTCCCAACCTGCGGAAGTTCGCGCGAACCCTCGAGTTCGTTGCCAACCGCGAGCCCTCGCGTGCGATCACGCTGGCGGCGATGAACAACCCGGGCCGGGTTGACGATCGGGGCGAACTGCGAACCACCGGGCTTAAGGTCACCGGTACCACGGTGAGGTTCGAGACGGCAGTGGTTGCCGACCTGATCGACCTCGATGTGGGCCCGTTGACCGGAAGCGATAAGGGTCTTCTGGTGCTGAATGGCAAGTTGAAGGCGTCTGGTCTGGGTGGGGTTAACTTCTCGGATCGTGCGTTCGATGTCCAGGTTCCCTCCACGTTCCGGGTGACGGCCAACCCGGCGACCGGGTCCTTCGAGCTGGGCGGCCCCGCGTTGGGCGATGTCAGCGTGCGTCGAGTCGATGGCAAGCTGATTCTTTCGCGTGAGGGCAGCACCGTCGAAATCGCCAACCCCGAGGCTGTGACCTTCAATCTGCGCGCGGGCGAGATCCTCACGGGCACGGCGGACGCCTTCAGCAACCTGCGCATCACAGGGACGGGTAGCGTTGTGTTGTCCGCACTCACAGCGGCCTCGACCACGCAGCCGGTCCTGATCAATTTGTCTCAGATCGCTGGAAGCACGCTCACGCTGGCCGTACCGGCCTCGGCCACATTGGACGCCGGTTCCAACATCGGTCAATTTAAGGTGCGCACTGGCTCGGGGCAGACGCTCACGCTGTCGGCTGCACAGGCAAGTGGCAAGTCAATCAATGGAACGGGTTCGGTCACCATCACGGGTCTTGGGGCGGGCGGTACGGCGGTTGACCTGACCGGGGTGATCGCGACTGGCGCGCTGCTGGCCGAGGCGGTGCCGGGAGCGGTGCTCACGACCGC
>CAIPNM010000297.1 GCA_903866395.1 uncultured bacterium
CAGAAGTGGATCGATACCATGCCAAACGTCGCCGCCAACTGGGTCAAGGCCAACCCCAAGGTCCCGGCACAGGATGTGCTGAAGGCCTGGATGGATGCGCTTCGGGCCGCCGGCGAAAAACCTGCACGCGCCTGGGACAAGCTCTGAACTCGTTAAGCCAACAGCATGTTTGATCGGTCGCTGCGCGCGCTGAGCGCGATCGGCATTGCCTGGATATTTGCGCTGATGCTGCTGGTCGGCGCAGATATCGTCAGCCGGTTCGCCTTCAACTCACCGATCAGCGGGGTGGCCGAAATCGCTGGGTTCTCGGTCATTGCCATCACCTTCCTCCAACTGCCTGCTGCGGTTCGCGATGGAAGGCTTGCGCGCGCCGATCTGGTGCTGCAGCGCATCCGTGAGCGTTCGCCCGGCGCAGCCCAAACGATCGAGCGTGCCTTCGCATTGCTGGGTGCGCTCGTCTTTCTCGCTATCGTCTGGGCGGCCGTATCGGGTCTGGGGCATGCCTGGCGCACCAATGATCAGTTCGGTGCGCAGGGCGTGTTCACATTCCCGAAGTGGCCGATCTGGCTGCTGGTGCTGTCAGGCAGCTTCGGTTGCCTCGCAGCATTCACCGCGCAGGTCGTTCGCGGGCCGCCCGCATCGACCGGTCCGAGGCACGGGGAGTTCTGATGGATTTCGGTATCGGACTCCTCCTGGTGGGCTTGCTGATCGGGCTGGTGATGCTGGGTGCTCCGATCGGCGTCACGCTGATCCTGCTTGCGCTCTGCGGCACCTGGGCCTTGCGCGGTGACCTCGAAATTGCGATCCGGCTGGTGGGAAGCGGGGCGCTCACAAGCATCGCCGAGTATGTGTTTTCGGTCATTCCCCTATTCGTCCTCATGGGAACGCTGGTCAGTTTGTCGGGCGTGGGTCGCGACACGTTCTCGGTCGCGCAGTGGCTGCTCCAGAGGGTGCAGGGGGGCTTAGGGGTAGCCACGGTCGCTGCCAACGCGCTCTTCGCTGCGGTCACCGGAGTGTCGGTAGCTTCAGCCAGTCTGTTCAGCCAGGTGGCTGTGCCGCCTATGCTGCGCTTTGGCTACAGCATGCGTTTTGCGGTGGGTGTTGTTGCAGGAAGTTCGATTCTGGGCATGCTGATTCCGCCCAGCATCCTGATGATCGTTTACGGTGTACTCGCCGAAGTGTCGATCGGACGCATGTTTCTGGCTGGCGTCGTTCCCGGAATCGTGATGTCGATTGCGTTCATCATCATCATCGTGATGCTTGCGCGATTCAAACCAGGATTTGTCTATGAGCAGGCCACCCAGTCGGCGGTGGAGCAGCCCTCGGAAAATGCACGCTCGGTTGTGACCAAGCTTCTGCCGATCACGCTTCTGATCGTACTGGTGCTGGGCGGTATCTACGGGGGGGTGTTCACACCCACCGAGGCCGGCGCGGCGGGCGCGCTGGGTGCCCTGGCGATCGCTGGATGGCGGCGTAGCCTCGATCGCAAGAGTCTTTGGGGAGTGCTGGTGGAAAGCGGGCATGTATCCGTGGGGATCCTGTTCCTGCTGATGGCTGCGAGCCTTTATTCGCGCATGCTCACCATGGCTGGGGTGCCGGGGATGATGGCCTCCTGGATCTCGGAACTTGGCGCGGGTCCCTATGGTTTCTTTCTGGCCTATGTGATTTGCCTGGTCATCCTGGGCATGTTTCTCGATTCGGTATCGATCCTGCTGATCGTCACGCCCATTGCAGTGCCAATCGCGAAAAGCTTTGGCATTGATCTGGTGCATTTCGGCATCGTGTCAATCGTGGCGGTTGAGATCGGTCTGCTCACGCCGCCCTTCGGCCTTTCGGTCTTTGCGGTACAAAGCGCTATCGGCACCGACCGTATCCGGCTGGAGACGATTTTCGCGGGATCGTTCCCCTTCGTTGCCACGATGTTCATCGTATTGTGGCTGCTAATCTTTTTCCCTCCGCTTTCCACTTGGCTCGCCTACTGAGGCCGGGCAAACGTCATTCGATTCAAGGCAAGGAGTCCCTGCACAATGAGAACTGAAAACGTCAAGATCCCGATGCGTGATGGCGTGATGGGTGCGCACATCGCCTGGCCTGACAAGACGCCGGCTGGCGCCATCATCGCCATCATGGAGATCTGGGGGGTCAACGACACCATGCGCCGGCATGCGCAGGAGTTCGCCGAGGCGGGCTTCATCTGTCTGGTGCCTGATCTGTTCTGGCGCCAGGAACCAGGGGTAGAGCTTTACGACCGCAACCCAGAAGATGTGCGCAAGGCCTTCGACCTCTACTACGACTTTGACTACGACCTTGGCGTGCGCGACATGGAAGACACCATGGCGTATTTGCGCAAGATTCAGGGGGGCAACGGCAAGGTTGGAAGCGTCGGTTACTGTCTGGGCGGAAAGCTCTGCTATCTCATGTGCTGCCGCACCGATATCGACTGCGCGGTGGCCTATTACGGCACCTATATTGAGCACAACATCCGTGAGGCACCAACGCTCCACCGTCCCTTCATGTTGCATATGGCCATGAAAGACCGCTGGGTCCAGGCTGAGGTCAATGAACTTCTTGAGCGACGCTTGTCACCGAATCCGCTGGTGACGATTCACAAGTATCCAGAAGCCGACCACGCCTTTGC
>CAIPNM010000298.1 GCA_903866395.1 uncultured bacterium
CGACCTCCTAACTATTAATAACTGTTATTTGAGCGCTGCCATGCCCATCTGTCAAGACGCGCTGCTGACCCACCCCCGCACCCCTTAGTTTTCCCCATCCTCCGCCCCACCAATCGCCCTGGCGAACCGCTCCAAGTTACACGCGCATACGCACCTGATTTTCCAGGCGTTCTGCGTGTGCAAAATAGAGCGGTTCGAAAGGTCGGGGAGAGGACAGAGAGCGAAGGAGGTTCGAACTGCGCACCTTCGAAGGCCACAGCGCGGAGCCGTTACACACGCAGAATTGCGGAAAGCCCCGCCTGGTGCGGGTCTCGCAGAAACGACAACGCCCAACCGAGGAGGGTTGGGCGCTGAATAGTGGTGGTGAAGTTTGGAGCTAAGGCTAACGCGGCTCTCGGAGTTTTGCGGCGCACGGAGGCGCTATTGCGGTCTGGTGGGTAGTGCGAGGCAAGAAAAAGTTCTCCTCGCGTTTCCGACGATTGCTCGGTTTCATGAAGCACACCCTGATCGTGACCGGGATCGATGCCGTATGGGGTACAAGTGCGTGTCCCCGACGCGGCAGCAGGGGAGTGTTGACGACCCTCTGCGGTCACGGCCGCGCAGGCGGCCAGAGCCGGGCGGTATGAACCAAAGCCAAAATCCAGACGGTATCCGCATGCACTTCGTATATCACCCGATAGTTGTCATGGGGTGTCAGTTCGCGCGTACCAGGGATCTGACCGGATCGCCCCAGCAGGGGATGATTGGCTAACCGTTCAACGGCGGCTGCGAACAGCTCGTCCATACGAACAGCGGCGAGCGGATTGTCTTCGGCGATAAAGTCGATAATGTCGGCGCGGTCTTGCTCGGCCAACAAGGTCCACAGGACCCTCATGCATCAGTGCCACGCGCTTTGCCGCGCAGTCTGGTCCGCCGGGCAGCAAAACGCGCCTCGACTTCAGTATTGCTGCCGTGCTGACCGGCCGCGATCTGCGCACGGGCCGTATCGATCTTGCGGCGCAGGAAAGCCTCGTACTCGCGCGCATGTCGCTGGCGAGCGACGAATTCACGCATGAGTTCACGCACCACCTGCGAAGCCGGACGGTCGCTCGCCTCGGCCTCGGCCATGAAGGCTTCTCGAAGCTCGGGCTCGAGTTTCATCGTAAACACGGCCTCTTTTGGCATTTCCGACTCCGGAAGCTTTGATATGCATTTAGTATATACGAACTCAGTACTTTTCAATCAATTGGTCGCCCGAGTTCCCTGCAGACTCTGGCTTTTCTTGCCTGTTGCTACGCGTTGAAAATTGACCATTTTTGGAGGGTTGTGCGCGCTGAAAATTGACCAGGGTGATTAACCTGTCTGCCCGTTTTTTAAGCAGGGCAAAAGGAGATGATCACCATGGACATGCTGGGCAAGATACGACGTTTGAGGTTTCGCGACGGGTTGTCGATCAGCGAGATCGTGCCGCGCACGGGTTGATCGAGGAACACGGTCAAGAGTTGGCTGAAAGCGGGCAAGGGCCGAACCTGGCCGTCCTTTGGTCATGACGCCGCTGCCATACTCAGGTTGACTTGGCCAAGTCTTTAACAGTAGCCAGCGGCAGATACAGGAAAAGAGGGTTCCCAGTCGTCGCGCGAAACCCATGGTGCGCATAAAAGTCGGCGGCGCTCTTATCTTTGGCATCCACTACAAACGCAAACGCAGCAATTTCGGCAGTTGCCGAGCGGCGCAAGGCATCGGCGAGCAATGCTGCTCCCAGCCCCTTTGCTTTGAAACGCTGATCCACCGCCAGGCGTCCCATGCGGACAGCCGGCACATTGGGGTAGCGGGGCAACTTCTTGGCCAAACTTTCCGCCAAGTCGGTCAACAAGATGCTGGCCGAGGCCAGCGTGTAGTAGCCGACCACACGGCCATCGGCATCGACTGCCGTAAAACATGCGGTCACGCGCCGCCGGATGTCCTGGCTGACTTGAGTTCTGAAGTAGCGATCAAGTGATTCGACGCCGCACGCAAATTCGGAGCGGTCGGCCTCCAGATCAAGCGGCGCGACCGCAAATGGACCGACCATCAAGCCACCAGCAACTTATTGGCCTTGGTGAATGCGCGCTTGAGTGCGGCGTTAGGTTTGGCGGGAGCAATCAGCGCGTCTGCGAAAGCCTTCTGGTCGGCAATGCTCATGCGCACATGATCAGCCTGCGCGATGGCCCGCGAGGCTGCGGACTGCAAGGCATCGACCACGAAATCGGTCACGGTTCTTCCCTGAATCTCTGCAGCGCGCTTGACGGCCCCATGCAGGTCATGACTGATCCGAGCCTCCAGCCGTGCAGACTGGGGCTTTGGCACGCGTGGGGTGGCGACAGCGGCTCTTCCGGTCATGGAAGTTCTCCTCAGAATCCACTCCATTGTACGGCAATTTGCCGGAACATTTCAATATACAAGTTCAACCGAGCAAGTCGAGGGCAATCGCTTGATGCGACGCGCGGGTCTATCGAGCGGAAAGCCCAATAGTGCGGCCGAAAGTGGTCACGGTTGAGGTCACCCGCAAAGGCCGACTCAACCTGCATAAGTTCGACGCTACGCTTCAGGCGCAACTCGAGCGCTATCTGGTGTCGTTGGGAATTCTCGACCGAGGGCAGAGGCTGAATGTCGGGGAGGAACCCCCTGCTGCCGAAATCGGCGAGCCCGTGCTCGAGCATTAAGCGATGTCGGTCCATGAGGCGTGGTCGCTGGTCTGCCGCCTGTTTTCGGGCGGCACACCGGTGCTGCGGGCTGCACTCTCGGCCGCTGAACTTCGAGCCTGCGAGACGCTGGGTACAGCGATCAAGCCGACCGTGGTGAATCACACGTTTGCGCTGTGTCCGTACTGCCAGCTGCGAAACGGTCAGATCTTCAGCGCCGACGAGGAACGCCAGATCTGCCTGTGCCCGGAGTGCGGTCCGATTCCGATCACGGCAAATGATCGCGGCGCGGTCATGCTGGATGAGCACTGGCTGCGATCGCGGTTGCGAATGGCGCTCGACATCGAAAGCCGCGACGGTGTCACCGAGATC
>CAIPNM010000299.1 GCA_903866395.1 uncultured bacterium
GCGCGCGGCCGTCCAGTGGGCCTGCAGCTGATCGGAAGGCCCTTTGACGAGGCGCGTCTGCTCAACGTTGGCCATCAGTTTCAGCAGGTGACCGACTGGCACCAACGCCGACCGGCCGAGCCATGACAGGCGAGCACTGCGCGATGCCGGCCGCCCGCGCCAGACTGACCGCCGCCGGCCTGCTGGGCGCGCTTGCCCTGGCCGCGCTCGCCGGTTGCGCGGGTGTGGCGCCTGCGCCCATCGCCGACCGACCGATCCACCTCGATGCCCGCTGCGAGCAGCGGGACATCAACGATTTTCGCGAGCAGGCTCGACTCGCGGTCACCGACGGCACGGTGCGTGCACTGTCCTGGCAGCTGTGGGTTGGCAACCGCGGAACGTGCCGCTTCGAGCTCGCCGATTTCCGCCAGGTGCAGTCGCGCCCGCACGTCGAGCTCCTCGCGCGCGACGGCAGCGCCTGCAAACTCATGATCTGGCAGGACGGACGGCGCGTCACCCTGGGACACGCCGGCTGCGAACGCCGCTGCTCGCCCGGCATCGCCGAAGACGCCTGGCCGGTGATGTTTGACCCGCGCACCGGTTCGTGCGCACAGGTTCAATAAGGCTTCTCCTCGAATGAACGCACCGCAAGCCGCCCTCGTCCGCCGTGCCGGTCGCACCTGGGAAGTGGTGATCGGGCTGGAAACCCATGTGCAGCTCGCCACCGCCTCAAAAATGTTCTCCGGCGCCGCCACCGCGTTCGGCGCCGAGCCCAACACCCAGGCCTGCGCGATCGATCTGGCGCTACCCGGCGTGCTGCCGGTTGCCAACCGCGCGGCGGTGGCCTGTGCCATTCGCTTTGGCCTGGCGGTGGGCGCGCAGATCGCACCGCGCTCGGTCTTTGCCCGCAAGAATTATTTCTACCCCGATCTACCCAAGGGCTATCAGATCAGCCAGTACGAGACGCCGGTGGTGGCGGGGGGCGAGCTCACCATTGCATGGGAACAAGACGGCGCAGCCTGCGAGCGCGCAGTCCGGCTCACCCGCGCTCACCTCGAGGAAGACGCAGGCAAATCGCTCCATGAGGATTTTCACGGCTATTCCGGTATCGACCTGAATCGCGCGGGCACGCCGCTTCTCGAGATCGTCACCGAACCCGACCTGCGCTCGGCGCGCGAGGCGGTTGCCTATGCGCGCGCGCTTCACGGGCTGGTGGTGTGGCTGGGCATCTGCGACGGCAATATGCAGGAGGGCTCGTTTCGGTGCGATGCCAATGTATCGGTTCGCATCCATGGCAGCACCGAACTCGGCACGCGCTGCGAGATCAAGAACCTCAATTCATTTCGCTTTCTCGAACGCGCGATCGAGTTCGAGGTCCGGCGCCAGATCGATCTGATCGACGATGGCGGCCGGGTGGTTCAGGAAACCCGACTCTACGACCCGGATCGTGACGAAACCCGCTCGATGCGCAGCAAGGAAGACGCGCACGACTATCGCTATTTCCCCGACCCCGACCTGCCTACGCTTGAGATCGACGCGCCCTGGATCGAGACGGTGCGGGCCAGTCTGCCCGAGCTCCCCAGCGCGCGCCGCGAGCGCTATCAGCGCGATTACGCGCTCTCGGCCTATGACGCCACCACACTCACCGCAGGCCGCGCCACCGCCGACTATTTCGAAGCGGTGCTGCGGGCGCTCGGCACCGCACCGGGCGCCACGTCGGCCAAGTCAGCGGCCAACTGGGTGATGGGCGAGGTGGCGGCTGCCCTCAACCGCGATGGGCTGGAAATTGCCGGCGCGCCGGTCACACCCGGTCAGGTCGCCGCGCTCATCCGGCGGATCGATGACGGAACCGTGTCGGGCAAGATCGCCCGCGAGCTCTTCGCGCTGCTATGGGCCGAACCTCAGGCGGGTGACGATGCCCCTGACCGGCTGATCGATGCGCGCGGGCTCAAACAGATCAGCGACGGTGATGCCATCGGCAAACTGGTTGATGACGTCATGGCCGCCAATCCGAAGTCGGTCGAGGAGTTTCGCGCGGGCAAGGACAAGGCCTTCAACGCGCTGGTTGGCCAGGTGATGAAGGCCAGCCGCGGCAAGGCGAACCCACAGCAGGTGAACGAGTTGCTGCGCGCGCGGCTGGGTGGGGCGCCGGCGGCGTAGACCCCCACGCGCGGGTTCAGGCGGCCCGCGCCGAGTCGCCCGCGCCGAGTCACCTGCTCTTAGTCGCCCGCCTTCAATCGAGATAGCGGGCATCCACCTCCACCCGCGTGCCCGCCGCCAGCCGATTGAACTGGTTGGCCAGTCCCACCACCGCCAGGAGTTCTGCAAACTGCGCATCGGTCATGCCCTTGGCGCGCGCCGATGCGGTGTGTGTGCGGATGCAGTACTCGCAGTCGTTGGTGATGGAGGCAGCGAGGTAAATGAATTCCTTCGTAAGACCATCGAGCGCACCGGGAGCCATGGTGGCGCGGGTCTGCGACCAGGTACGCGCAAGAAGCGCCGGATCATTGGCAAGCACCCGCCAGATGTCGTTCACATAATCGGAGCCTCGGACTCGGCGGATCTCCTCAAACACCGCGCGCGCCTCGGGCGCGAGCTGGTCGTCTTCCAGGCGGGGCAGCAAGGGCATGGCAACACTCCAGAGGGGTGGGGGTCGAAGCGTCAGGATTCGCCGTAGCGCGCGCGGTAGGCTGCGACCCGCTCGCGATGGGGCGCATCCGACGCATCGGCCGTAGACAGATAGGTGAGCAGATCATCAAGGCTTGCAATGGCCAGCACCGGCATGCCGTAAAGCCGCGCCACCTCCTGGCTCGCCGAGAGCTCGCCCACCTGTTGGGCATCGCCCGCGCGCTCCTGGCGATCCAGCGCGATCATGACGGCCGAGGGACTCGCCCCCTGCGCCCGAATAAGCTCGACCGATTCGCGAACCGAGGTGCCGGCACTGATCACATCGTCGATGATCACAACCCGTCCGGCGAGCGGCGCACCAATCAGCGTGCCGCCCTCGCCATGGTCCTTCGCCTCCTTGCGATTGAAGGCAAAGGGTACGTTACGACCGAGACGCGCAAGCGCCACCGCGGTGGCCGAGGCAAGCGTGATGCCCTTATAGGCCGGCCCGAACAGCATGTCGAAAGCGATACGGCCCTCGCGCTCGGCGGCCAGCAGCGTCTGCGCATAAAACTCGGCCACCTGTCCGAGCAGCGCGCCATCGTTGAAGAGGCCGGCGTTGAAGAAATAGGGCGACAGTCGACCCGCCTTGGTGCGGAACTCACCAAAGCGCAGGATGCCGGCCTGCACCGAAAAACGGATGAACTGCGTGCGCAGATCGCTGCTACTCAAGACAAGCCCCCTCGGACGGATTGCGGATCGGTCCGCGATGATACGGCGGAGCCGCCTCGCCTCACAGCTTGAAGTCGTAGCTCACGGCAAGTGGCGCATGGTCGGAAAAGCGCTGCGTCTTGTAGATGAGCGCCTGGCGCGCACACTCAGCGAGCGCCGGCGTGGCAATCTGATAATCGAGTCGCCAGCCCACGTTTTTTGCCCAAGCCTCGCCGCGATTACTCCACCAGGTGTAGCTGGCATCGGTGGTGTCGGGGTGCAGTCGCCGGTACACATCAACCAGCCGCGTGCCCGCAAGAAGCTCGGTCATCCAGGCTCGCTCTTCAGGAAGAAAGCCGCTATTTTTCTGATTGCTTTTCCAGTTCTTCAGATCACGCTCCTGGTGCGCAATGTTCACATCGCCCATCAGAATGAATTCACGCTCGGCCGCGAGTGCCGCAAGTTTTGGCGCAAGCAGATCAAGAAAGCGGAACTTGGCCGCCTGACGCTCCTCGCCGCTTGAGCCGCTCGGTACATAGCAACTCACCAGGCTCAGCCGCCGTCCCGGGCGGTCATAGCGTGCCTCAATCCAGCGGCCCTCGGCATCAAACCCGGCATCGCCCATGCCGCGCACCACATCGCTTGGCACCTCGCGCAGGTAAAGGCCCACGCCCGAATAGCCCTTCTTCTGCGCGTAGTGGAAGTGGCCCGCCATCCGACCGACGCGGTCGTGGGCGCCCGCCACCTGATCATGCTGCGCTTTCACCTCCTGCACGCCCACCGCGGCCGCGCGCTCGGCCTGCAGCCACTCAAAGGCGCCTTTGGAGGCCGCCGAGCGAATGCCGTTCAAATTGAGGGTGATGACCTTGAACACAAAAGCTCCTTGAAGCGATGCGCTGGCTCGCTACCGCCAGCGGGCAAGCACAGCAGCGCAAACGGCGAACAGACCCACGCTCGCCGCTCAACGGACCGGCGCCGGGCCAGTGGTTGTTGCGGGTGCCGCCGACGGCAGGCGCGGCGGCAGCTGCCCGCGGGGCGGAAGCTGATCGGGCGCGAAGCCGCGGGCGCGCGCAAAAAGCGGCAACACCTTGTCGAGTTTGCCGCGAATTTCATCGATCCGCCGATCGTGGGACGGATGGGTGGAGAGCCATTCGGGCGGTTGCGCGGCGGTGCGCGTTGAACCACCCGATGTCGACGTACCCGATGACGCCCCTGCCTGCGACGCGCCGCCGGCCGGCGCCGGACCCGCCGCCATCTTCTGCCAGAGACTCACCGCCGCCCGCGGGTCATAGCCCGCGCGCGCAGCCAGATCCATACCGATGAGGTCAGCCTCGGTCTCGTCGTCGCGCCCGTACTTGAGCATGGTGAGCTTGGCCGCGCCCGAGGCCAGGTGGCCACCGAGATCGCCAAAACCCATCAGCTGCGAGGCGATCGAGGCCCCGATCGTCACCACCTGCGCGGCCCGCGCCTTACCCACCCGCTCCCGGCCGTGCTCAAGAAGCGCATGCGCAATCTCGTGGCCCATCACCATCGCCACTTCATCATCATCGAGCTTGAGCCCATCGAGAATGCCGGTAAAGAAAGCGATCTTGCCGCCCGGCATGCAGAAGGCGTTCACCTGCCGCGAGCCAATCAACACCACCTCCCATCGCCACTGCGCGGCGCGCTCATTGAACCGCGGTGCAAACGCCACCAGGTCGCGCGCGATGCGGCGCAGTCGCTGCGCCTGCGGATGGTCGGGCGGTGCGAGCGCCTTCTTGTCCGCCGCTTCGCGCTTGAGCGCCTCAAACTGCTTGGCCGCTTCCTTCTCAACCTGTTCGGCCGACGCGAGCGAGAGCGCGCGGCTCCGCTCGCCGGGCTTGACGCCCTCATCGGGAGCCGCGCCGCGCGACTCGGCCGCGGGCGTACCGGCGAGGCTATCGGTCCATGCCACCGGGCCCACCCCGGCACTCATCGCGGCACCGAGCGCGAGCATGAGTGCAGCGGCCCTTCGCCGCCAGGCGAACCGGGACACCGCCAACACCGACCACCGGGAGTTCACGCTCATGCCTGTAATCTGGAGATGGACCCCGAGGATAGCAAGAGCTCGACCGCAGCCACCCGCCGCAGGCTACACTCCCGCCCACCCGAGCCCGCCGTGACCGAAGCCTCGCCACCCGCCGCCAGCCCGCCCGCGCCGAATGCCTATCTGCAGGTGTTCGCCAGCCGGCGCATGGCAGCCATGCTGTTGCTCGGTTTTGCGAGTGGCCTGCCGCTTGCGTTGTCGGCCGGCACACTGCAGGCCTGGCTCACCGTCGAAGGCGTTGACCTCACCACCATCGGCTTTTTTGCGCTCGCGGGTCTGCCCTACACCTTCAAATTTGTCTGGGCACCGCTTGCCGACCGCTTCGAGCCGCCGGTGGCTGGCCGGCGACGCGGCTGGCTGATGGCAACCCAGGCGGGGCTCGCTATTGCCTGCTTCGTCGCCGCCTCACTCGATCCGCGCACGGGAACCGGTGCGCTCGCGGTCTGCGCGGTCATGATCGCCTTCCTGTCGGCCTCGCAGGACATCGTCTTCGACGCCTACCGTACCGATCTCCTGAAAGAGACCGAGCGCGGCGCGGGCGCCGCTGTCTCGGTGCTCGGCTATCGGCTCGCCATGCTGGTCTCGGGCGGCCTCGCCCTGGTGCTCGCTGACACCGTGCTCGGCTGGCCCGGTACCTACCGGCTGATGGGGGTGCTGTTCCTGCTGCTGATTGGGGTGACGATCTGGGCGCCGCGACTCGACGGCCACGAGGCCCCAAAAACCGATGTCGCGCGCGAGCTGCGCGGTTTTGCCGCCATGATTGCAGCGGGTACCGTGTGCTGGCTTCTACTGCGCGCGTTACCGTGGGAAGCGGTCACCACCGGCCGGATCGGGCGGCTCATGATCGATACGGTGATCGTCGCGATCGCCTTCGTCTGTGCCATTGTCGCGGCCCGACGGGTGGGGTTCCCTTCATTCGTCGAGCCCTGGGATGCGTTCTTTTCGAGAGAGCGAGCGCTCGCTCTTCTGGCGCTGATCGTGCTCTACAAGCTGGGCGATGCCTTCGCGGGCGCGCTCTCCACCACCTTCCTGATCCGCGGCGCCGGGTTTTCAGCCGCCGAGGTCGGTGCGGTCAACAAGATGCTGGGGCTTGCCGCCACCATTCTCGGCGCGCTCGCGGGCGGCGCCTGGCTCGCCAAGCGCCCGCTTGCGTCCACGCTGATGCTCTTTGGCGTGCTGCAGGCGGTTTCCAACCTCGGCTACTGGCTGGTGTCGGTGCTGCCGCGTGACCTCTGGGTCATGGCGAGTGCGGTGGCGCTCGAGAACCTGTGCGGCGGCCTGGGTACCGCGGCGTTTGTCGCGTTTCTCATGGCGCTGACCGACCGGCGCTTTTCGGCGGCGCAGTACGCGCTCCTGTCGGCGCTGTCGGCGGTGGGGCGGATTTATGTCGGTCCGCTTTCGGCGCTCCTGGTCGAGGCACTCGGCTGGCCGACTTTTTTTCTGCTGACGGTGCTGGCCGCGCTACCCGGACTTCTCCTGTTGTGGATGCTTCGGCCAGTGATCAGCCGGCTCTGAGCGCGTCCGCGCATCTGCCTGTTCGCGCTCAGACCTCGCTGGAAACCGGGCGGGCCAAATGCCCCGCTCGCCCCTTCGCCGCAAGCCCCCGGCTTGACACAGCCGGCGCCGGACGCGTGTAATCCCCTCCCCGCGGGGCAGCCTCCCAAGCCTCCTCCCAGCCCCTCACCCGACCGATGGCGTTTTCAAGATGATCAACAAGATCGTTGCCAGTCCCGCCGAAGCGCTCGCTGGCGTGGCCGACGGCTCTACCGTTCTGATTTCGGGCTTTGGCGGATCGGGCATGCCCGCGCAGCTGATCGATGCGCTGATCGAGCAGGGCGCGCGCGATCTCACCATCGTCAATAACAATGCCGGCAACGGCGAGACCGGGCTCGCCGCCCTCCTGAAGGCGGGGCGGGTCAGGAAGATCATCTGTTCATTCCCGCGTCAGGCGGACTCCTGGGTCTTCGATGGCCTCTATCGCGCCGGGAAGGTGGAGCTCGAACTGGTGCCACAGGGCAATCTCGCCGAGCGGATTCGCGCCGCCGGCGCTGGCATTGGCGGCTTCTTCACCCCCACCGGTTACGGCACCGCGCTCGCCGAAGGCAAGGAGACTCGCATCATCAATGGCCGCGGCCATGTGTTCGAGACGCCGATCCACGCCGACCTTGCCCTCATCAAGGCGCTCCGAGGCGACCGCTGGGGCAACCTCACCTACCGGAAGGCCGCACGCAACTTCAGCCCCATCATGGCAAGCGCCGCACGCTGCACGGTTGCGCAGGTCGATGAAGTGGTGGAGCTCGGCGCGCTCGACCCGGAAAACATTGTCACGCCGGGCATCTTCGTGACCCGGGTGCTCGCCGTGGGCAGCACCGTGATGCGCGGTCCGCAAAAGCCCGCCGCACCCGCCGGCAAACCCGACTGAGATCCGCACCATGACCCGACTGACCCGCGACCAGATCGCCGCGCGCGTCGCGCGCGACATCCCTGAAGGCGCCTATGTGAACCTGGGCATCGGCCTGCCCACGCTGGTGGGCAACCATCTGCCGGCCGATCGCGAGATTTTCCTGCACAGCGAAAACGGCATCCTAGGCATGGGGCCGGCACCCGCAGCGGGCGAGGAAGACTGGGATCTGATCAACGCCGGCAAGCAGCCGGTCACGCTTCGTACCGGCGGAGCGTTTTTCCATCATGCCGATTCGTTTGCGATGATGCGCGGCGGCCACCTCGACATCTGCGTGCTCGGCGCCTTTCAGGTTTCTGCGGGCGGTGACCTCGCCAACTGGCATACCGGAGGCGATGCGATTCCCGCGGTCGGCGGCGCGATGGATCTCGCAGCCGGCGCCAAGCGGGTGTTCGTGATGATGGAACATCAGACCAAGAGCGGCGAGAGCAAATTCGTTGAGCGTTGCAGCTATCCGCTGACCGGCATCGGCTGCGTGAGCACGGTCTACACCGATGTCGCGGTGATTGATGTCACGCCCTCGGGGCTCGTCGCCCGCGAATGGATCGACTCTCTCACCTTCGAGCAACTCTGCGCGATCACCGGCGCGCCGCTCGCGAGGGCCTGAGCGCGCGCGCCTGCGCCCTCGGCCTGCCTCCTGCCCGAACGCCTGCCCACCCTCTTTACCCTTTCCCCGACAGGACCCTGCCATGACCCAAGTCTTCATCTGCGACGGTGCCCGCACACCCATCGGCCGTTATGGCGGCGCGCTCTCCTCGGTTCGCCCCGATGACCTGGGCGCGATCCCGATTCGGGCACTGATCGAACGGAACCCCAAGCTCGATGTCGCCGCCATTGATGAGGTGCTCTTCGGCTGCGCCAACCAGGCCGGCGAAGACAACCGTAACGTCGCGCGCATGTCCTCGATCCTCGCGGGCCTGCCTGACTCGGTCGCGGCCGCCACCATCAACCGGCTGTGCGGCTCAGGCATGGACGCGGTGGGTACGCTTGCGCGTGCCATCCAGTGCGGCGATATTGAGCTCGGCATTGCGGGCGGCGTGGAGAGCATGTCGCGCGCGCCCTTCGTCATGCCCAAGGCGCAGACCGCCTTTGCCCGCGAGAACGCGGTCTATGACACCACCATCGGCTGGCGCTTCATTAACCCGCGTACCAAGGCCATGGTGGGGGTTGATTCGATGCCCGAGACCGCCGAGAACGTGGCAGCAGATTTCCGCATCGCGCGCGCCGATCAGGATGCGATGGCGCTTCGAAGCCAGATGCGCGCACTCGCAGCCCAGAAAAACGGCACCTTCGATATCGAGATCGTGCCGGTCACGATCCCCTCGAAAAAAGGTGACGCGGTGGTGGTGGACCGCGACGAGCATCCGCGCGAGACCACACTCGAAGCGCTTGCAAAACTCAAACCCGTGGTGCGTCCCGACGGCACCGTGACCGCCGGCAATGCCTCGGGTGTGAATGACGGCGCAGCCGCGCTTCTCCTCGCAAGCGAAGCCGCCGCTGCGCGCCACGGGCTCACCCCCATCGCACGCGTGCACACGATGGCGACGACGGGCGTGGCCCCCCGGATCATGGGTATCGGGCCCGGACCCTCCACCAAGAAGCTGCTTGCCAAGACCGGTCTGTCCATCGGCCAGATCGATGTGATTGAGCTCAATGAAGCCTTCGCCGCGCAGGGCCTTGCGGTGCTGCGCGAACTCGGTCTGCCTGATGACGCCGCGCATGTGAATCCAAACGGCGGCGCAATCGCGCTCGGCCACCCGCTTGGCATGTCGGGCGCGCGTCTTGTCCTCACCGCGGCCCGGCAGCTGCAGCGCACCGGCGGCCGCTATGCCATCACCACCATGTGCATCGGCGTAGGCCAGGGCATTTCGCTTCTGATCGAGCGCGTCTGAGGTCTGGCTCGAAATGCGCGCATGATTGCGCGCTTCGCACCCTTATTTGCCCAACAAGGAAATCAGCATGAGCGACCAGACCGTTATTGCAGAGATCGAAGCTCTGGAGACGCAGCGCCGAGCCGCGCTGGTCGAGAAAAATTTCGCGAGCCTTGCCAATATGTTGGGCGAGGACCTGCTCTATGTTCACTCATCGGCGGTCGCCGAGGACAAGGCGCTGTATCTGAAGAAGCTCACCGACGGGCTTTACAACTACAGCGCGCTCAAGTCGCTGCGGCGCGTGCACCGGGTGCTGGGCGACGTGGTGCTGGTCGACGGAGATCTTGAAATCAGCGTTCGAGTGAGCGGCCTCGACAAGGTGGTAAATAGCCGCTACCTGCAGGTATGGGCGCGCCGCGCCGGCGGCTGGAAGATGATCTCCTGGCAATCGACCCCCATTCCGCAGGGCTAAGCGCCCCTCAGCGCGCGGCGGGCGATCGGTTGCCCTGCCGCGCTCACCTCGCCGGGCCGGCCCGCTCGCGCCGCCCGGCGCGCGCCAACCGGCAGGCAGCAAGCCCACTCGCTGCGGACCGCCTCACATGGACATGAGTTTCATCACCGACCCGTTCTTCTACGCGGTCGCCGTCCCCGCAGTGCTTCTCACGGGCATCTCCAAGGCGGGCTTCGGCGGCGCAGTCGGCGGGCTCGCGGTTCCGCTTCTATCGCTCGCAGTGCCTGTGCCCCAGGCGCTTGCGATCATGCTGCCGCTTCTTTGCATCATGGACATCCTGGGGCTGATCGCTTATCGCCGCACTTTCGATGCGCGGATCCTTAAGCTCGCGATTCCCGCAGGCATGGTGGGCATCGTCCTGGGCACGCTCTTGTTTCGGGTGGTCGATCCGCGCTGGATCCAGGGGCTGATCGGCATTGAGGCGGTGATCTTCGCGCTCAATTTCATGCTGAGTAAGCCACCGCCCAAGCCAGACGGCCCGGTGCCCATCTCGCCGATCAAGGCGCGTTTCTGGCCGGCAATGTCGGGCTTTACCAGCTTCATCTCGCACGCGGGCAGCCCACCGATGCTGCAGTTCATGCTGCCGCTGGGGCTCGAGCCCCGGGTGTTCGTGGGCACGATGAACTGGTTTTTTGCCTGCATCAATTACGCGAAGTGGATCCCCTATGCGATGCTGGGCCTCATCGATCTGCGCAACACCGGCACCTCGGCCATGCTGCTACCGGTGGTGCCCGTAGGCTTTCTGATTGGCTACTTCGTCTTGCGCAAGATCAATGTTGAGTGGTTCAGACGCATCGCCGTCTGGGGATTGCTCACAACGGGCTTGAAGCTTTGCTGGGACGCCTTTATCTGAGGTGGTGTCGGGGCGCCCATCCATGCCCCGCCACACTTGAGTCAAAGGGAGATCCCGTCATGGCCCGTCTGTCTGTTTACGATCCGTTTGCCGAAGTTTTTCCAGAAATTTTTCGAGGTCTCCTGCAGCAGCCTGCGCGAGCGCAGGCCGATGTCGCCGAGATCCGTATCGAGGTGCAGGAAAACGCTCAGCAATATCAGGTGCAGGCCGAGCTTCCTGGTGTGAAGAAGGAAGACATCAACGTGCAGGTGGATGGTAATCGTGTGTCGATCACCGCCGAGACGCGCCGCGAGGCGCAGGCGCGCGAAGGCGAACGGTTGCTTCGAAGCGAGCGCTTCTACGGTGCCATGGCGCGTCAGTTCACGCTGGGCGCAGAGCTTGATGAGAGCACTGTACAGGCACGCTTTGACAATGGCCTGCTCACGCTCACGCTACCGAAGAAACCACTGCCCGCCGCGCGGCGCGTCACGATCCAGTAAGCGCCGGATCGATTCGGCTGATCAGCCCCGCGAGGCCGTCACCGGGTAACCTGCCTCGGTGATGGCCTCGGCCACTTTCGTTCGCGCGAGCTGCGTGTGAACCTCAACCCGATTCTGCGCCAGATCAACCTTGACCTGCGCCGCCTGATCCAGGCTCTGTATCGAACGCGTGACGGCTGCGGCACAATGGCTGCAACTCATTCCACTCACATCAAAGCTGTACATGCGAATCTCCCACTGGCCTGCGTCTGTGCTCGCCGCCTCTTGAATTGTCCCACATGACTTCGGACCCGCAGGCGATCGCACCTGACGCGACCCGCACGCGTCTTGATATCAGTGGAATGACCTGCGCGGCCTGCGTCGGTCGGGTGGAGCGCACGCTCGCGAAAATCGAGGGCGTACGCAAGGCGAGCGTGAACCTTGCCACCGAAACGGCGCAGGTTGAGCATGAGCCCGATGCGGTCCGCCCCAGCGTGCTGATCGCTGCGATCGAGCAGGCAGGCTATGGTGCGCGCATCCATGACGACCCGCATCCTCAGGCCGCAGACGCCGCCCTGCCCATCGACCGCGACCTGATCGCCGTCGTGGCAGCGCTCGCGCTGGCCGCTCCGCTTGCGTTACCGATGCTGGTCGCGCCTTTTGGTGGGGACTTGATGCTCCCTGGGCTCTGGCAACTCGTGCTGTCGGCTCCTGTGCAGTTTGTGCTCGGTGCGCGCTTTTATCGCGCAGGCTGGCGCGCCGCGCGCGCGCTCGAGGGCAACATGGATCTGCTGGTCGCGCTTGGCACCTCGGCGGCCTGGGGTCTCAGCGCCTGGACGCTCTGGGCACATCGTGGCCATGAGCATCCGCCCCTTTATTTCGAGGCCTCGAGCGTGGTGATCGCACTCGTGCTGCTTGGCAAGTGGCTCGAGCTTCGTGCGCGTCGCAGCACCGCGGCAGCCATTCGCGCACTCTCTGCGCTGCGACCCGAGCACGCGCGGATCGCGGTCGACGGTCGCGAAATCGAACTGCCGCTTGACCAGGTACGTATCGGTGATCACGTGATGGTGCGCCCTGGCGAGCGCATTGCAGTTGACGGCGAAGTCGAGAGCGGACGCTCGCATGTCGATGAGTCCATGCTCACGGGAGAAAGCGTGCCGGTCGTGCGCGAGCCAGGTGATCGGGTCACCGGCGGTTCGATGAATGGCGATGGCGCGCTGGTCGTTCGAACGACCGCGATCGGCGCTGCGACGGTCCTCGCGCGAATCATCGAGCTGGTCGAGGCGGCGCAGGCGAACAAGGCGCCGATCCAGCGGCTGGTCGA
>CAIPNM010000300.1 GCA_903866395.1 uncultured bacterium
GACGGCGAGGCCGGATCGCGCGCTAGCACGAGTTTGGTCTGGATTCTCGACTCGTTAGTGATGGAGAAGTCGGCAAACGCGGGAAGGTGGCCGCGCTTCATCGCTGCGAAGCCGACTGACATCGCCGCAGGCCGGCGGGCGGCGGAACCTTCATAAAACTGGTAGTCCAATTGGTAACTCAACCGCCCATGTGTATCGGCCAGCGGTAGTACCATTTGCTCAGGAACGATTGTGTTAAACGGTGTCGCATAGTCAAACGAATCGCCGTAGCGTACCGTAATCCTTCTTAGGTCTTCCAAGTCGAGCGCCAATGGACTTTTTCGCGGCAGTACACACATCCAGATCGTCGCATGCGGCACCGCGCGGCCTTGCTCGTCAGTGACGGATATGCTTACGTCGATGGTGTTCTTCATGAACCAGGCTGCGCTCGGTGAGGCGACGATCCCGCCGCCCAAGGCAAGCAATGTGCGTCGAGCTCGATCTACATTCATGGTTTCGTAAAGGGTTGCGTGATCACGAGCGGCGTGTCACGAGGAGTAAATCCCAGTTCTTTCTAAAAGGCAGCCTGCTGCGCATAAAGATACAGGCTGTGCGAAATGTGGTTTCCTCGCGGTATGGCGATCGGGACGACACGGTGGGTGTCACCGCGTGATCATGCCGCCCAGTTTCGAGACCGGGTCCCTTGCGCGTCGCCGCTACTGTAACTTGCCGGTGTAGGAGTTGAGCAGCACGTGCGAGGCCGTGGACTCCTCTTCAAAACCTCCTTTTCAGGGCCGGACTCTAAACCTTTATGCTATTGATTCTTGGGGGGACGTCGCCTGGCTAGCCGAGCTCGAACAGGGCAACGACCTCGAACCCCCGGCATGTCACGTCTGATCTGGTCAAGACCGGCACTGCTCGCGTTGTCTGCCCGTCGCAATACCCGTCCGGACAGGTCGTTGACGAAGCTGCGCGCGCGGCTGGTGGACCCTGAGTTCCCCTTAGATCTCGTAGCGTAACTCGTTCAGCATGAAGTCGCATGCCTCGGACTCCGCAGCGAACTGCTTAACGCTGCGTTCCTTCCCTCGCTCAACGAAGTAGACATGCCACATACCCTCACGAGACTCGATGCAGAGTCGTTCATCCTTTCTGCTATTGAGGGAATACACGCGCCGTGGAATGCCAAGTCGTTCCAATTCCTGCTTTAACTGTTCGATGGTCAATTTTGGTGGACACAATCGTCGCTGGCTACTGACCTGCTGGGGTTTTTCTAGCTTTTCAAGTACTAGCCTTGATCGGAATCCGCAAAGAACCCTCGAAGGCCCATCGCGTGATAGGTCATGTGGAGATTGACGGTGTACCCGACACCAATCGCAATGATGAGCGCCATGAATGCGGTAACGTACTCGCCACCAACTGTGAGAGCGGCAAGGCCGCCGAACCCGGCGCTGATTGGAGCACCTAGCTGCGCCGCCCTCGCGAGTCGTCCGGACGCCAATTGCTGACGCCCTCGCTTCGCAACTGTCCTCCAGGAAACCCACGCAACGAAAACCGCCCATCCCACTACCGTAACGAAGAGCGCGGGGA
Source organism: uncultured bacterium (assembly GCA_903866395.1). Classification (GTDB taxonomy): domain Bacteria; phylum Pseudomonadota; class Gammaproteobacteria; order Burkholderiales; family Burkholderiaceae_E; genus SYIM01. Next base: position 1,567 of record CAIPNM010000300.1, read on the forward strand.
CACGCGGCATCTTTTCCAACGCGACGTTCACGCTTGCAGCGCAAAGTACCGATGCAGCCGCGAGAGTAACAAGTCCCCACACGAAGAAGGGCTTGTTCGGGATCACACGGCGCCCGCTGAACAAGATTGCACTAAAGCAAACGTACATACTGAACGCCGCTGTAACCCCCAATAGCGGGACCCAGTAAGTCGGTTCAACCAGGATCGCAACAAGCCCAACTCCGATGCAGCTTAACGCTGCGCCCCAAATCACTCCTTCTCGAAGTTCGCCGAAACTTGGTGAGTACATAGAAAACGAAATGTCACTTGTTTAGAGGCGGGCGGTTCTTCCGGGAGCTACGAGTGTTGGTCACTTCTAGCGCTTTCTCAATCCCGGGGGAGGCAATGTATCCAGTCGCTAATCCGGCGCTGAATCCAATGATCGCCCCACCAACTGAGCCTACGGCAGTTCCCAAGATTGGCACAATAACGGTACCAGCACCGGCACCGATGGCAGCACCGGCTGCCGCGCCGGCTGATGCTGAGAGAATTCCCTTCTTGACATCCAGGGCCATATCCACCCAGAAATCCCGAGAAGTCGCCTTCTGCGCATTCTCGGAAAACTCGGCTCCGGCGGCGCGGTGCAAGGTGTAATCGATCACTGTTCCGGCCGCACCTAACCCTGCCCCAAGTCCCGGAACGATTATGCGATTGTACGCGCCGCGGACGAGCTCCATGCGGCTTGGCGACGGCAAATCACTGGCATAAGACACGATCACCGCTGCGCCATTCTGAGGCGGAACTGGACTTCCCCCATTTTCCCGGACACATCCATTAATGCCACTATGGCTGCTGGCGGTGTCGCACACCTACACTGCCACAGGACCGGACACCGCCAGGGTGCGGATCATTTCGGCGCGCGAGGCCACCCGAAACGAACGCCGTCAGTACGAGAACGAGCTGCGATGAGCCGCCACATCATCAGCCCGATCAGCAGCTAAGGATAGTCTGAACAAGTCACGCAAAATGTGATTTCATCGAAGCATCAGCGGATGACGGGGCAAGCCGATGAGCCAGATGAGTTTCAGCGATGTCGAGCACGCGGGCAAGCGCAAGAAGACGCGCCGCGAGCTGTTCCTTGA
>CAIPNM010000301.1 GCA_903866395.1 uncultured bacterium
GTGGCATGCAGCGCGAGCGCTGCTGCGGCCAGGAGTGACGCGCCGGTGAGAAGGGGGGCAGCCCCATACCGATCGATCAGTGCGCCGATTCTTCTCGACAGCAGACCGGAAAGCAGCAGCGCCCAGGAATAGGCACCGAGGACGCCTAGTAGGGGCAGATCGAGCGCCTCGGCAATCGGGCGAGAAAGAATGGCCGGAACATAAAACGTCGTGCCCCAGCCAACGATCTGCGTGACACCCAACGCGAGTACTGCATGCCCGGTGCGGGGTCGGGCAACGGGCTTCAACGGAGCAACGCGGGCAGGTCGAGCGCGGGTCAGTCTTCGCGGCGAAGTGCCGGAAACAGCACCACGTCCCGGATGTTCGGGCGATCGGTCAGCAGCATCACGAGACGATCGATTCCAATGCCGCAACCGCCGGTGGGAGGCATGCCGTATTCCAGCGCGCGGATGTAGTCGGCATCGAAGTGCATGGCCTCTTCGTCGCCCGCATGTTTGGCTTCGACCTGACTGTGAAAGCGCGCGGCCTGGTCCTCGGGATCGTTCAGCTCCGAGAACCCGTTGGCGAGTTCGCGTCCGGCGATGAAGAGCTCGAAGCGTTCGGTGACGGCCGGGGCCTGATCACTGACCCTCGCAAGCGGCGACACCTCAACGGGATAGTCGATGATGAAAGTGGGGTCATGAAGTTTGGATTCGGCGACTTCTTCGAACAAGGCGAGTTGCAACGCGCCCACCCCGGCTCGGGCCAGAGCCGGATCAGTGGTGTCCACGCCCTGCTTGCGAAGCTCGGCTCGCAGCCACTGCGGATCGTCGAGTGCTGCGTTCGCGTAGTGCGGCGCATGCTTGGTGATTGCCTGAGCAATGGTGAGCCGCGCGAAGGGCTCGCCCAGGTTGAGTGTGCGCCCCTGGTAGGTGAGGGTGGTGCTACCGGTGGCCGCCTGGGCGGCGTCGCGCAGGATCTGTTCAGTGAAGTCCATGAGCCAGCGATAGTCGGTGTACGCGGCATAGAACTCCATCATGGTGAATTCAGGGTTGTGCCGTGGCGAGATGCCTTCATTGCGAAAGTTGCGGTTGATCTCGTAGACCCGCTCAAACCCGCCCACGATCAGTCGCTTCAGATACAACTCGGGCGCAATCCGCAGGTACATCTGTTGATCAAGCGCGTTGTGATGGGTGATGAAGGGACGGGCGCTCGCGCCCCCGGGGATGGGGTGCAGCATCGGGGTTTCGACTTCGAGAAAGCCATGAGACACCATGAAGGCCCGAATGGCGCTGATGGTGCGGCTGCGCGCGATGAAGGTGTCGCGGGTTTCCTGGTTGGCAATCAGATCGACATAACGCTGACGGTAGCGGATTTCCTGATCCGCCACACCATGAAATTTATCGGGTAGCGGGCGCAGCGACTTGGCGAGCATCCGAAGCGCAGAGCAGCGCACCGAAAGCTCGCCTTTCATGGTTTTGAAGAGTTCGCCTTCGACGCCAATGATGTCGCCGAGGTCCCAATGCTTAAACGACTCATGGACATCGGCGCCGATTCCCTCGTCGTTCATCCAGAGTTGCAGGCGGCCTGTGCCATCTTGAATGGTGGCAAAGCTTGCTTTGCCCTGAACGCGTTTGAGCATGATCCGACCCGCGACGCTCACGCGAATCTGGTCGGCTTGGAGTTGCTCGCGGGTTTTGAAGCCGTGATGCTCAGCCAGGTCCGTTGCACGATGCGCGGGCTGAAAATTATTGGGGAAGGCAACGCCCTGATCGCGTAACCGGCCAAGCTTCGCACGGCGTTCAGCGATGATCGTGTTCTCGTCGACCGGCGGGGTGTCTTGCGTATCGGGGATAGGGGGCGTTGGGTCAGTCAAGTGCGTCTCCGCGTTCAGTCGGGTCAGACACCCTGCTTCAGGCTGGCTGCAATGAATTCGTCGAGATCGCCATCGAGGACGGAACGGGTGTTGCTGATCTCGACGTTGGTGCGCAGGTCTTTAATGCGCGACTGATCGAGCACATAGGAACGAATCTGGTGGCCCCAGCCGATGTCGGTTTTGGAGGCTTCGACTTTGTCCTGCTCGGCGCGGCGCTTGCGCATTTCCAGTTCAAAAAGCCGCGCTCGCAGCATTTTCATGGCTTCGTCGCGGTTGCGGTGCTGCGAGCGGTCGTTTTGGCACTGCACCACGATGCCGCTCGGGTGGTGGGTGATCCGAACGGCTGACTCGGTCTTGTTCACGTGCTGGCCGCCCGCGCCCGAGGCGCGGAACACGTCAATCCGGAGGTCCGCCGGGTTGATGTCGATCTGGATGGAATCATCCACCTCGGGATAGACATAGACCGAGGCGAATGAGGTGTGTCGCCCCCCACTCGAGTCGAAGGGCGATTTGCGAACCAGACGGTGAATACCAGTTTCGGTCCGGAGAAAGCCGTAGGAGTATTCGCCCTCCACCTTGAGTGTGGCGCCCTTAATGCCGGCCACATCGCCCGGCGACTCCTCCAGCAACTCGGCCTTTAAGCCCTTGCGCTCGCAATAACGAAGGTATTGGCGCAGCAGCATCTGTGCCCAGTCTTGCGCCTCGGTGCCTCCAGCGCCAGACTGAATTTCCAGAAAGCAATTGCTTGGGTCGGCCGGGTTGGAAAACATGCGCCGAAACTCGAGCAGTTCGACCTGCTCGCGCAGGGCCGCGGTGTCGGACTCGACAGCGATCAGCGTATCGTCGTCGTTCTCCGACCGGGCAATATCGGCAAGTTCGCGCGCATCAGCCAGACCCGCGTCGATCGACTGGATTCGCTCAACGACCTGATCGAGCTGTTTTTTCTCCCGA
>CAIPNM010000302.1 GCA_903866395.1 uncultured bacterium
AAGTGGCAGCTGTTCGCCTACGGTGCGCTCCTTGCGCTGGTGATCTTCTTCCTGCCGAAGGGCATTGCCGGATCGGTCCGAGATCTGTGGATGAGGTTGCGCCACGGCCGGACCCAGGCCACCCGGGAGGCAGGAGCATGGCCGCGTCCCTCAGTGGCAATCGATACGCTCCTCAAGGTCGAGGCGCGAGTCCGCGGCCCTGTGCTGCAAACCCGCGGCCTCACGATTCGGTTCGGCGGCCTCTCCGCAGTATCGGGCGTTACCCTCGACATCGAGAGAGCCACGGTCCACGCCATCATCGGACCCAACGGCGCGGGCAAGACCACCATGCTGAACGCGCTCTCAGGCTTTTATGCGCCGACCGAGGGCAGTGTCACGCTTCTACAGGATGAGGTCGGAGGACGTTCGAGTGACCGGATCGCGCGAAGCGGGCTCACGCGCACTTTCCAGAACACCGAGTTGTTTGGCGACATGACGGTGGAGGAAAACATCCTGATCGGATTTCATGCGCGCAGCACCGCGGGCTTCCTGTCAACCCTGTTCCGGCTGCCCGGCTTTCACCGGGAATCACGCCAGCAGCGCGAACGCGCCGCGCTCCTTCTCGACTATGTGGGCTTGTCCGCGTATCGCGATGAGACAGCAGGCAATCTGGCCTTCGGCCATCAGCGGCGCCTGGAGATTGCGCGCGCGCTCGCCATGTCTCCGGAAATTCTGCTGCTGGACGAACCCGCCGCGGGGCTGACACACACCGAGATCGATGAACTGATCGCGCTGATTCGCGATCTGAAGCGCCTCGGCGTCACCGTGGTGCTGGTCGAGCATCATGTCGACATGATCATGGCGGTGTCCGACCATGTCACCGTGCTTGACTATGGTGAGGTGATCGCATCAGGCGCGCCCGCTTTAGTGCGGGACGACCCCAAGGTGATCGAAGCCTATTTCGGGGCGAGCCTCTCGGCCTCCGGGGAGTCCGCATGAGCACGCAGTCCGCCCCAAACAGCCCGCTTCTGCGCGTGACCGACCTCGGGGTCGCCTATGGTCGCGTGCGAGCGGTACAGTCGGTCAGCCTCGAAGTGGGTGCGGGTGAATTTGTTGCGGTCATCGGCTCAAATGGCGCGGGCAAGTCATCGACCATGAAGGCGATCTCGGGCGTGCTCGCACCCGTGGCGGGCAGGATCGAATTCAACGGTGCCGAGGTGACAGGTCTGCCTTCCCATCGCCTGGTTCGGGCGGGTCTCGCCATGGTTCCGGAAGGCCGTCAGGTGTTCGCCGAACAGACCGTCGAGGACAACCTGCGCCTGGGCGCGTTCGTGTTTGCGGCCACACCCTCCCGCATCGACGAGGCGGTCGAGCGCGGTTTCACCCTCTTTCCCAGACTCGCCGAGCGCCGCGCGCAGGCAGCGGGATCGCTATCGGGTGGTGAGCAGCAGATGCTCGCGATCGCGCGCGGTCTCGCATCGAGCCCGAAACTGCTGGTCATCGATGAACTCTCGCTGGGATTGGCCCCGCGTGTGCTCGAAATGCTTTTTCCAGTGCTCGAATCCCTCAACCGCGACGGCCTTGCCATCCTGCTGGTTGAGCAGCTCGCCACGCAGGCGCTTGCAGTATCACACCGGGCTTATGTCATGGAAACCGGAAAGGTCACCCTGAGCGGTCGCTCGGCCGATCTGGCGCGCGATCCCGCCGTGCGGCAGGCCTACCTCGGGCGGGCTTGACTCACCG
>CAIPNM010000303.1 GCA_903866395.1 uncultured bacterium
AGCACGTTGCCGCTACCGTGAGCGCTGATCGCAGCGCCCGCGGTACCGCCCGCTGAGCCGTCCTTCAACGTGAGGCTTCCGGCGGTCGAGCGCAGCACAATCGAGCCATTGCCGCCTGTGGTCCTCAGATCGGACTGGATGGCATCGGTCACGGTGGAACTCGTGACTGCGCCGTCGGTCAGGACCCGGTTGACAGTGACCGTTACATTATCAATCGAGAGTGCGTCGGCCTCGAGCACCCAGATGCCACCGTTGGCGGCGCGCCCGGTGAGGGTTCCCGCCGTGGTTTCCAGGTGGTTGACGGCCGCACCGACTGCGGTGCCAGCGTCGAGACGTACGCCAGCCGCCGTGATGTCCTGGTCGGCATCGTTCACGCTAGTTGAGCCACTGGCCACCAAAGCGTCAGCATCAAGTATCGATCCCGCCACCGCCGTGATGCTGACCTTGCCGCCAGCGAGGACGATGTCACCCACCGTCACATTCTGCGCGGCGTGCAGCCGCGCCTGCGCATCGGCGCCCGTACTGACAAGCAAACTGTTCGCGCTTTGGGTGATCGAACCGGTCGCGGCCGCGATATCGATGCTGCCCGAGCCCGCTGCCGTGCTACCGGTCCGGATATCAGCCGTCCCGGTAAAGCGCACGTCCCTCGAGGCGATCACGCTGACGTTGCCGCTCGTGGTGGCGATGTCGGCGTTCGCGACAAGGTCGTCACCCACCGCAAGGAGCGTGGCCTGCGAGCTTGTGGCAAGACGCACCACGCCACCGGTGCTGCGCTGGGCCGTGGCCGACAACGTGTAGGCCGCAGTGTTGGACGCGGTGCCGTTGAAGCGGACCGCATCGGCCGAAGCCAGGAAGGCGCGGAGATCATTCGCCGAGCCGGTGAGGCTCAGGATGCCGGAGCCAGAACCGCTGATGGTGACGCCACCCGTTGTACCGTTGCCCGCCGTGGCCGACAGCGCTGCGGCAGCACCACTCGGGCCGCCATTGACGGCCAGCACAAAGGTCTGAGTCTCGGTGCCAGCACTCAGTGCGTTAGCAAATCGGATTTCGCCATTGTTTGCGCTCACCACAAAGTCAGCTGGCATTGACACCGTCAGCGCTGTTTGCGCGGTGGCAGCGCCGGTGTTGGCGACAGTAGCAGTGGCCGAACTGGTCACTGATGCAGTCGCGGAGCGGGTCGATTCGACCACTTCACCGTTCAGGCGCTGGACCGTCACGTCAAGTTGATAAGCAGTGGTTGACTCCTGGCCAGTGAAACGGACCCGCCCGCTTGTGTTCAGGTAGTTGCTGAGCGCCGCCGCAGTCCCGGTGAGCTTGAGGGTTGCGCCACCCGAGCCAGTCGCGGTCACGCCATCGGCCAGGGTGTTACCGGCCGAACTCGACAGCGTGGCGTTGGCATTGGCCGGGCCACCACTTACCGTCAGCAGGACCGTCAAGCTCTCATCGCCGCTACCCACCGCGTTGCCGAAGCGCAGTTCGCCGTTGGTGGGCCGGGTGGTGAAGCTTGCGGGCAACGCGAGGTTGGGCGAAGCAAGCGCTGTTGAACTTCCGCTGGAACCGATTGCAAGTCCAGGGAGGGACACAAGGACGTTACCGCTACCGTGGGCGCTGATGGCGGTGTCATCGGCCGAAGCAGTGCCGTCGTTGAGGGTAATGGATCCGGCAGCGGTTCGAAGCACGATCGAGCCATCCGCACCGGTGGTCTTCACATCCGATTGCAGGGCGTCCGTGAGGCTGGAGCCCGAGACGGTGCCATCAGAGCGCACGCGGTTCACGGTGACCGTGACGTCATCGATGACCAGATCGCTCGCCTCGAGCAACCAGATGCTGCCACCCGCCGCACGCGCGCTCAGGCGTCCGACCGAGGTCTCCAGGTGATCAACCGCCTCACCCACACTGATGCCGGCCGACAGCCTGAGTTGCGCGCTGCTGATGTCGTGATCGGCATCATTGAGGCTCGCAGACCCGCTGACAACCAGAGCGTCGGAATCGAAGATCGATCCCGTCGCAGCGGAGATGCTGACCTTGCCGTCGGCAAGCTCAATATCGCCCACGGTGACATTGGATTTCGCAAGCAATCGGGCGCTAGACGCCGCACCGGTGCTCGACAGGACGCTCGCCGCACTCTGGAAAATCTCGCCTTCGCGGGCCTCGATATCGATGCTGCCGCCGGAGACCGTCCGTACGTCGGCCGCTCCAGAAAGCGTGACATTGCGGCTCGACACGATGCTGATGCTGCCGCCGGCACTCACGATGTCAGCCGAAGCGACAATGTCATTAGTGGTCGTGAACGTGAGGACCACTGCCTTGGAGGTCACCGCCGAGCGAATCGTGCCGCCGGCGTCAATGCTTTGCGCCGTGACCACCAGCCCGTACGGCGTAGCCGACGAGGCGCCGCTGAAGACCACCCGATTGGCAACATTCAGGTAGTCGGAGATGTCCTTCGCCGCACCGGTGAGCGAGATTCGCTGTGTGCCCGACCCGGTCACCGCGACACCCTCGGCGGTGACGTTCCCAAGCGACGCAGTGAGCGTCCCGCCGCTCACCGACAGAACGACGGTCAGCGCCTCCGTGCCGCTTCCCACGGCACCCTGCATCCGGATTTCCCCGGAGTACACGCCAGCGCTTGCATTGGTCGCCGAGAAGCTCGCCGGTACGGTGAGCGTGGGCAACGCCACCGGCGCCGTGAGCGTGGTGAGGGTGGCGTGGGCGGTGGATGCGCCCTGCACCACATTGTCGGCCAGGGCCTGGACGGTGGCGGTCAGTCGATAGGGTGTAGCGGAAGCCGCGCCATTGAACCGGACGCGATCAGCCGTATTGAGGTAGGCGCTGATCGCCGCCGCGGTACCGGTCAGCACAAGCTGCGATGAGCCGGATCCCGAGGCCGTCACGCCCTCGACAAGGGTATTGCCTGCGGCGCTCGTGAGCGTCGGCGTTGCTCCACTCGGACCAGCGTCGACCGACAGCACGACGCGGACCGCGGTGGTGGCACTGCCGGTCAGGTCGGCGATCCGGATGCTGCCGTTGACCGCCGAGGCCGCAAAGTTCGCAGGCAGATTGAGCGTCGGCGCCGCTACCAGATTGGCACTGCCGCCGATATTCGACAGAACACTGGTGAGCGCGGCCTGTGCCGTTCGCGCCGAGCGCACAACGCCCGCTGTCACGCTCTGCACCGTGGCGGTCAGCGTGTAGCTGGTGTTGGAGGCTTGACCGCTGAACAACACATTACCCGCTGCATTCAGGAAGCTGCTGATTGACGTCGCGGTGCCCGTCAGTGTGAGCGCATTCGTGCCAGAGCCAGCAACCGAAATGGCAGAGACGAGCGCTGGCGTTGAAAGTGTGGGCGCGGGCGACGGGCTCGCGGGGCCGCCGCTCAGCATGAGGAGAACCGTCACAGTCTCTGTGCCGGTTCCGGCCAGGTTGGCCAGGCGGAGTTCGCCACTCACGGACGGCACCGACAGGCTCGAAGCGAGATTGAGGGTGGGCGCGGCCGCCAGCTGAGCGCTGCCGGTCGTGGCCGGATTGCCGGAGGCTATCGTGGTGAGGGTTGCAGTTGACGACACCGCCGACCGGATCGTTGCGCCGTCGCGGCTCTGTGCCGTGACGTTCAGCGCGTAGGCGGTCGTGGATGCCGGTCCGTTGAACAGAATGCGCTCGGCAACGTTCAAATAGTTACTGATCGCAACTGCTGTTCCAGTCAGCGTAAGCGTGCCGGAGTCATTGCCTGCAACCGTGACCCCCTCGTTCGTCCCGTTACCCAGGGCGCTGGAGAGCTTGGGTACAGCACCGCTTGGCCCACCGCTGATTGCCATGATCACCGTCAGCGTGTCCGTGGTGCTGGTCCCCACCAGACCATCGGTGAGTGTCGGCGTGACGGGCAGCGTCACCCGGATCGAGCCGTTAGCGGCCAGCGTCGTGATACTCGCCGGGAGGTTGAGGGTGGGCGCTCCGAGCAGCGAGGATGTACCGCTCGCGCCCGCGATGAGCTGCACGCTGGTGAGCGTGGCCTGCGCAGTGCGGGCCGAACGGACCACGCCTGCGGTGAGGCTCTGCACCGTTGCGCTGAGCGTGTAGGTAGTGTTCGACGCCTGACCGTTGAAGAGCACCCGTCCCGCGGTGTTCAGATAGCTGCTGACTGACGTTGCCGAACCGGTCAGCGTAAGCGCGGCTGTACCAGCCCCTGTAACCGTGACGCCCGAGACAGTACCCGAGGTAGACAGGGTAGGAGCCGGCGTCGCGCCACCAGGGCCGCCGCTTACTGACAGCAGAACGGTCACGCTGTCGTTGCCGGTGCCAACCGCATTGGCGATCCGGATCTCGCCGCTTCCCGACAGTGCGGTAAAGCTCGCCGGCATATTGAGCGTGAGCGGCGCGAAAGGCTGCGCCGTGCCGCTGGTCGCCGCAGTGCCGGTCGCAACGCTGGTCAGCGTCGCCACCGATGAAGCCGCCGAGCGAACCGTCATGCCGTCGCGGCTTTGCGCGGTCACTGTAAGCGAGTAGCTCGTGGTGGAAGCGGTGCCGTTGAAGCGGATGCGGTCTGCGACGTTCACGAACGTGCTGACCGCGGAGGCGGTGCCTGTCAGTGTCAGCGTGTTGGTATCAGTTCCAATGACAGTGACGCCTTCTGCCGAGCCATTTCCAAGGGAACTTGAGAGCTTGGGCGTGGCGCCGCTCGGGCCGCCGCTTACAGCCATCACAACGGTCACCGTGTCGGTGGCGCTGCTTCCGGCCAGGTTGGCAATCTGAATGCGGCCATTAGCGGACAACGTCGTGATGTTGGACGGCAGGTTCAGCGTCGGTGCAGTCGCGGCTGTAGCCGTGCCGCTGGAACCGGTCGTGACGAGTTGAACGTTAGCGGTGGCGGCCGCGCGGACGGTGTCACCGTTCAGCGACTGCGCGCTCACCGTCAGCGTGTACGGCGTGGCGGTCGCCGCTCCATTGAACAGAATGCGGTTGGCCGTGTTGAGGTAGGCGCTGAGACTTGTAGCGGTTCCGGTCAGCGTGAGGCGGTTGCTGTCCGAACCACTCACGGTGACGGTGCCCGAAGACACATTACCCTCGGAACTCGACAGCTTCGGCGTGGCACCGGCGGGGCCGCCACTCACCGACAAAACCACGGTGAGCGCCTGATTGCCCGAGCCGAGGGCATTTGCGATCCGGATCTCGCCGTTCGCGGGCAGCGCAGTGATCGTGCCGGGCAGGCTGAGAGCAGGTGCCGAGAGGAGGACTGCAGACGAACTGGTCACAAGCTGCACGCTCGTCAGCGATGCCGATGCGGTTGCCGCGGCGCGAACCACGCCATCGCTGCCCAGACGTTGGGCCGTGACCTTGAGGTCATACGCAGTGGCTGACGCCGGCCCGTTGAAGCGGACGCCGGTGCTACCGAGGTACGCGTTGAGATCGGCGGCCAGACCGGTAAGCGAGAGCACGCCCGTGCCGGAGCCAGCCACCGTGACACCCGCAACGGTGGCAGCTGGCGCGAGCCACGGGCTGACACCCGACGGTCCACCGGTCGCCGACAGCACCAGGGTCAGCGTTTCCGCGGTGGGCGCTGCCCCCAACACATTCGTCATCCGGATATCGCCGCCACTCGCGAGCACGGTCAGGCTGGCTGGCACTGCGAGGGTGGGAGCGGTCGACGGAGTGGCTGTTCCAGCCGAGGCCGTCGGTCCCAGTTGAGCGCTGGTGAGCGTCGCCTGCGCCGTCCGGGCAAGCTGGACGACCGGCCCGTTCAGGCTTTGAACCGTGGCACTGAGCGCATAGGGCGTAGAGGACGCCTGACCATCGAAGCGCACACCGCCGTTTGAGCTGAGGTAGGAGGAAAGCGCAGCGGCGGTGCCGCTGAGCGTGAGGGTATTGGTGCCCGAGCCGCTCACGACCGTGACGGCGGATGAACCACTCGCCGACAGTACCGGCGCGGGATTCGGGCTTGCCGGGCCACCGCTGACCGCCAGCACCACGGTCAGCGTTTCGGTGCCGCTGCCGAACCCATCGGCGAATTTCACCTCGCCACTCGCGGACAACGCGATCAGGCTCGCGGGCATATTCAGCGTTGGCAGTGCCGTGGCCACGGCACTGCCACCCGCGCCGATTTCAACGCTGGCAAGCGTCGATACTGCAGTACGCGCAGAGCGCACGACACTGGCAGTCGCGCTCTGCACCGTGGTGGTGAGCGCATACGGCGTTGTAGACGCCTGGCCGTTGAAGCGCACGCCGCCATTCGAGTTGAGATAGGCAGAAAGCGCAGCCGCCGTTCCGCTCAGTGTCAGCGTTCCAGTTCCCGAACCGCTGGCCGTCACGCCACTGCCCCCCGCCGCAACGAGTGTTGGTGCGGGTGTGGGGCTCGCGGGGCCACCGCTGACCGCCATGACAATCGACAGGGCCTCAGCGCTATCACCCACTGCGTTAGCAAAGCGGACATCGCCATTGACTGACAGGGCCGACAGGCCCGACGGCACGTTCAGGGCGAGGGGCGAGAAGGCCTGCGCAACGCCACTCGCTGCGGCACTGCCGGACAAGGTTGCCGTGAGCAGGGTTTGCGCGGTGGTCGCGGCCACGACGACACCGCCGCTCAGGCGCTGCGCCGTAGCAGTGAGCGTGTAGGCGGTTGCAGACACCGTCCCGTTGAACAGGACCCGGTTGGCAGCCGTGAGGTAGGTGCTGACCGCCGAGGCCGTGCCGGTGAGGGTGAGCGTCGTGGTGCCGCTGCCGCTCGCGGTCACCTCGTTCGAAAGGCTGTTTCCGGAGGCACTCGACAGTGTGGGCGTTGCACCGGAGGGTCCACCGCGAACGGCTAGCACTACCGTCACGATGTCGGTACCTGTTCCCACGGCGTTTGAGAACCGCAGCTCGCCGTTGGTAGCAGGTGTTGTGAATGACGAAGGAACGTTGAGCGTTGGGGTCGCGGCCAGCGTGGCCGTACCCGATGTCCCGGTGGTCACGAGCGCAATCTGTGAAGTCGCTGCGGCAGTTACCTTGCTGCCGGTTGCCGACTGTGCAGTTACCGCGAGCGTGTAGGGAGTTGCCGACCCGGTACCGGTGAACAGGATGCGGTTCGCGTCATCGAGATAATCGCTGAGATCAGCTGCGCTGCCCTTCAAGGTCAATCGGCTGGTGCCCGACCCCTCCACCACGACCGCGCTGCCGGCGGGCGCCACGCTGGTGAGGCTCACCGTGGAATCCGCCGCGCCGCCACCAAGCGCCAGCACGACAGTGATCGGACCACTGCCCGACACTGAATTGGCGGCAAACCTGATCTCGCCATTGGCCGGCAGTGCCGTGATCGTAGCCGGCACGGCCAGCGTGGGCGCTGTGCTGCTCGTGGCTGTGCCGGCGGCGCCGAGCTGTACGCTGGTAACCGCCGCGTCAGCCGTCACGGCCGCCTGGACTACCGCAGCGTTCACGGTCTGCGCCGAGAACTTCAGGGAATAGGGTGTGCTCGAGGCAGCGCCGTTAAACCGGATCCGGTCGGCAGCTTTGAGGTAAGTGTTGACATCGGCGACCGTTCCGCTCAGCGTCAGAACCGATGTGCCCGAACCACTCACCGTGACGCCACTCGATAGCCCATTACCGGCGGACGAGGTCAGTGACGGGTTGGTTATCGAGGCGTGGCTCACCGCCAGCGCAATCGTCACGCTGCCGGCGCCACTCACCGCATCGCCAGACAGCTTGATTTCGCCATTGCTCGACAGCACCGTAAAGGCCGCCGGCACCTGCAAGGTGGGAGCCGTGGACGCGGAGGCAAGCGTGGAGCCGCTCGATACCCCAAGCTGCACGACAGACAGCGTGGCCTGCGCGGTCGTGGCAGATTGAACTCCGCTGCCATTCATGCTCTGGGCGGTGAGCGTGAGGCCATACGGCGTGGACGAGGCCATGCCGTTGAAGACGACCCGATTGGCCGAATCAAGGAATGCGCTGAGATCGGCGGCCGTACCGGTCAGGGTCAGACTAGCCGTCCCCGATCCGCCAACGGTGACACCGCTTCCCGTCGTCGACGTGAGCGTCGGAGCAGGCGACGGCGAGGCGGGTCCGCCGGTCACCGAAAGCACCACGGTGAGCGTTTCGATACCGTTACCCACCGCATTCGCGAACCGGATCTCACCGCTAGAGGACAGGACGGTGAAACTGGCGGGCAGGGATACCGTGGGCGACACGATGGGCGCCGACGCCATGCCCGCCTGGATCAGCACATTGCCCGTGCCATGTGCGCTGACAGCGATACCGTCCGCCGCTGCGGTGCCGTCGCCCAGAGTGATGGTGCCTGAGGTCGTTCTGAGAACGATTGAGCCATTCGCACCCGTCGTGCGGATATCGCTCTGGGGGGCATCGGTGCTGTTCGTGGTGAAGGTCGTTGCATCAGCCTTCACGCGATTCACCGACAGGCCGACGTCCCCGATAACGAGGTCGTTCGCTTCAAGCAGCCAGATTCCGCCGGCTGCCGCGCGGGCGCTGAGCGTGCCGGTGGTGAGCTCCAAATGATTCACCAGATCAGCGACCGCCGTGCCAGCTGACAGGCGAAGTAGACCCGTGACGATGTCCTGATCGGTGTCGTTCGCGCTGGTCACCAGCGCATCGGCATCGGTGATCGCGCCCGACCCGGCAGTGATACCGACCGCGCCGTCTACTACGATGTCACCAACGGTTACTGTCGTACCAGCGACCAACCGGGCGGTCGCCGTGGACCCGGAACTGCGGAACTCGCTGGAGGCATGCTGCGTGATCGCGCCCGCTTCCGCCCAGACGTCGATGCTGCCGCCACCCGCCAGCGCGCTGGTGGTCCGGATATCCGCGTCAAGACCGAAGGTGACTGAGCCCTGGGCAAGCACGCTTACGTTACCGCTTGTGCTCAGCACATCTGCGCTCGCCACCACATTGGCGCCTGTTCCCAGGGCCTGCAGGAGCACGTTACCCGAGCCATCAGCCTTCACGGCGACCCCGGCAGTGCCAGCGGTGCCATCGTTCAGTGTGAGGGTCCCCCCGGCAACGACGACAACCGATCCGTTACCACCGGCTGCGGTGGCCACATCGCTTGCGACCGCAAGCGAACTGGCCGTTGCCGTGCCATCGGCCTGTACGGTCTGTACCACCACAGACTTGGTCGCATCGTACTGGCTGACCACGTTGCCAATCACGAGGTCATTGGTCTCGCGCAGGTTGAGGCCATCCGAACCCGAGACGGATGCAGAAAGCGTCTGCACTGTCGTTTCAAGTGCATTGACCGATTGTGTCAGGCTGTTGCCCGCGAGGAGGCCCGCGCCCTTGCCTGCCGAGAGGCTGAGGCCAACCGAGTTGATATCCACTGTAGTGTCATCGACGCTGCTGGTGACCGTATCGGCATCGAGGATCGAACCCGCTGCGGTGATGGACACGTTGGCCGTCGCTGCGGTGATCTGACCGATCGAGACCTGATCGGCGGCTCCGTTACCCGCAGTCATCCGGATGTCACCATTGGCCGTGACGAGCTTCGCGTCCGCCGCCATGGTCAGGTTGCCGGTCTGAGCCACAAGGTCAAGCGACCCATTGCCCGTGGTCGTCACGTCTACACCGGCACCCAAAGTGAGCGTATCCGCAGCCAGGAGACTGATATGTCCGGAACCGCTTGCGATGTCGGCATTGGCCGTGAGACTGCCCGTTGCCGACGCCTGAAGCAGTAGGTTCCCGGCACCACCCGCGGTCACGGTTTGGGCCACGGTGACCGAGCCACCGGCCTGGATGACCAGGTGCCCACCGGCGGCGGTGGAATTGACCGATTGGGTGAGGTCAGTGGTCTGGGCGGGGAGCGCTGCGCTAGCGACAATCCGCTGGACCGCAACCGTGACTGCGTCAAGCGTGAGCG